>JAALKD010000004.1 GCA_011088215.1 Sphingomonadales bacterium | reverse complement strand
CACCTCGGCGTCCAAATTTCGGCCGTCTGCCCATCCATCACTGAAAATAGCTCGTTGCAGCCGCTCAAACCGGCCACTGTCGTTGGAGACA
The DNA here is from genome assembly GCA_011088215.1 of Sphingomonadales bacterium. GTDB lineage: Bacteria > Pseudomonadota > Alphaproteobacteria > Sphingomonadales > Kordiimonadaceae > Kordiimonas. The sequence goes on along the minus strand of JAALKD010000004.1, from coordinate 101,965 downwards.
GCACCCCGTCCTTTATGGGTATGGCCCTTGTGCGCCTGCTTAAACTTCTGCGCAGTATGCTGATGCTTAAGACTTTTTACCGCCCACGGTGATCCGGCTGGTATTGAATTATATGTCCTGTTTTCTATGTTCATGGCGGCACCATAACATAAGAACAAAACAAGAACAAATGATAATCTGAAGTTTGCTTGACGCCGACAAGTTACATCATTACATTTCGCCCACGGCTTCAAATAACAAAGTCAGCACCAAATGACCGCTCGAACGTCGACATTCATGAAACTTTTTGTGCTCTGTGCTCTAATGTGGGTGCAGGCGCTACAGGTTGACCATGTCAGAGATCAGGCGCTTGATAGCCAGCATACCGATTGTCTGGTGTGTAAAAGCATCGGGGATTCAGCGCCTGGCAAAAGCACATTTGTACTGCTGTACTCCGACAATTACACGGACAACCTGACCGATATCTTCGCTGCGCAACCGCGACAGTCGGAAGTTTTCCGCGCCCATCCTGCCCGCGCGCCACCTCTTTCAACCTAGATCCATTTACATGTACATCGCCGGTTTAACCGGTCAGTTTCCATTTCAAGGTATGAATCCGTCTAAGCGCGGTTCGCCTTTGTAGATTTAGGTAGAACAATGAATACTGATAAAGCCAATCGTGGCACACGCTTTTTGAAAAACTCCCTGCTCGCTTCTGTCGCTCTTGGCATGTTTGCTCCAGCTGCAACCGCAACCAGAGCCGCACCGCCGCTTGAGGACCAATTGGAAGAGATCATCGTCTCAGGTGCCTTTGAAGGAAGAAAGCTTGGCGAAACAATTCTTGGGGCAACAATCCTTACAAAAGATGAGGTCCTTCGCCGGGTCAACGGCACCATCGGCGAAACGCTACGTAGTCAGCCGGGCATAAGCTCCACATTCTTTGGTCCAGGCGCAAGCCGTCCAGTGATACGTGGCCTCGGCGGTGATCGTATCCGTGTCCTTGATAACGGACTTGGTTCTATCGACGCTTCAGCGACAAGCCCGGACCACGCAGTTGCAGTAGAGCCTGCACTGGCTGAACGCATTGAGATTTTGCGCGGCACGGCGATGCTGATCTATGGTAGCTCCGCAGCTGGCGGTGTTGTCAACGTGATTGACGGCAGAATTCCAACAAAAGTACCTGATGGCGGCTTTGATGGTGCCGTGCGCTATGGTTATACCAGCGTAGACGAAGGCCATGAATTAACCGCTGCTTTTAATGCACTTGTCAGCGACGGTGACCGGGCAAAAATTGTCCTGCACGGCGACTATTTCTACCGCGACACCGGTGACTATGACATCCCAGGCTTTGCTGAAAGTTCTATACTGAGAGCGCTTGAAGAAGCAGAGGAAGAGGAGCACGACGAGGAAGGCGAAGAGCACGAGGAAGAAGAGGAAGCATTTGGCACCGTTGAGAACAGTGCCGTTGAGACCAAAGGCGGTTCCGTCGGCCTCAGCTTCTTGTTCGACAACGGCTTCATCGGTTTTAATATTCGCAAGCTCGACAGCTTGTATGGCGTGCCAGGTGGTCATGGTCATGGCCATGAAGAAGAGCACGAGGAAGAAGAGGAAGAACACGAGGAAGAAGAGGAAGAAGTAGTTCGCATCGACCTCGACCAAACTCGTTATGACATAAACGGAGAATTCTCTGGCGACTTCGGCTGGTTCTCAAAGGCAAAATTCCGCTTCGGCTATTCTGACTACGCCCATACTGAACTGGAAGGTGATGAAATCGGCACTGTCTTCTCAAATGAAGGCTGGGAAGGCCGACTTGATCTGGTGGAAAAAGGTAACGACAACTGGAGCGGTTCTACGGGCATTCAAATTCGCTCACGCGACTTTTCCGCTATTGGAGAAGAGGCTTTCGTTCCACCGGCCGACAGCAGCCAGCTAGGTATCTACACAGTAAAAGAATACACAACTGGTCAATGGCGCTTCGATTTTGGTGGGCGCTACGAGCGCACGTCCTACGAAGTAGCATCAACCGGAGTTGAGCGAGACTTTGATGGATTCAGCGGCAGTGTTGGTGCTGGTTATGATGTAAGCGACGAAACCTTTTTCGGCATAACTGTGTATCGTACCGAACGAGCGCCATCCACAGAAGAGCTGTTTTCAAACGGTCCGCATCTAGCAACCAATGCTTTCGAAGTTGGCAACCCGGACTTTGGTCTTGAAACCGCGCTGGGCACTGAAGCAACATTCACATATGCCACGGGTCCCTTCAGCTTTGTCGCCAATGCATATTTCACAAGCTACGATGACTTTATCTACGAAGTTGTAACCGGCGAAGAGGAAGACGAACTGCCCGTTTTCGAATTCCGCGCCAACGACGCTCAAATCTATGGTTTTGAAGCGAAGGCCGAGTATCATTTGGGCAGCTACAACTGGTCGCAACTCGGTGAAGTGGACATTCATCTCGATGGTCAATTTGATGTGATCAAGGCTGATTTGGACCGTGGTGGCAATGACGAACTGCCACGCTTGCCACCATCAAGCTTTGTGTTCGGTGTTGATGCCAGAGCAGAGAGCTTTGACTTCAGAACAGAAGTCGAGATTTACGGCGACGTAACCGATGTGTCTACGGGTGAACTGCCGACTGACGGTTATGCCTTCTGGAATGCTTACGTGACGGTACGACCGTTCGAGAATAAGAACTTGTCGTTTGATGTTCGGGCCAGCAACATTACTGACAGCACTGGGCGGCAGCACACTAGTTTCCTTAAGGACGTAGCACCTCTGCCAGGGCGCAATATTCGCGCGTCATTCAGGGCTGCCTTCTAGCTTTGCGTCAAAAAGGGTAAAAATGAGCTTTCCTTCCTTTCGCGTTTAATATAGACAATAAATCTAAATGAAGAACATTTGTCTATATTGATCAATGTAAGAAAGGGAAGCTCATGGAACTCGTCGAATTCACGCTCGAACGTATTCAGTCGCTATACGAAAACACTGTTGACCACAATCTATCCGACAGCGGCGTCCATCCCTACACAATGCGTGAGTTACTGACACAGCAGCAGATCGAAGAAGTGCTGAATGTTGAGCTTGGCTATGGCTGGACTAACGGCGCGCCAGAGCTTCGCCAGTCCGTTGCCAATCTATATGACAACCGCAGTGCTGATGAAGTTATCATTACCAATGGGTCCGCAGAGGCAAACATCCTTATGGTGATGTCTATGCTGGAGGCTGGCGATGAATTGGTTGTTGTTGTGCCCAACTATTTACAAATTTGGGGTTTCGCCAAAGCGCTGGGTATTATTGTGCGCGAAGTGCCACTACGTGAAGACACAGGCTGGCAACCGGACATGGACGAATTGGCTAACGTCATCAGCCCGCGCACCAAGATGATCACTATCTGTCATCCCAACAACCCCACTGGCAGCACGTTGCCGCGTGACAGTATGGACACGCTTGTTGCTTTCGCCCGCAAGCATGACCTTTGGCTACATGCAGACGAAGTTTACAAAGGGTCGGAACTTGACGGAGTGGAAAGTCCAAGCTTTGTCGATTTATATGAAAAATGCATCATCACTTCGGGGTTATCGAAAGCCATCGCCCTACCCGGCCTGCGCATAGGTTGGCTGGTTGGACCAAAAGACAAGATATACAAAACCTGGCAAAGCAAGGATTACACGTCGATCACTGCCGGCGCGGTCAGCGAATATATCGCTAACATTGTAGTGCAACCGACCAAACGCGCCGAGATTTTGGTGCGCAGCCGCCGCATTCTCAATGAAAATGTTGCACTACTGTCAAGTTGGCTTGATAACAATGCCAACCTGTTTTCCTGCATACTTCCGAAGGCTGGCGGCATGGCGTTCGTGAGATATTCAATGGATATAAATTCTACGGAATTGGTTCATAAGCTACGCGAGGATCGGAGCATTATGCTGCTGCCCGGCGATGTATACGGCATGGACCAGTTTATTCGCCTCGGCATTGGTGCACCCAAAAGTCACATTGAACAGGGTTTGAAGCATCTGTCTGAATACGCCACTAGTAACTTTTAACAGGCGCTTATGCACCCACAACTCGACAAATATAAAGATATTGCGGACGCCGTTGCTCTGCTTTTACATCCATACGCGGAAGTAGTTGTGCATGACCTGTCAACGGAACAGGTAACATATATTGCCAACAATTTTTCACAGCGTGAAATCGGTGAACCATCTTTATTGCATGAAATTGACTTTAAACCAGAGGACCGAATTATTGGGCCCTATGAAAAAACAAACTGGGACGGCAAACGCATTAAGTCCGTAAGCATTGTTGCTCGAAACGACACTGATGATGCCGTCGGCATTCTTTGTATAAACACAGATGTTTCCCACTTTCATCGTGCCCATATGGCGCTGTCAGCACTTATTTCCGTACCAATCGATACCGGCCAACCTGATGTCTTATTCAAGGAAGACTGGCACGAAAAAATAAATCAGTTCATTACAGATTGGACCGAACAAGAAGGCACTAGTTTGGCTCAGCTTTCTCAGAAACAGAAAAAGATGCTGGTATTTGCATTGGCAGAAAACGGTGCGTTCAATGGCAAACAAGCAGCGGCATATGTTTGCCGGGTTTTAGCCATTGCCCGGGCTACCCTGTATAATTACCTCAAGCAACAACGCGAGAGCTGAGTATTCATAGAAATTGCGGGTTCAATTCAGCCCCGGAATAACCAGAACACCGTCTTCATAATCTTCGATCCAGATCAGGAACTCGCTGGCTGACATGGGCTTGCCGATGAAATAACCCTGGGCATAATCTGCACCCACCGCCTTGGCCATTTTCAATTGCGCCTCGGTTTCTACACCTTCAACGGTAGAGGAAAGTTTAAGCTTTTTGGCCAAGTCAATCGCTGCTTCGAAGATGATTTTTGCCACCTCGTCTTCGGCTGCGCGCTCGAGGAAAGTTCGGTCCACAACGATTTCATCAAACGGTATTGCCTTCAGCTGCATCAAAGGAGCAAAGCCTGCAGCGAAATCATCCAAACTTAAGCCAAAACCACGGGCATGCAGCAGCGCCAAATTTTCCAAAGGCACTCGCTTGTCCACCTGAAAGTCGGCTTCTGTTACCTCCAGGCGAACCATCGACGGATCAACACCAAACTGATCAGCCAAACCCGATACAACATCAGCGAAGTCTGACTTTCGCAGATTCTCGCTCGAAGTATTGATGGACAACGGAACGTCTTTGCCTTCGCGCCGCCATTTGCCTTGTTGTTGCATTGCAAGCTCAAGCATACGGTATGTCAAAACATCCATATGGCCTTTTTCGCGTGCTACTCTGATAACCGCGCCTGCCCCCAACAAACCGCCGCCGGGCGCATTCCAGCGCGCAAAGGCCTCCGCGCCAACAACTTTGCCGTTGCGCAGATTAATTTTCGGCTGAAAAACCGGCGAAAGGCCGTCGGTCATCAGACCGCGCATAAACTCTGTTTCGGCGAGACCAGGCTGCGCGCCTTCGCTGGAACCGTCGCCAAGGTCAGCCACGTCCTGTAGTGTTGCCTGAAAAAGACTGCGATCTAATGGCGCCGTTAGTGTACCCAGTAAATTGACGCTGTAAGCCATCGCATGGTCACGAATTTTGTGACGAGCGATTGGGTCATCATCGCCGATCAATATGATGGAGGGGCGCCGCTCTAATTCTGCAACAAATTCAATCAGCGCAAACCCGTCCATATCAGCCAGCTGGTGCGCGGCCACGACCACGTCAAAATGTTCTGTTTTGAGGATATCGCGCGCCTGTTCGCCGCCGGTTGCTCCCGCGATGAGAAACTCGCTGCTCGGCAGGTAACCCGCCAGCGTATCCTGCAGGCCTGCGGTTGAATCGATTGCCAAAATTCGCTTAGCCACGCGAAGTCCTTTCCGTCAGGTTTGGCAGACTGTCAGCCCACCATTTGACCCTGAAAGGTTGGATACTAAAATCCCAATGGTTAATATCTGATTTACTTTTTAGCTTTTGGCCTATTTCTGATCGGGTTCTGGTGGGCTGTAACGAAGCACCGGTTGGCGTGCTGCCTGTGTCTCGTCCAGTCGTTTCCAGGGTGCAAAATACGGCGCACCTTCAAACCGCGCTGTTTCACCGGCAACGGCAGTTTCCGCCAATCCACGCATGGAGCGAATGAACTGATCCATGTTGTATTTGGATTCGGTCTCAGTGGGCTCGATCAGCATGGCGCCGTGCACAACCAACGGAAAATACATGGTCATCGGATGATAACCCTCATCGATCATGGCCTTGGCAAAATCGAGCGTAGTAACGCCAGTGTCTTTCAAGAAAGCATCATCGAACAAGGCCTCGTGCATGCAAGGACCACCGTATGACGCCGACATAATATCCTGCAGCGAAGCCAGCACATAGTTGGCGTTCAGCACAGCATCTTCAGCAGCCTGGCGAATGCCATCAACACCGTGGCTAAGCATATAGCTTAATGCCCTTACATACATGCCCATCTGGCCGTGAAACGCGGTCAGGCGACCCAGCGATTGGCCCTTTTCATCTGACCATTCATGCAGGGCCCTTTCACCTTCGCTCATAGTGACATATGGCAGCGGGGCAAAATCTTTCAGAGCATCGGAGAAAACAACCGGCCCAGAGCCCGGCCCGCCACCGCCGTGCGGGGTGGAGAAAGTTTTGTGCAAGTTAAGATGCATGGCATCAACGCCCAGATCCCCAGGGCGCGCTTTACCCATGATGGCGTTGAAATTGGCACCATCGCAGTAGAAAAATGCGCCGGCTTTGTGAACGGCATCGGAGATGTCTTTAACCTCGGTTTCAAACAAGCCGCACGTATTGGGGTTAGTAATCATTACCGCCGCAACCGTGTCATCCAACGCTTCAATGAGAGCATCCAGATCAACGCGGCCATTTCCCTTCGCCGGGATCGATTTCACTTTGTAACCGCAGAATGCTGCGGTTGCCGGATTGGTGCCGTGCGCACTTTCAGGACAAAGCACCACTTCACGGGCATCGCCGCGTGCTTCCAGCGCCGCTCGAATTGCCATCACGCCGCACAGTTCACCGTGGGCACCGGCTTTAGGAGACAGCGCAACGGCGGGCATGCCGGTCAAGCTGCAAATCCAGTGACTAAGCTGGTCCATCAATTCCAGCGCGCCCTGCACGCTGGATGTTGGCTGTAACGGATGAATGTCGGCAAACCCAGGCAAGCGTGCCATTTTTTCGTTGAGCCGCGGGTTGTGCTTCATTGTGCATGATCCCAGCGGAAACACACCCATATCAATGCCATAGTTGCGGCGCGACAATCGGGTGAAATGGCGCACTGCGTCGGGCTCCGGCAGCCCGGGGCAACCAATTTCGGCTGTACGTTCAAGGTCACCGATGGACATTTCAAAGTCACCCGCCTCGTCAACATCAACACCTGTTGTCTCAGTGGAGCCAAGTTCGAATATCAGTGGCTCGAAAAGCCGTAAGCCACGGTGGCCCGAAAAGCTTTCAAAAACCGGTGTCATTTCGCTTGTGCCATCGGCGACGCTACCTGCAACCGGCGCGGTTGGACGGCCCTGTGTGTTCATGCTCATTGCACTGCCTCCGTAAGTTTGGAAACCAGAACAGCAATGTCCTCGTCGGTTACAGTTTCGGTAGCGGCCAATATCAGATGATCGTCGAACCCCTGTCCCGGGTATAGTCGTTCCATGGGGACCCCAGCGAGCACCCCGTCGGCGGCTAAAGTCTCAACGACGTCAGTAGCACCTTTGGATAGACGTACGGTTATCTCGTTGAAAAAGCTTGAATTCAGAACCTCAAACCCGGCCGCCGTGAGAGCATCGCGCAAATCGCAGGCGCGCTTATGGTTCACCCGCGCCAACTGGCGCAGGCCCTTTTCACCGAGCAAACTCATATGCACAGTAAAAGCCAGCGAACAAAGGCCGCTATTGGTGCAAATATTGGATGTGGCTTTCTCGCGCCGGATATGTTGCTCGCGGGTTGACAGCGTCAGCACAAAACCTTGCTCACCCTCTGCATCGACGGTTTTGCCGCACAGGCGCCCTGGCATTTGACGAACATATTTTTGATTGGTGGCAAACAGCCCTAAATAGGGGCCTCCGAAATTCAAACCATTTCCGATTGACTGGCCTTCGCCGACAACAATATCAGCACCCATTTCGCCCGGGCTTTTTATCAAGCCCAGCGACATAACTTCGGTAACCACCACGATCAACAGCGCTTTGTGGGCGTGAGCCGCCTCGGCGACCGGCCCCAAATCAAGCACGCTGCCGTTGATGCCAGGGTTTTGCACAACCACGCAACTTGTTGTGTCGTCAATGGCATCCAACGCCGCCTGAAGCTCAGCCCCTGCATCAGCGGGGTTTGGCGCCTGGCAAACAATATTGTCGTCAGTGAACTGGGTGGTTGTCTCAACGACAGCGCGGTAATGGGCATGAACACTGCCCGCGATAACCGCACGTTTCTTGCGGGTTACCCGCCGCGCCATCATTACCGCCTCAGCGGTTGCCGTAGAACCATCATACATGCTGGCGTTGGCCACATCCATGCCGGTTAACTGCGCCACAAGCGTTTGAAATTCAAACAGATACTGCAGCGTGCCTTGCGCAATCTCCGGCTGGTAAGGCGTGTAAGCGGTAAGAAATTCACCGCGCTGGATCATATGGTCAACGGTCGCCGGCACATGGTGCTTGTAAGCCCCTGCCCCAACAAAAAACGGCACCGAACCGGCTGACGTGTTTTTTGCCGCCAACGTCGACAGCTGCCGCTCTACTGCCATTTCGCTCTGGCGTTTTGGCAGGTTAATTTCCGGATTCAAATCGGCCTTTGGCACGTCTTTGAAAAGGTCATCAATGTGACGAACACCAATTTTGGCCAACATGGCCTGGCGATCATCACTGGTTAACGGCAGGTAACGCATGCGCGTACTCCTTAGACATCATACTCGCCCAACAAATACCTTGGGCTGATCCTTAAAAACTGGCTTTGTTATTCGGCGCTAGTCCAATCCCGCCACATGAGCATCATAGGCGGCCTTATCCATCAACCCGTCCAGATCGCTGGTATTGTTGAGTTTTATTTTGAAAAACCAGCCACCCTCGGTTGGGCTGCTGTTAACCAAACCGGGCTCGCCTTCCAGTGCATCGTTGATCTCGACAATTTCACCGTCCAACGGTGCATAGACCTCGCTGGCAGCTTTCACCGATTCAACAACAGCAACTTCGTCGCCTTTGCTGAAAGTGCCGCCCACTTCGGGCAGCTCCACAAAAACAACGTCACCCAGTGCGTTTTGCGCATAATCCGTGATGCCGACAGTTACCACGTCACCGTCGCCGTCAATCCATTCATGGTCTTCTGTAAATTTGGTCATGTTACGTCCCCTCTAGTGATCTCAATGAAAATACTTTGTTCTAAGCCTGCTTTCGCTTATAGCGTTGCGGCACAAAAGGCGTGGCGACAACTTTCGCCGGATGCGCCTTGCCCCTGATCATCAATTGTATCTCTGTGCCTTCCTCGGTGAAAGCTTTTGGCACATAGCCCCTGGCTACCGGCCCACCGAATGTTGGACCAAAGCCGCCTGACGTGACCGTACCGATAATGTTGCCGTCCAAATCAGCAATTTCGGCTCCCTCACGTGCGGGAGCCCGACCAACGGGTACAATTCCAACCAGCGATTTGTCAGGGCCGTCTTGAAGCTGCGAAAGAATACGTTCGCTTGCTATAAAGTCACCAGCTTCGCGGCGTTTTTTGCCAAGCGTAAATGCAAGACCGGCTTCGACAGGTGTAATGGAGCCGTCAAAATCATGGCCTGAAAGACACAAGCCCGCCTCAAGGCGTAAACTATCGCGTGCTCCCAAACCGATCCACTCCAGATCAGCATGCCGCAACAATCGCTGCGCAAAAGCCGGTGCATCAGCTTCTGGCACCGAAATCTCAAATCCGTCTTCCCCGGTATAGCCACACCGGGAAACCCAGCAAACAGTGCCTTCAAGCGTTATCATGGTCGTTTCCATAAACACCATGTCTTTGACTTCCGGCGCAAGTTCAGCCAATACCGCTTCGGCTCTTGGCCCTTGCAACGCAAGCAGCGCGCGGTCCGCGAGCGGCTCCAACACCAGTCTGCCAGCGAAACGCTCTTCTATGATACTGAAGTCTTTTTCCTTACAAGCCCCATTAACAACGACAAAAAGCGTCCCTTCAGACTCAAAGGTACGGGCGATCATCAAATCGTCCTCGATGCCGCCGTCATCGTTCAAGAGCACTGTTAGGCGCATCTTTCCCGGCTTGAGAACAGCCAGTGCTCCTGGCATGATTTCTTCAAGAGTTTTGGCTGGGTCACTGCCATCAGTGGACCGGATATAGCATTGCCCCATGTGGGAAACATCAAACAATCCAGCTTTCTCGCGGGTATGAAGATGTTCCTTCATAATCCCAAGAGGGTATTGAACAGGCATGGAATATCCAGCAAACGGCACCATTTTGCCGCCAGCTGCCACATGCAGGTCATATAGGGGGGTCGTTAAGAGTTCATCGACAGACATTTAAGCACTCCGCGCGTGAGAAGCGCCGGTAAACCGGCAATCACGCCCCCTCTGTCACGGAACCTGAGAGATTTCACCAGCGTTGCCGCCAGCTTACCCCGTCGGTGAGAAACACCAGCTGCTTTAGCCTGCGTCCCTGCTTTCCAGAGTGCCATTCGAATGCGCGGTCCTTTTGCCTGAGAGTTTCCGGGGCGGTTGCTCCTTCGGCGCCGAGTTAACGATCTCTCCCGCGCATGGGTGCAGGAAACCGCTTCCCTGCAAGACCTTAACGTGAGCGAAGGTATGCCGGAGACAACTCAGAGAGTCAATCGTTCAGGAGCAATCAACCAGCAAAAAAACAACCAAAAACACGGTGTCAAATAGCCGTGGCATAGAAGCTAATAAAAACTACAATAAAAACAAGCAGCTAGCGGTCTAGCGCTCCATATTGAACGCAACGTCATCAACGCTAAGCTGAAAGCCAATCAAAAACTCATAATTGTAACGACGGGCTTGCTCAATGGTAGGAATATACTGGCTAAGCACCTCTTGCGATACGGCATAACCGTTGCCATCAAACCGCAAGGTCACATCAAATATCCGCTTTGTGACAATCTCGCTGTTGTCCCTCAAAATCGCAACAAAATACGGCAGCGTCACCGTGTCATTAACGATTTTACCGTCAGATTTAGCTGCAATATACATGCTGACCGCTGAAGAAACCGAATCGCCTTCGCTGCAAGTAACATCAACGTCGCTGATTGTTGCAGTAAACATTACATCAGCGTCAGTACGACCACTGCCATCAAAACGAGTTATGGTACCAGTATCACCGACAACAGCAACTGCAGGGCAACGAGAAATGGTAACTTCCAGCGGGTTGGTATTACAGGCAGTCAATGTAAGTGCCAGAACCATCGCAGGTATAAAACGAGAAATCATACTTTGTCTTTCAAACAATCGCTTTGCCGCTCCCAGGGCCATCTATTGAGCCGTTCACTGGTCGGTGTAAATGCGCCGCGATCATAGGGATAAGGCCAGCAAAGAGCAAGCCACCAAAACCATCTTTTAGTTTACGCTAACTAGCGGCTACATACGCTCAAATTAAGGCAGCTCTGCGACCTGTCTCATTGCCGTACATCACCGCACCCCTAAGTCCGTGTTTCCGGGTCGTATTAAATTCAACAATGGGGCGGTCGCGCTTGACCACCTGCGCGCATACAGGTAGCAAAGAGCAACCATGTTATTTGTCGAGGACTTTCATGTTAGACAATCCCGCCGAGCAAACTCAAACCACCAAAGACGAGCTAAAAATTCTGCTGGCCAACCCACGTGGATTTTGCGCGGGCGTTGACCGGGCGATCAAGATTGTGGAACTGGCGATCAAAAAATTCGGCGCGCCGGTTTATGTACGCCATGAGATCGTGCACAACCGCTACGTGGTTGAAGGGCTGGAAGCAATTGGCGCCGTATTTGTTGATCAGCTAGACGAAGTACCGGAGGACGCGCCGGTGGTCTTTTCAGCCCACGGGGTACCTAAGTCGGTTCCGGAAAAAGCCGAGCAACGAAATATGGTCTATGTAGACGCCACTTGCCCGCTGGTGTCGAAAGTTCACCGGGCGGTTGAGCGCCACCACGCAGCGGGGCGTCATATCTTGATGATTGGCCACGAGGGGCACCCCGAAGTTATCGGTACAATGGGCCAGGTTGCAGAAAGTTCGATGTCATTGTTGGAAACGGTGGAAGACGCGGAAACCCTTATACCGGCCGATCCGGATGCACTGGCTTATGTGACCCAAACCACGCTATCCGTGGAAGACACCGCCGATATTGTCTCAACCTTGGAAGATCGCTTTCCACAGTTGACCAATCCAAAAAAAGAAGACATTTGCTACGCCACAACAAACCGACAAACAGCCGTTAAGGAGGTGGCAAGGCAAGCGGACCGCGTGATTGTTATCGGAGCACCAAACTCGTCTAACAGCATGCGGCTGGTGGAGGTCAGCGAAAAGTGCGGCTGCCCTGCCCGCTTGGTCCAACGCGGTGTTGATATCGATTGGGGATGGCTGGAAAACGCCAAAACAGTTGGCATAACCGCCGGGGCAAGTGCGCCTGAGGTGTTGGTGGAGGAAGTGATTGAAGCCCTGAAAGGCAAGTATCACGCGAGCGTGGAACTGGTGACAACCGCTGAGGAAGACGTTGTCTTCAAAGTGCCGCCTCTGCTGAAAGACATCGCCTGATGGCAGTCTACACCCATGTTGACGATAAAACACTGGCGGCATTTCTGGCAGGCTACGACTTGGGCCACGCAACTTCGTTCAAAGGAATTGCCGAGGGTGTTGAAAATTCAAACTATTTTCTAGAAACCGAGAAGGCCCGATTGGTTTTGACCCTGTATGAAAAGCGCGCCAATCCAGACGACCTGCCCTTTTTTCTCAATTTGATGGAACATCTTGCTCAAGCAGGCGTTCCATCGCCACTACCGGTGCGCGACAGGCAAGGTAAAGCTCTGCAAAAGCTGAGCGGTAAACCAGCATGCTTGATCAGTTTTCTTACCGGCGTGAGTGTGGAAGACCCCGACAATGACCACTGCGCAGCGCTTGGCTCCATGCTGGCGGATATGCATAAGGCAACTGCAGATTTCTCTGCAGCTCGCCGCAACGACCTTTCAATTGCTGGTTGGCGAGCATTGGCGGACAAAACGCTAGCGGGTGCGGATAAAATTCAGAAAGGTTTAGCTCGCGAAATCAGCGATGAAATGGAATTCCTGGAAAGTAATTGGCCCGACAATCTGCCCAAAGGGATAATTCACGCCGACTTATTTCCCGACAATGTATTATTCACAGACCACACGATAACCGGCGTGATTGACTTCTATTTCGGCTGTACTGATTTGTTGGCCTATGATCTGGCAGTTTGCATTAACGCCTGGTGTTTCGATCAGACGCAACAATTTATGCCCGAACGAGCAAAACGCCTGACCGAGATGTACGATGTCGGCCGCAACATGACCGGCGGCGAAGTAACCGCCCTGCCTATCCTGTGCCGGGGAGCAGCGATGCGTTTCTTGCTGACCCGGTTGTTTGACTGGCTGAATCCGGTAGTAGGTGCAGTGGTGCGACCCAAAAACCCGCTGGACTATCTGGCGCGCCTGAAGTTCCATCAGAATGTGAAAGATACCGCCGCCTATGTCGTCTAAACCCGAGGAAATTGTTGAAATTTATACCGACGGTGCCTGCTCCGGCAACCCGGGACCGGGTGGATGGGGTGTGTTGATGCTGTACGGCGGGCACGAAAAAGAGCTGACCGGCGGCGAGTTCGAGACCACGAATAACCGTATGGAACTGATGGCTGCCATCCAGGCGCTGACAGCACTCAAACGCCCTTGCCGGGTTCACCTGCATACGGATAGCACCTATGTAAAAAATGGCATTACCGAATGGATTGAGGGCTGGAAAGCCAAGGGTTGGAAAAACTCCAGTAAAAAACCAGTTAAGAATGCTGACCTTTGGATGTTGCTGGACGATGCGGTCAAACCCCACATCATCGATTGGATTTGGGTGAAAGGCCACTCTGGCGACCCCGGCAACGAGCGCGCCGACGCATTGGCTGGCCAGGGCATGAGCTTGTACAAAGGCGATATCTAGCGGGTCAAAAAAGAGGGCGCCCATCAACGATGAACGCCCTTCAGTATCGGTACTAGCCGGGTGGCTTATTTCCTGGCAAATGTGTCGCCGAAGAAATCACCCTCGTTCCAGCTTGGCCGCACCGTATCATTAGCGATAGCGCTGGCAATCAGCCAATTGGCGTGAGCAAATTTCGCCGCAGCATCATAGTCAATTCCCTGACTCAGGTCGTCTTTAGGTGAATGGTAGGTTTTGCTCAGGAACTCCTGAAAAATTTTACCACCATCCTTACCGTTTACGCCCTTGTTCCAGCCCGTCATCAAAAACACCGCCGGAATGCCCTGCTGGACAAAACGATAATGATCACTTCGGGTAAAGATGCCTTCCTGCGGGATCGGATCGGGACTGAGCGAAACATTAAGGCGCGCCAGCGCCGCTTCGGTGATTGGCCCCAAACTGCTGCGTTCAGCGCCGAAAGCAACAACATCGGTGAAATCATACAACAACAAAGGCATGTCCAGATTCACATTAGCCACCAAGGCTTTTTTATCAACCGTTGGGTAGTGCGCGAAATATTCCGCACCCAAAAGGCCTTTTTCCTCGCCGGTGACAATGGCGAATAATATCGACCTGCGGGGTTTTTCACCCGACCGGGCGTAGGCGCGTGCCACTTCCAAAAGTGTGGAAACACCCGTTGCGTTATCAAGCGCGCCGTTATTAATTTTATCATCGCCCTTTGCATTTTCCGACACACCGATATGGTCTAGATGCGCAGACAATACGACATACTCGTCGTTCAAGTCAGGGTCTGACCCCTCTAGAACTGCGATCACATTAGGACTGGTGAATTTGTCAGACAGGATACTTTCCCGCTTCAGAGTTGCACTTGTCGCCAACGCAAACCCTTTGGGTGCACCGTTTTTCGCTTCGGAAAGCACATCGTTATATGACATAGGTGCACCGTCGAAAAGCTGGCGCGCAACAGCTTGGCTAATGGTTGCCGCCGCTTTTATCTTGCCGTTTCCGGTCCCGCCGCCGGTTGGCTCGATCCAATCAAAACTTTGTCGGCCCAAAAATCGCTTCAACCGGGAAAATGGCCTGCGCTTTTCATCCGATGCCGTACTAACAGACAAATAACCCGCAGCCCCGCGATCAATTAGATTTTTCAGCTTTGTGGTGGCAGAGCCGTGGTGCGCCCGAATTTCCGTATTAAACGAGGTGGGTGCACCCGAAAAAACAAGAACGA
This sequence comes from Sphingomonadales bacterium, assembly GCA_011088215.1. Lineage (GTDB taxonomy): Bacteria > Pseudomonadota > Alphaproteobacteria > Sphingomonadales > Kordiimonadaceae > Kordiimonas. Next base: position 86,597 of record JAALKD010000004.1, on the reverse strand, counting down.
TCTTGCCATCGATATCCAGTCCGTCCAAGTCGTCGTGACCAATTTCAGGCGCATGGATACCAAAGCCCGCAAAGACAATGTCTGCAGACACTTGGCCGTCAGGCGTATTCACGCTACCGGTCATGAAAAAATCGTCGGCCAGAACCAACTGTTTTTCATCGCCGCCGACCCGAATGGCCATCGCGGCAGTATCAACATTAACTTTAGCCTTGCGAAGCGGCACTTCCTGAAAATAACCGTCGTCACCAGCTGGCGCTATGCCCAACCGTGCGAACTCTGCTGCCACATAATTGGCAGCAATACGGTGCCCTTCAGAACCGGTGTCGCGCCCAAGAAGCAAGTCATCCGCCAAAAAGGTCACGTCCGCCTTGATACGATCAGCGCTGAACATAGCCCCTTCGCGTGCGGTTTGATCCCTAAGGTTAGAATCGCTTGTCGCAGTGCAAGCGCTAACGGCAAGCAAGCCCGCGGCTAGTATTGTGGTTTTAACCATTGTCTTGAAATTCGCTCGAGATACCATCGTCCACACTCGTCTCTTAATTTGCCCAGCTTCTAGTTTTCCCAGTTTCTAGTTTATCTACTTAAATTTCCGGCCAATGCCCCGGAAACATCGCAGTTTTCGTTCGCTACAGTATATTTTAGTTATGTCCAGTCAATCAGGCAGGCAGTCAAATAAACTAAAGTCTAATTTGCCTGCTATATGCTAATCAGGCATTTCATTGTTTTAAAGCGTCTATAATCGCCCACATGCGGTCTTGCCCCCAAAAAGTTTCGCCGCCAGCACGGAACGTCGGCACGCCCCAACTACCAGAACGGAACATCTCTTCACGGTTTGCGTTAGCGCGCTTTTCAGTGTCGTTTTTTGAAATAGTTTTGGTGATCCAGCTGTCGTCTAAACCGGCATTTCTGAGTATTTTTGCCAACCCTTTGTCGGATGTGCCGTCAATCCCCTGAGACCACACGCCCGCCATAAATGCCCTGAAAAAAGCGAGGGCCTGGCCCTTTGTGCCGCCGCCAGTCTCCTCGTCGTCCATTAAGGCAAAACCAATGCCCATTGCGCGCCAGGTCGCCGTACCTAACGGATCGCAAATGGCACCAAACCTAACGCCTTCAATGTGGGCCTCTCGTGCTGTATCGGCCAAAATGTAACGACCTTTCGTACGCGGAACATTCATGCCGCGCATCATCATCGGCAAGACAGGCCTCAAATTAATCCCCACGCCCGTTTTTGCGGCAAGTTCCGTTATCAGGTCGACGCCCACATAGCTGAACGGACTGCGAACCGAAAAGAAAACGTCAATGCTTTGACCAGCGATTGTGCGCTCGAGCTCATCAAGGCCGTAGCGCCACAACCGGTGCACTTCAAAATCCACCTGTTCGTCACCCAGACCCAGGCCGTTCAACCGTCGTTCCAGATGGTCCAACCGGTCTATGCCAACATAAAACTCGCCAGCATAATAAAGGCTGGCACTTGCGTAATGACCAAGCTCGCGTAGTTTTTTTTCGTTTGCCGCCAGCGTGTTTTCGCCAACATCTGCCAACCCACAAATGGTTCTCACCGCGTTAAGGTCGCGGCGCCATAGGGCAGCACCCAATTCAGCCGCCAAGCTAAAAAAAGCTGGATCATTTTGTTTGCTAGCCAGATACCGGTTGGCCATGCCCACTGCCAGGCGATCCGGGACAGTGGCGTCGAGTGAAAATCCCAGGCCATACAACCGGGCGAGACGACTGGCGTCAATGATAGAGTAGGCCTCATAGCGCACCGGGTCCGGGTACATGTTGGCGGGAAGTTTTTCAACCACCAACGGCTTCAGCTCAATAGCGAAACGAGAAACTATGTCAGGCAACACTTGTACCATCAATTGGCAATAAGGGTCATCGGTCCGGTGAAAATAATATACCGTGTGTGGCTTGCGGCGCAGGCGGCGCGACACTTCCGCGCGTATGCGGCGCAGCCGAACACGGGTTCGGCTGGTCAACCATTTCGCAACGTAGGTTTTTAGAATGTTGGCTAAGCTCATTTACTCTGTAGAAGTTTATTTGTCCCCTGTCGCTTCTACCACCAAAACTGTGCCATCAACAGAGGTAACATTAACCATTGTCCCTTTTGGCATATCTGGCCCGCGTGCCATCCAACGGCTATCGCCCACTTGAACATGTCCCTGGCCATTTTTGATCGTTTCGACCACCAAAAATTGGCGACCAACGAAGCTTTTTCCGCGGTCATTAACCTGCGAATCAGCAATTGTGGAAGCTCGCTGATAAAAGAAGCGGTTGCCAACATAGATGGATATGGTGGCAAGCACGGCGAAAATCAGACCGTGACCTTCAAATTCCAGGCCAGGAGCCGCCCAGGCAAATATGCCTGTTATGGCTGCCGCCAGCCCAATCCATAAAAGATAGACCCCAGGGATCAGCATTTCGCCGGCGAGCAGTACCACACCGACTGACCACCACAACCAGTGAGCGTTTTCGGTCATCCAAATAAAGCTGTCTTCCATGTGCCTACCTTTTCTGCTTGACGATTATTGGCGGCGAGAAACACCACCAGCTGTTCAATCAACTTGGGGAACGCCGCCAGGCCGCGATACAGTGTTGGTTTTGCCAATATCTTTAAAGAGTTCGGCGATACCGCCAATTGAGCCAATAACGCCTGATGCCTCCATGGGCATAAAGACAAGTTTCTCGTTGGGTGAATTGGCAAATTCAGCAAGAGCCTCAACATATTTTTGCGCGACGAAATAATTGATAGCCTGCGGGTCACCACCTGCAATCGCCTTGGACACCATATCCGTTGCTTTTGCTTCTGCCTCTGCTTCCCTTTCACGTGCTTCGGCATCCCTAAAGGCTGCTTCGCGTCGACCTTCTGCCTCTAGAATTGCGCCTTTTTTTTCGCCCTCAGCGCGTAAAATTTCTGCATTACGCAAGCCTTCCGCTTCCAAGATCGCGGCGCGTTTGTCGCGCTCGGCTTTCATTTGACGCGCCATTGCGTCGACAATGTCTCGCGGCGGTGCAATATCCTTGATTTCTATCCTCGTGATTTTTACGCCCCACGGCTGCGTAGCACCGTCCACCACATTCATCAGGCGGGCATTGATCTCGTCGCGCTTGGACAGCAGTTCGTCCAAGTCCATCGAACCCATCACCGTTCGCAAGTTTGTCATGGTCAGATTTAAAATTGCCAGCGTAAGGTTGTTCACTTCATAGCTCGCCTGAGACGCGTCGAGAATTTGAAAAAACACAACACCGTCTGCCGCAACCATGGCATTATCTTTAGTGATCACTTCCTGAGTTGGAATATCAAGCACTTGCTCCATCAGGTTTTGCCTGTGACCAATGCGCTGAATAAAAGGAATTATCAGGTGAAAACCGGGTCGGATTGTTTTGATGTACCGCCCAAACTGTTCAATTGTGTATTCGTAACCTTGTCGCACTGTCACAACGGCAGAAAAAACTACAACAATCGCAAGGATAATGATTAACGAAACCAAAATTACTGACATTTCAGGCATTTAGCATACTCCCTAATTGAAAATAAGAAAAATCCCCTACCCTACCATGTAGGTGCAATCGGTGAAAAATAAAGGGGTAGACCGACCCACCCCTTTTGAAACGGTAGCTTAAAAGCAAACTACAACTGGCCTAACACATGGCTTGAGCTAGAGACCTGAAAGGCACCAGGCTCCTCGATATTCAGTGTTGTAACCACGCCATTTTCCACAATCATGGCAAATCGCTGAGACCGAATACCCATACCGAATCCGGTTCCATCCATCTCAAGGCCAACCGCTTTGGTAAAGTCACCGTTACCGTCCGCAAGCATGACAACTTTGTCTTCAACGCCCGCATCTTTACCCCAGGCGTGCATTACAAACACGTCGTTAACTGACATGCAGGCGATGGCATCAACTCCCTTTGCCAGAATGTCGTCAGCCTGCGTGACAAAACCTGGAAGATGTTTCGCCGAGCATGTCGGCGTAAACGCGCCAGGAACAGCAAACAGCACCACTTTTTTTCCAGCAAAAAACTCATCAGTGGAAACCGGGCCAGGGCCGTCGGCTGTCATTGTTGTCATCACAGCAGCAGGAATTTTATCACCAACTGAAATTGTCATCGTGCGCTCCATTTATAAAAAGAGATTGTTAATCGGGCAGAAAACCGGCCTATGCGGGCATCTAACTAGCTTAAATTTTGACACGCTCAAGACGCAGGCACAAGACCTATCGGGGCGGTAGGTTGAAAAACCTGTCAATAGCATTGCCGCGGCCATCCGACATGGTCAGTCGAACCGTCTTGCCCGCCAAATCCAAACCTTTTTGGGTCGACATAATATCGAGAACAAAGCGCGCAGACTGGCCGTCGGGCATAATTCGCATTGTTGGTGCATGAAACTGCGTCGTTTCGTCCAATTCTGCCAGTAAGTCAGCTCTGGTCAACGGTCGTGTCGACGTGGCCTCAACCACCAAATTCTGGTAACCCGGCTTTCCAGCATATGAAACTGAATTGATGGCCAAGCCGCCAGGGCCTTCGCCGAAGCGCTTTGGTACACGAGACAGCCAGGTTTTAACTCTTGTGTCGGTTACAATCGTACCCCGATCTTCCGCATCCAATTTCAGCTGATACTCAGCCTTGAAAGGAACACAGATTTCTTTGCAGACCATAAAGTCTGCGCTAAAGGCCACAGTGTCCGCAGCAGCCTCGATTTGAAATGGGATTGCGACCTGTTTGCTGTAACCATATGTTTCTAAACCGAATAACTCGAATCGCATAGGAACTGGATAGAGAATATCCAGCTTATCACCGCCATAAAAAATATTGACCGGCAGCCCAGCCTCTCCCGGTGAACGCCAATATGTTTTCCAGCCGTCTTCCAGTTTCGCTTCCCAAGCCAGGAGAACTGACCGTTCGCTTATCGGGCCCAACACATCGTCGAACATTGCCGCTACGTCGTTTGACGCAACAATAACACGAGTTGACAGCATGCCCTGATGATCTTGCCAAGGGGTCGCGCTGTCAGCCAAAGCGGAGGGTACCCAACCAACAATAAAGCCAAGCGACGTTAGGATAATCGAAACAAACAAACGCATTAGTAACTCCTTCAATATCGGGTTTGTAGCAAGTCTTCTTGGGGTTTGCCAATCCCAAAGCATCACTTTACTGTCAACCACAGTGATCGCTTTTCACGCTCCAACAATTGGTCCGACTGCCTAATATTATCCAGCATTTGCTAGTTTGCGTCGCCGTGCCAATGTCGCTAGACTAAAGCCAAAGTGAGTATTAGATGACAACAACCGGTTTTTTAGAAAACAAGCTGCTACTGGCAATGCCAACGATGGGCGATCCTCGTTTTGAGCGCAGTGTTATATATATGTGTTCTCACGATGCATCCGGTGCCATGGGCTTGGTGATTAACGAGGCACTAGATCATCTGACATTTGAGGGGCTCATGGAGCAGCTGGATATAGAAGTGGGGTCTAATGTACCGGACATTCCCATTCATGCTGGCGGTCCGGTCGAACCCGGCCGCGGATTTGTGCTGCATTCCGCCGATTTCGTTCAGGATTCGACGATGATCGTCAGCCAAACGCTCGCGCTAACCGCAACCGTTGATGTTTTGAAAGCGCTAGCGGAGCAAACTGGGCCTTTAAGGCACTTGCTGGCGCTGGGTTACGCCGGATGGGGTGCAGGGCAACTGGAGCGCGAAATCCAGGGAAATGGCTGGATGATCGCGGATGCCGATGAAGAGATTTTGTTTAATACGGATCTTGAATTGATGTGGCCTCGGGCTATGGCAATGTTGGGGATTGATATCGCCATGTTGTCGACAGAGGCTGGACACAGCTAACAACCGAACAAAGCCAGTTAGTTCACCACTTCGTGCGCTGCAGCAGCTGCAGTTTCCAACTTGAACGACGGCAAATTCCGGTCCGTCATTGCCATTCCATCGTCAACCCGACTGAAAATTTGTTCCATATCCAGAACACGCAGGTCAATTTTACGCTTTTTAAGCTTGCTCGTCAGTCTTTGCGTTATCTGCTGCGGCGTTATCAAATTGGGCGATGGCAACAAAAACATTTCATCAATACCAACTGACAAATTTTCGCGTCTATCTTCAAATGATTGGTTTTCAATGCTCACTGGTCTGATCGCGCCAACCAAAACTGTGCCACCCAATGCACGTTCATCAGCGAAAGGCAGAGCTAACACCTCGAGTTCATGCATGAATTTGCCGTCAACGCTGAAAGTCCCGCACTTCATGACGCCGCAGCCGCGCACAATAGACAAGGCATAAACTTCTTCCGCGATACCATCGTCCGTGTTGCTGTCAAAAATGGCATCATAGGTCTGGTCTGTCATGCCGACGCCAACAACTTCTTCAAGCGAAGAGCCTGCAAGGCGGTACCTGAGCGTGGCGTCACAGTCCATTTCCAAAATGAACATCCAGCGCAAATTTGATGTCAGCCGCCGAAGGTCAAGCAGCCGACGCGCAGGCACACCATCGCCGCCTCCAAGCGCGCGCCAATAGCTCAAAAAATTATAAAGTTCTGGACCCAAGTTTTGTCCCCATGCCCTACCCAAGCGGGTCATTAGTATCATCTTGACGCAAAAGCTTCAAGAAATGATAAATTATCTAATTATCAGGTCAAACAGGGGCATTTTTCGTAAATAATTTCAGGCAATTAGCTTTTCGGATACAATTGCAGAATCGCCGACAGCCGCGATTGAGGGTCGGTCAACAGCTGCAAACTCGGCGGCAACGGTACTCACATCTTGCTGGGTAACGCTGTCAACGTTTTCGATCATTTCCTGAACCGGGATCACCCTGTCAAATACCAGAAGTTGGCGGCCCAATTGTTCCATTCGCGATGTTGTTGCCTCTAGTGCCATCAACAGCCCTGCTTTAAGCTGCGCACGGGCGATTTCAAACTCTTGACCTGTTGGGCCCGCTACAAGAGTTTCCATTTCGCCTTTGATAACCGGCACCATGTCGGCAATCAGGTTTGGGCTGGTACCGGCGTATATACCAAACAGCCCGGTTTCTGCATGACTACTGGAAAAGCTATACACTGAATAGGCCAAACCGCGATGCTCTCGCACTTCCTGAAACAATCTTGACGACATACCGCCACCAAGAATGGTGGAATAAATCTGGTGGGCATAATAATTGTCATCGTGAAATGATACACCGGGCCAACCTAGCGTGAGATGCAATTGTTCGAGCTCACGTTCCTGCAAGTGCACACCGCCTACGTAGTGCGCGGACTCAGGTTTGTTGCGCGACCCGGTTGGCAGTTTTTCGAATTTCGCCGCTGCCAACTCGACCAACTGTTGGTGGTCCAGGTTCCCCACCGCTGACACAACCATATTGCTGGCCAGATAATGAGTAGCAAGAAACTCCATCAAGCCGTCGCGATTAAATCCGCGCACAGTATCGGCATCACCGAGAATAGTTCTGCCGATGGGCTGATCCTTGAAGGCCACACTTTGCAAATGGTCAAAAACAACATCATCCGGCGTATCGAGCGTTTGACCGATTTCTTGCAAAATCACGTCTTTTTCGCGTTCAAGTTCTTCTGCGTCGCAGACGCTGTTGATCACCAGATCGCCCAGTAAGCCAACTGCTAACGGCAAGTCTTCCTTGAGTACGCGCGCATAATAGGTGGTATTATCGCGGGATGTATAAGCATTCATATGGCCGCCGACCGACTCGATTTCGAACGCGATATCGCGGGCAGAGCGAGTTTTAGTGCCTTTAAACAGCATATGTTCCAGGCAGTGGGTCAAACCATTCTGAGTTTTGGTCTCAAAGCGCGCACCCACATCAACCCACACCCCGATAGCGACAGTTTCAACCGTGCGGCGGCTTTCGCTAACCACCCGAAGGCCGCTAGGCAATTTGGTTACCTGAACAGTCAAACACTTGCCCCCGTGCGCACCAGCGCCTGCAGCGCCGTCATGTCATTTTCGAGCACTTGATACGCTTCGTCGCGGTCATACAGGTCTGCCAAATGCAGTGGCAGGTTTGGCGTAATACCAGTTGCCGCTTGTACTGCGGCACCGAATTTAACCGGGTGCGCCGTCGAAAGAGTTACACGAGGGGTTTTCCCGTCCAGCAGTTCAGCGGCTTTTAAGCCCACAGCTGTATGGGGGTCAGCCATGTAACCATCGCTTTCGGCAAGGGTCGCCATAACCTGTTTGGTTGTGGCATCGTCCACTTGTTGCGCCAGAAAAATATCGCGGGCTCTGCTAATTTCACTGTCACCGAGGGCAATAGACCCTGTTTCAGCGAAATCGCCCATATGACTGCGTACGGTATCGGTATCGCGCCCGGCCAAATCAAACATCATACGCTCAAAATTGCTGGACACCTGTATGTCCATGCTGGGCGAAATTGTAGCGTGCACATCGCCGCGTTCATAGCGTCCGGTTTGCAGTGTCCGGGCGAGAATGTCATTGCTGTTAGTTGCAATTACCAATTTATCGATTGGCAAACCCATCAAACGAGCAATGTAACCCGCGTAAATATCGCCGAAGTTACCGGTTGGAACACTGTAAGACACCGCCCGATCAGGCGCGCCGAGGGCAGTCGCCGAACTGAAATAGTAAACAATCTGCGCCATAACCCGCGCCCAATTGATCGAATTGACCGCTGTAAGATTAACTTCGTCGCGGAACGCCAGGTCATTAAAGCAAGCTTTCACCAACGCCTGACAATCATCGAAAGTGCCATTAACTGCAACATTGATTACATTGGGTTCAATCACAGTTGTCATCTGGCGGCGCTGAACCTCTGACACCCGACCTTTGGGGTGCAACATATAAATGGTGACATTTTCACGGCCCCGACACGCCTCGATAGCGGCGGACCCTGTATCGCCGGACGTCGCCCCAAGGATAGTCAGTTTTTGCTGGCGTTTGGCAGTGAAATGATCGAAAAAGCGTCCAAGCAGCTGCAAAGCAAAGTCTTTGAAGGCAAGCGTGGGTCCATGAAACAGTTCTAGCACCCATTCGTTGGCCCCAAGCTGCACCAGCGGGGCAACGGCAGAGCGGCGAAAAACATCGCTGCCGTATGTGGCACTCAGCATGGTTTTAAGGCTTGCATCGTCAACCGAGCCCTCGACAAATGGCTTGATAACGGTAAAGGCAATATCAGCATAGGGCTGCCCCGCCATCGCGCGAATTTCATCGTCTGAAAACACGGGAAAAGCCTCGGGCACATAAAGTCCGCCATCGCGGGCCAACCCGGTAAGGGTTACCCCTTCAAAATCAAGAACGGCGGCCTCGCCGCGGGTCGAAATATATTTCACAGTCTTGTCACTCAACTAACTGATTATTGCGCCAAAAAAAGACGATCAGTCATACGGGTGCACCCCGCAGGATGCAAGCGCAGACATGGATATCAGGCGTCTTTGCCGCTTTTTTTATACCCAAAAGCCACATAAACGCCCAACAATGCAGCTGCAATACCAAACCAGGTCAACATATACTGGAAGTGGTTGTTGGGTATATCCACTCGCACCTGGCCAGCCCGGGGCAACGTATTTGCGTCGCCGCTATGGTCAGCAAACAGCCTAAAGTGGTAATAATCCTTGCTGTCCAAACCATAATGAGCGGCAATCTCATGCACGTCAGCCAGATACCAATTGCCATTTACGACATCATTCTCTGGCGTAAAACCACCGGCCACTGCATTGGTCATCAAAACACCCTGAATTGACACCGGGCCGACCGGCAAAGGTGGTACACTGTCCAACTCGTAGGGTACCCAGCCAAAGTTTACAATAACTGCCCTGCCAAAATCACGCACCACCGGCTTGTATAGATGGTACCCTGCTTTGCCCTGTAGGCTGGTACCATATACCTTCACAGGGTCAGCGCTGCTGGCAACACCCTCGAAGGAAAACCGGTGGTAAGCCACCGCTGCAGGATCATCCAGATGAACCGGAAGTGACTGCGGCGCGGCAGCCAAACCAGCTTCAATCGCGGCAACCATTTGATTTTTTGGCCCGACCTTCTGTGCCTGCCATATACCCAAGCCCAGCAATACAGCCAGTGCCGCCGCTGTCGCAAAGGTTAAGGGAAGGCCAGGACTAAAGGACGCTTTACTCATGATTTGGCCTTTTGCTCGTCCACCGACCCCTGCCGTGCATCATGGTGAAATTGCAAGGCGATCAATGTCGCCTTAAAAACCCTAAGCATCCAAACGCTGCCTATAAGCGCAAAAACGCCCAGCGTCAGTGCCAAAGCCCATATGGGCATATCTAGCAAGCCGTATAAGACAAAGCCCAGAACCGCACAAAGGCCGCCAAGCACCAATATGACAAACACCTGTGCACCGTCGCCAGGATCTGCGGCTGAAAGATCAAAGCCGCAGCCCGGACAAGTTTCATACACTTCGAGAATATTGTGGAAAAGCGGCGCGGCGGCACAGTGCGGACAAACAGACTTGATGCCCGCCTTATAAGGCGAAACCGACCGGCGGGGCCGATCGGTTTCATTTGTTTCTAACACTGGTTCATTGGTCAAAGTTTAACCACCCCAGATGTACACGGCCACAAACAGGAACAGCCATACCACATCGACAAAGTGCCAATACCAAGCTGCTGCTTCAAGGCCGAAGTGGCGCTCAGCAGAGAAATGCCCTTTGTAGCAGCGCCCCAAACACACAGCCAAGAAGATGGTTCCAACAAGTACGTGGAAACCATGGAAACCCGTCGCCATAAAGAATGTGGCACCGTATATACTGCCGTCAAATCCAAAGGCCGCATGGTTATACTCATAACCCTGCACCATAGTGAAGGCGGCACCAAGCAGAACCGTCAACCACAGGCCTTTTTTAAGGCCGTCGCGGTCACCGTGCAAAATGGCATGATGCGCCCAGGTGACAGTTGTTCCTGAAAGCAGCAGGATAAGTGTATTGATGAACGGCAGATGCCACGGGTCAAATGTCTCGATGCCCACGGGCGGCCAAACGGCTTCGTTGCCAATAAGATCCCAAAAATCTGCACCAGTAGTAGGTACAATTGGATACAAGGAGGCGTTAAAGAAAGCCCAAAACCATGCAACAAAGAACATCACTTCTGACGCAATGAACAGAATCATGCCGTAGCGTAGGCCAATGCCAACAACCGGCGTGTGATCACCGGTTTCCGCTTCTTTCACAACGTCTTTCCACCAGGCAAAAACGGTATAAATCAGCAGGGCAAAGCCTAAGCCAAAGCCCCAAGAGCCCCAGCTACTGCCCTCAACACCAAACAACAAAGCGTCTGGCTTCATGGTAAATACAGCGCCTACCAGCATAACAAAAATTGCCAAAGACCCAATCGCTGGCCATGGGCTCGGGTTTACCAGATGGTAGTCGTGTTGTACTTCGCCCGCCATGTAATCCTCCTCAAAAAAGCGTCGGCCCCTCCGACTACTTTAATCCTGTTAGGTCAACGACCCGTTACTGTGTTCACGTCTTCGTCGTCCATGACGAAAAACGTATATGAAAGTGTCACCTCGGTGACTTCATTCAGGTTTCGATCCTCTTCAATAAGGGGGTCGATAAAATAAACAACCGGCATAACAACCGTTTCACCCGGCTTCAACACCTGTTCCGTAAAGCAAAAACACTCTACCTTGGCGAAATAGAGACCCGCTTTATGCGGCGCTACATTATAAGTCGCAGTGCCAACAATTGTCTGGTTAGTCGGGTTGTGCGCTTCAAAATAGGCCAGTCCCTGCTCACCAACTTTCAATTGCTGGGTACCTTGCTGTGGCTTGAAGTCCCACGGCATATCTCGGTGAACATTGGCTGCGAACCGAACCCTCATGTCCCGGTCAATTGCTTGCGCATCAAACATCGCAGTGCGCTGGGTGGTGCCGCCGTAGCCGGTTACTTTGCAAAATAAGTCATAGAGAGGCACCGACGCATACGCCAGCCCGACCATGCCCAGTACAACGCTGACAACAATCGTCGCCAGACGATTATTTTTCTTTGCGGCTGCAGTCACGGGGCCAGCCCCTTGATGCGAAAATAACTGATGACCCCCAACGCAATAACAAACAAACCAAGCGATAAGCCTACAACCCTGTTGCGCTTACGAATCCGTTCCGCATCTGCATCAGTCGACGGAATTTCCTTTTGGTCCTGCTCGCTCATGCCACAAGCCCCCCAACGATCCGGTCTCCAGCGAGCGCAGCGAAAACGCCGAACAAATAGATGATAGAGAACCAGAATAGCTTACGGTCTGATTTGTCGACGCCGCGCCACACTTGAATGGCAAGGCCCAAAAAGACCGCCCCCAACAGGCTCGCAACAACGCCGTAAAACACTCCTGCGAAACCCATGAAATACGGCGCAACACCGCAAGGCACAACCAGCAGGCTATATAGAATTATCTGACGACGGGTTTCAGCGACACCAGCAACAACCGGCAGCATCGGCACGCCGACTTTCTCGTAATCTTTTTTCAAAAACAACGACAGCGCCCAGAAATGAGGCGGCGTCCATAGGAAAATAATACCAAACAATACAATCGATTCGATAGTAACACTATCGGTAACAGCCGCCCATCCGATCATAGGTGGGAACGCACCCGCAGCCCCGCCGATAACAATATTCTGCGGCGTGCGGCGCTTCAACCACATGGTATAAACCACCACATAAAAGAAAATAGTCAACGCCAACAAAGCCGCAGACGTGACGTTAACGATCAGGCCCAGAAGAACCACCGACGCCACTGAAAGCGTCAAACCAAACCCCAACGCATCGCCCGGTGTTACTTTGCCCGCAGGAACCGGTCGGTTCGCGGTTCGCGCCATCACGGCATCAATATCCGCATCATACCACATATTCAGCGCACCAGATGCACCTGCACCAATGGCAATCAAAATGATCGCCGCCAGCGCAAGCACCGGATGCATGGTGCCGGGTGCCGCCAGCAAGCCAACAAGCGCCGTAAAGATAACCAGCGACATAACCCGCGGCTTCAGCAAAGCAATAAAGTCAGCCGCATTCGCCGTTTGCCCCGCATACGGGGCAGACATAGCAGAGGGCCGAACACCCACTTGGGCGGTTTGCTCTAATGATGTTGCGGAATCAGACACCTAAGCTCCTCTTGAGCGCTAACAGCCGCCCCCATGGTGAGGGCGGCCAGTATTTACTTGATCTGTGGCAGTTCGTTAAACTGGTGGAACGGCGGAGGAGAAGACAATGTCCACTCCAGTGTATTGGCGCCTTCGCCCCACTGATTGTCACCCAGTGTTTTCTTGCGCGACAGAGTGATGCCCATAACAGCGATGAACAATATCACGCCAACCAGCGTTACCAGATAACCCCAGCTCGACACCCAGTTCCAATAAGCAAACTGCTCAGGATAGTCCACATAGCGGCGCGGCATCCCTTGCAGACCCAGGAAGTGTTGCGGGAAGAAGATCATATTCACCCCAATGAAAGTGATCCAGAACTGTAATTTAGCCAAGAAGTTGGGGTATTCCTTACCAGTCATCTTGCCAATCCAGTAATACAGACCCGCAAAAATCCCGAACACAGCGCCCAGCGAGAGCACATAGTGGAAGTGAGCCACCACATAATAAGTATCATGCAATGCAACGTCCGCGCCCGGGTTAGAAAGAACAACCCCGGTTACGCCGCCCATTGTAAACAGCAGAATAAAGGCGATGGCATACATCATGGGCACAGTGTATCTGATTGATCCGCCCCACATGGTCGCAATCCATGAGAAGATTTTAACCCCAGTCGGAACCGCGATCACCATCGTGGCCGCAGTGAAGTAGGCCTTGGTATCGACATCCAGACCAACCGTATACATGTGGTGTGCCCATACAACGAAGCCGATAAAGCCAATCGCTGTCATTGCGTACGCCATACCTAGATATCCAAAAATTGGTTTCTTGGAGAATGTGGACACGATGTGACTGATGATACCAAACGCCGGCAAAATCATAATATACACTTCGGGATGACCAAAGAACCAGAACAGGTGCTGGAACAAAATCGGGTCGCCACCGCCAGCCGGGTCAAAGAATGTTGTGCCGAAGTTACGGTCGGTCAACAGCATGGTGATCGCACCAGCAAGAACCGGCAATGACAGCACCAGCAAGAAGGCTGTGATCAGGATTGACCATGCAAACAAAGGCATTTTGTGAATGGTCATGCCCGGGGCGCGCATGTTGAAGATAGTAGTGATATAGTTGATCGCCCCCATGATCGATGAAGCACCAGCCACGTGAAGCGAGAAGATCGCTAAATCCATTGACGGACCAGGGTGTCCGGACGTGGATAGCGGCGCATATGCGGTCCAGCCGCCGCCGAAACCATCCATGCCTGACGGACCTTCAACGAAGGTCGACAACAGCAGCAAAATGAATGCTGGCGGCATCAACCAGAATGAAATGTTATTCATCCTTGGGAAGGCCATATCCGGCGCGCCGATCATCAGCGGTACGAAATAGTTACCAAAGCCACCGATAAGCGCAGGCATAACCATGAAAAATACCATGATCAGACCGTGGCCGGTGGTTAGTACGTTAAACATGTGCCGGGCCTGAGCATCATCCATCCCAAATACGCCTGGGATAATCTGAATACCGGGTTCCATCAGCTCCATTCGAATGAGACCGGACATGGCAAATCCAATCATGCCCGCAAAGAATGCGAACCAAATATACATAACGCCAATATCTTTATGGTTGGTCGAGAATAACCAGCGTTTCCAACCTGTCGGGTTTGCGTGAGCCATCTGCTCTTCCTTTCCCTGAGTTTCTTATCGACCAAGCGTTGGTGCAGGCGCAGCGGCAATGGTGCCACCTTGCAATGCAACCCAACGGGCAAATTGTTCTTTAGAGACGACTTCAACTGTGATCGGCATATAGGCATGGTCTCGACCACACAGTTCCGAGCATTGGCCGTAGAAAACACCGGTCTGATTGACCTCAAACCAGGTTTCGTACAATCGGCCCGGCACAGCGTCAAGCTTCACGCCGAAGGCAGGTACTGTCCATGCATGAAGCACATCCGATGCGGTTAACTGTACCTTGATTTTAGTGTCAACCGGCAGAACCAATCGATAATCGGCATCCAGCAAACGCGTATTCATTTTTGCGGGCCAGCCCAGAAACGAATTTAATTCCGCTTCCGCAGCAGCAAGCTTTGCAGGGTCGTCAAAGGTCGCATTGTCAACAAGGTTTGCGGTCAGTTCAAAGTCGCCGTGATCCGGATAGCTGTATGTCCAGTTCCATTGGTTTCCAGTAACCTTAATTGCCATGTCTGTCTCAGGCACCTGATCTTGCCAGTACAAAAGTGGCAGGGAAATAACGCCGATAACCACCAATATGATGATGGGAACAACAGTCCAGACAATTTCGATGAATGTATTGTGGCTAACTTTGGACGGCACCGGGTTGGCTTTTTCGCGGAAACGCCACATTGTGTAAAACATCAATATGAAAACAAAAATTGTGATCACCAAAATGATCCAAAATAGTAATTCATTGAAATCACTGATTTTTTGTGCCTGCTCGCTGGCTGCTTCCTGCAACCATATGCCCTTATCGACTGGCTGACCAATCCGATCCTGAGCAGTTGCGCCAGCCGCCACAGTGAACAGCGCTGTGATACCAGCAACCATTCCGGCGATAAGCCCTTTGACGTTCATAACTATGCTTTCCTTTGTCCTGACCCGTTAAACTTGACCAAAACCGATGCGGTTTGTTTGTCCGCCCCTAGCGAAGGGCTTAAACAATGCTAACCGCTTTTTCGCTTTTCGACCAGCCCTACGAGCGTCCTTGTTGGCAGGAAAAGCGCCCTGCCCGGCCCCTGTTAATTTCGTGCCTCTTATACCAGAGGATTTGACAGGCTCAAGCCCATGTGAGCCATTGAAGTGAATTTTGTTTCAAATGGGCTGACTTTTGGACGATAATGTCGCACAAAAGCTTGAGTTTTTGCCCCTGCCGGACCAAGTTAACGTAATTACACACATGTCGGATGTGGCAATTGGCCGCATTTTTTTGGCACCCATGCTATATTGTTTCGATTAAGGAGCGCCCTGAATGGCCGAATCCAATACTAATTCCTCAACGCCCAGCCTCAATTTCTTTTTCACCGAATCTGATCTGGATGAAGCAAAAACCGCAGCTATTGTTGAAGATAGCCTGCAGGGCATGGATGACGGCGAGCTGTATCTAGAATCTACACAGTCCGAATCCTTTACCTTCGATGATGGCCGCCTTAAAGGCGCAAGCTTCGATTCGAGCCAGGGGTTTGGCCTCCGAGCTGTTTGCGGCGAATCCACCGGCTTTGCCCACTCTAATGAACTGTCCCACGATGCGATAAAACGCGCAGGAGAGACTGTACGCGCTATCAAATCCGGCGGCGGCGACATGAGGAGCGGCGCGCCAGCACGCACCAACAAGCAGTTATACAGCGCCGATAACCCATTGGCCGGAATCGACTTCGACAAAAAAGTCTCATTGCTGCAAGAGATCGACGCCTATACCCGCGAGCAGGATAACCGCATCCGCCAAGTTAGCGCCTCTATCCTCGGCAGTTGGCAGTCGGTAGAGATCATCCGCGCCGACGGCCACCGGGTACGCGATGTGCGCCCACTTGTCCGGTTGAATGTTTCCGTAGTGATGGGTGAAGGGGACCGTCAGGAAATGGGCTATGACGGCGCTGGCGGACGGCAGTCTTACGACTTCCTGTTCGACGAATCAGCCTGGCAGGCCCAGGTCCAGGAAGCAATCCGGCAAGCCAATGTTAATCTGGAAAGCGTGGCGGCCCCGGCTGGTGAAATGACAGTTGTGCTTGGCCCCGGCTGGCCCGGTGTGCTTCTGCACGAAGCGATCGGCCATGGCCTGGAAGGCGACTTCAACCGCAAGAAAACCTCGGCGTTTGCCGGTTTGTTAGGCGAACGTGTGGCCGCACCGGGCATTACAGTAGTGGATGACGGGACCATGGAGCAGAAGCGTGGCTCGTTGACGGTTGACGACGAAGGCACACCCACCGAGCGTACAGTTCTGATCGAAGACGGTATCCTGAAGGGCTACATGCAGGACCGGCTGAACGCCCGCCTGATGGGCATGGCGCCCACCGGCAACGGACGCCGCCAAAGCTTTGCCCATTCCCCGATGCCGCGCATGACCAATACATTTATGCTTGCTGGCGACAAAGACCCCGCTGAAATTCTCGCCAGCGTTGATGACGGCCTATATGCGGTCAATTTTGGCGGCGGACAGGTAGACATAACGTCGGGCAAATTTGTCTTCAGCTGCACCGAAGCTTACCGCATTGAAGGCGGTAAAATCGGTGCGCCGGTGAAAGGGGCAACGCTTATCGGTAACGGACCCGACGTGCTAACCCGGGTTTCCATGATCGGCAACGACCTCAAGCTTGATAACGGCGTTGGCACCTGCGGCAAAGGCGGTCAGATGGTGCCCGCCGGCGTGGGACAACCGACACTGCGGGTCGACGGGCTAACTGTCGGTGGCACGGCGGGTTAATTATCATGGCAAAAGTACACGAATCGCTAGCCTCCATCCTCTTTGTTTCCAGCACCCAACAATTGTTGGGTCAATGTGTGTGTTGTATCTGCAAAGGCCATTAACGGATCATGTCAACATTTACCATACTCAGCGAACTAATATCTGTCCGGGAGCAGAGTCTAAAAGAAATTGCATCCCTGGTGCCCCTCAGCGACGTGAAGGAAATACCTACCTTCAAGGAACCCCTCGCCTTGTATCATAAATGGCTACAAATGCCGGGGGAAGTTCCACATTTTGACAACGTAAAAGCATCATCCTTTTCTGCAACTCTATTGCCAAACATGTATATTCTTGATGTGGTTCCAGAAGAAGACCCAGAGAATGACACCGGTGATGTTGATCTTCGCTTCAGATTATTTGGTACTGCAAATCGAGAGAATTACGGTAAAGAAGCAACCGGTGCACGGCTGTCGCAATCTGCCGCAAACGGGTCGGACGCAGGCGTTGCAGACGGTTTTGCTATCGCCCGGCAGGCTTATCACACCCGAAATGCCACATTTATGGTATGTAATTTTTACAAGGACACCGAGGTTGTTCGCACAGCAAGTTTCGTGGTGTTGCCCCTCTGCGACGATGGCGGTGCCATCGTTCGATTGTTCGGCTGTGCAGCCTGGACCTGATCAACGGCACCAGTAGTTGACGGTTGTTCGGTTGCTCGGCCTGGTCTAAATTTTAGTCGACACCTTTAGGCCTGCGAAGGTCCAACGGTGACCGTGACGTCGTGACGTATTGGTACATTGATCGAGCGGGCAATGAAACACAAAGAGCCAACCTGATCATGCAGCGCTGTGGCTTGTTCCACTTGAGACGAATCTGTAATGGTTACCGACGGCGACAGTGTTACGCTGGTAAATTCACCGGACCCATCAGGATTGGTTTTCATAACACCAGAGGCCGCATCATGATAAGCGGTGACAACAATTCCAACCGAACTGGCCAAATGCAGAAACCACAGCATGTGACAACTGGCAATTGACGCCAGAAACATATCTTCCGGGTTATAGCGTTCGGCATCGCCCATAAATGCAGGATCGGATGAGCCGGCTATGGCGGGCTTTCCGCTGGCGGAAACCATATAGTCGCGAGAATAAGCGCGGTAATCACGTGTCCCTGCACCCTGGTTACCGGTCCATTCCAGCGCAATGTTATAGTGGTGATCGCCTGACATTTAAATACCTTTCCTCTAATATTGTTGCTGTATTTTTATCCCGTTGTCACCATCGGGCAAGCGCAAATAAACATGGGGCCCGAATTTAGCGACCTCATTAATTGCGCCATTGCGGTGTGTCCGCAAAGCTGGCAGGTAAATTCGTGCATTTTTTGCATATTTTTTCTTGCAAGGCAGCGTTTGCGGCGATATACGGTGCTCCGGTTTCACTGAAACCCAGCGTATGTTACCCATCAGCGGTAAAATTGATCGCAACAATGCCGGTATAGCTCAGTTGGTAGAGCAGTTGATTTGTAATCATCAGGCCCCGAGTTCGAATCTTGGTGCCGGCACCATTTTCCTTTTTGTATTATAGATAATCCAGTGTCTGAAACATGACGCTAAAACCACTTTTTTTGCCCTGCTGGTTCTGCGTAACAAAACTGACATATAACTGTAATATCCATCATAAAAGTGTAACACGTCACTACGCCTTAGCAGGGAAAGGTTTTACGGAATGAAAAGATATCGCACCGCGTCGTTGCTTGCGGCAACTGCGCTTACGGTAACTGCTGCGCCGTCTGTCGGCGCTCAAACAGTTTCGGAGCTGAAAGCACAGCTTGAATTGTTAACAAAACGTATTGAGCAATTGGAAAAGCAGCAACTGGCAACCCCCGTTGCTGTCGCACCAGCGGCAATACCTGTTGCAGCCAAGACCCCCATTATCACGAAAGCAGAACCGGGATTTGCGTTAAGCACGCCAGATGGCAACTTTGAATTCAACATCCGTGGCCGCATTTTATCCGACTTGGGCATTATTTCAGACAGCGATGATTCGGCAAATATCCGGGCGACTGAATTTCGCTCCGCGCGCCTTGCGGTTGAAGGGCGTGCATGGAAAAATGTCGCTTACCGGCTGGTAGCCGATTTCGCAGGCAACGATGTGTCCATCGAAGACGCGTACCTGGAATATAAAACCAATGTTGGGAAAATCCGGATTGGTCATTTCAAGTCCAATAACTCACTGGAAGAAATAACATCGCTCAAGCATATCACCTTCCTTGAACGGGCTGCTTTTACAGATGCGTTTGATTTCGACCGCCACTTCGGCATTGGCTTCATCACAAACGGTGACAACTGGTCACTTGAACTGGGCGCTTTTAAGGGCAACGCCGATGTCGATGAAGAAGACGAAGGGGAAGTATTTGCCGCACGTGCTACATACGGCAATCAACTGGACAAAGGCGCCTGGATTTTGGGTGCGTCCGCGCGCTACCGCAACAGCGCTGACAACGGCAACATAAGATACAGACAGAGAGCCCATCTGCACCAAAGCCCGCGGTTCATAGCAACCGACAGGGTTGCTTCTGAAGACCTATTTTATGGCATTGAAAGCGCTGTCCAATATGGATCATTCCATGCAGCCTCTGAATGGGGCATCACAGATGCCTACGAGGCCGGTGCCGGTGGTCGCGACGCCCGCTTTTATGGCGGTTATTTTGAGGCAGGATTTTACCTGACAGGTGAGAGGCAACCGCTCAACCTGAAGAAAGGAATATGGGACCGACCCAAAATCAACAACCCAATGGGCGAAGGTGGGTCCGGGGCTTGGCAAATCGCCGCCAAATTCGATCGAATTGACCTAACAGCAGACGGCGTTTACGGCGGTGAACAAGATACTTACCTGCTTGGCATGAATTGGTATTTGAATCGGTATACTCGCTTCACAGCGAATTATAGCCATAGTTCTATCAACAAAGCTCTTAATGTTCCTCTCAACGGCACCGACGGTGAAAACAGCGTTGATACGCTGGGTTTACGTTTCCAGGTTGATTGGTAGCAGAATTCCCGAGCATTACTGCAGTCTGATGCAACCCATAACCTCTCGTTAGCGGTTGTCTTAAATGATGACGCGAAAAATCTTGAGCGCATTGAAAGTTAGGCAACCGATGTTGCAGAGCAAATTTATCAAGTGATCGCCGACGATTATACTATCAAATATTATTAAGTCGCCCCTTAGCAAACAATATTCTATTCTTCTGAAAAGCAGGAGAATGATGAGCGATGCTCGCTGATTTCGAAAATAAATTATCTAATTGCGAAGACATATACGATTATCGGGGGGTCCTGCTGCCGCGCGGCGTAAAATATCGGAAACTATTTGTGACCGGACCACCCGGCTCGGGCAAATCAACCATTGTCCGCCGCCTACGTGGTTGGCCGCTTGAAGGCTATCTGGACTTGAGCAAAAGATGGTGGCAGGACCCGTCGCTAACATTCCGACCTCGCGAAGTTCATTTAGGCTTCCCATTTTTTGAGCACCGCGACGCATTAACTGTTTTTGACCCAGACTGGGTATCGGAATTTCGCTCGCTTGAAATGGACACATCCCGGGTCAAAGTCCCACCCAACCACGCTGGGCTTACCTCGAAAAATCAACGCCGGAA
Source organism: Sphingomonadales bacterium (assembly GCA_011088215.1). Classification (GTDB taxonomy): domain Bacteria; phylum Pseudomonadota; class Alphaproteobacteria; order Sphingomonadales; family Kordiimonadaceae; genus Kordiimonas. The sequence continues at coordinate 65,456 of JAALKD010000004.1, read as the reverse complement.
ATTCGTTTTTGAATTTGTTATTCCACCGGCCGACAAAGCCTTCAATTGGCGCAGAGAACGCGCCCGAACCGGGTTATTTCCCTACGAAAAAAATCTAACACCTGAGCTTGTTCTTGGGCAAAGCCTTGCCTACCTGGAAATTGCTGAGCATCTTCACAAACAAGGCGTTCCGGTTCATGTAAGAACCGGGTACGACGCACCACCACAGCAATTCAACATTCCTGTCATTGCTGACCGGACAACTGATCCTTGGCTAAGCATGCCCGGTGCCGGGGTGCGTAAACTATATTCGATGGCGTTCGGCAGCCGTGTCGAGACAATAGTTCCGACCGCCAACAGACAAACCATTGGTGACACTGCGCGAATTCCATACCGCGCCGGCCCCTTTTTTCTGACAATCCGTGACCGGCAACTGCTTGTAGTGCCCGATGCCCCCATAAGCTCTGAGGCAAAAAGCCTGCCACGTGACTGGTTACTGTTCAATCTGGATAAATTCAGGGCCGGTGACGGCGGCCTTGTTCATTTAAAAGCCAATTCAAGCATCAAATTAGGTACTAACACGGAAATCTCTAATTCTTTGGAACTGCCCGCCAAACTGACACGCGAACCAGTCACAGTACACAATGCCAAGGGCGCCTTGTTTATTGATCGTACAGATTCAACTGTAAAACTCACCGTTCAAACATTGGTAAATAGTGATGACCTTGATGCATTGGCGAACACACGGAATAATTCGTTTAGTCGCATATGTGATTTGTACGGCGGTGTTATCGAACCGTTGAGCTCGCATGATGCATTAGACACAATCAAAGAAACCAACCAGCTTTTAGCGCATGAGTGTTATCGACCCGACAACAGGTGGGACGAGGTAGGATCGGTTATCGAGCTGCCGGATACCATCACTCCGGTTATCGTCGGCGACTTGCACGGACAAGTCGACAACCTGCTGAAAACCCTTGCGCTGCCGCAGGGCCTGGCAGGCATGGAAAGTGGCCGCACCAGCATGATCCTGCTGGGCGATATGATCCACAGCGACGAAGACCGGCATTTGGGCAACATGGAAAGCTCCATCCAAATGCTGGACCTGGTGATGAAACTGAAGAACCGGTTTCCACAGAATTTCTTCATGCTGCGCGGCAATCACGAATCCTTTTCGGCTGACGTTTCCAAAGCAAATGTTATGCAGGGCAAGCTATTTGAACAATATCTGATTGAAGCAAGAGGCCAACGATACCGCGACGAAGTAGAGAGGTTTTTTCTCGCTCTACCTTATATCGTAAAAGCAAATTCATTCATCGCCAGCCACGCTGCTCCGACCCGAGGGCCAGTTTCCTACGAGACCCTCATCGATCTGGCCAAGCTCGGTGGATATGCCCATGAAGTAACCCATAACCGCGTCATTAGACCCGGTTTTTCGATGGGATACACCAAACGCGACATCAAGAACTTCCGCCGTACGCTAGGGGTTAAAAAAGGAACACCCTTTATCGTTGGCCACACAAGGCCATCAGAAGACGGCGGTGTGTGGCGGAATTTTGCCAAAATCAAAAATTACACGATCGTCTATAGTTCCGGCTCTACGCGTTACGGCTTCATGGTTGGACATGCAGGCGGCTTTATCGCATTTGAACCAGCGCAGGAAGCGCTGATTGATCATATCAACCGGAGTTGTTCGGGTGCCCCCGAACAACTCCTGGCCAAATCGGGCTAATCGCGCTTAGGAAAAGATCGACCGCAAAATGAAGAAGAAAGTCGCCGCCAATATACCGCCAACCGGCAAGGTAATAATCCACGACATAACGATGCCGGTAACCACCCTCAGGTCAATCGCACCAACACCCCGCGCCATACCAACCCCAACCACTGCACCAACAGCAATGTGCGTTGTCGACACTGGCATGCCGGTTCTGGACGCAAGCACTACGGTGGCTGCCGCCGCCATCGTGGCAGAAAAACCGCGTGTTGGTGTCAATTCGGTAATTTTGGTACCAATGGTGCGCATGACCTTATAGCCGTATGTGGCAAGGCCAACGATAATACCAAATCCACCCAACAAAAGTATCCATAGCGGCAGACCCGATGACTGCAATACTTCGCCGCCACTTCCAACGATACCAACTACAGCTGCGATAGGCCCTACACCATTTGCAACGTCGTTAGAGCCATGAGCGAACGCCATACCACAAGCGGTAAAAATCATCATAGGCGTGAACACTTTTTCAACGCTGGCAAAATGATAATCTTTGTCAGCTTGTTCATCCACTTTAACCCGTTGGATTAAGACCCAGCCAAGAAGCGCGGTGAGGAGGCCAAATACTGTTGCAGTGAGGAAGCTCTGCTCAATGGAAAGTTCAAGGTCCAGGTGCTTCAACCCTTTGAAAACTGTCACCAATGAAATAATGAAACCAACTAAAAATATGTAAACTGGGCCCCAAATTTTTGCTCGTTGGAACGGGTTATCAGTGTTCAAAATCAGGGTTCTAATACTGATCATCAACAAAAACGCAATAGCGGCGCCCAATGCAGGGGAAATCAGCCAGCTGAGAACAATCTCGCCGATCTTGGACCAGTTGACCGCATCCATGCCAATACCAGCCATCGCGAAACCAACAATTGCGCCAATAATCGAATGAGTTGTCGAAACCGGCCATCCGCGGTTTGATGCCACCATTAACCAGATCGCTGCCGCCAAAAGCGCTGCTAACATACCATAAACCAATATTTCGGGACTGCCTGCAATAGCGGTTGGGTCAATGATTCCTTTTCGAATTGTTTGGGTGACATGACCTCCGGCAAGTGCTGCGCCGGCAAACTCAAATATGGCCGCGATAATGATCGCTGTGCCCACGGTAATTGCCCCAGAACCCACTGAAGTGCCCATAACATTGGCAACATCATTAGCCCCGATGCCCCACGTCATGTAAAATCCAAATATGATAGCAATGACAATAAAGACAGTGCCGTACTGCGCTATGATTTCCATGGTATCTCCAACTGAAGTCGAATGAGTTTAACTATGATGGCGCGAACTAACGAGCCAACAACAAGCGCAGACGATTACCAACCATTTCTGCATAGTCGGCCATCCCGCCAATATCTCTTATAAGACGTGACCACAATATGAGGGACACATCACTGATCTGACCTTCCATCGAGAACAGCAAGCGTGACAGGTCTGTACCCATTTGGTCGGTATCAGACTCGATCTTGTTCAGCTCCGTAATCATGTCGCCAACAATTTCGGTTTCTCGTCCCCGGAAGCCAACCACTAATAGCTCATCCAGTTCGTTTATAATTTTTTCGCACAAAACACACGCATCTACACAGCGACGAACAAGCGCGATAAGAGGCTCCTCAAACGACTCAGGAACTTCAAATTTACGCACTTGCAACAAGCCAGCTATATCTTGCGCGGTGTCAGCAATCTGGTCTTGCAGGTCAAGAATTTTAAGAATGTCACCGCGTTCAACTGGCATAAACAAACTTTTGGGCAAATGTTCCCTCAAGTCGTGCTTAATTGCATCAGCTTCGCTTTCCAGCACAAAAATATTATCTACAACTTCCTGAAGGGCCGCATCATCTTCTTTGATAAGGCTTTCAAAGAGTGTCACTACTTCTGCAGCACAGCGCCCAACCACTTCAATATGTTGTTGAAGCGGCTTAATTGGTGAACGCGCAAACAAATTTGCAATTGTCGGTTTTAAAACCATGGTCTCCCCCACCTCAGGCTGGCGAACTATCATGCACAATTAACAGTTGCCTAACATTCTTAATACATATGAAATCCCATATGCACTTTAACTGCGCCACAGTAAGCGGCAAGTAATATTACAGTTTTATGAAACTGCGTTAAAAAAATAGGCCTGCAACCAACTATTTGTAACAATTCAATGGCTTTCAACGCTGCCTGCCAGGATGTTATAGATGGTCCGGAACTCCCTTGCCGATGTCAACGAGAGAGAATCGGTCGGAAAGTTGGACTTTTTCATATTTTTCCCGGTTGGCAAAATCAGAAAATGTGACATCACCAAGCGATACGACGACATGCAACAATTGCGTCGCCCTTTCCAGGTCATCGGGCATGATAGGCATCGAGGCACCGACGGCGCTGGGCAAACCACCAGGGGCCTCATCTGCGGCTACACCCCAAACAGCGATACAGGGTTGGTTCGCAGCAGCAAACAATCGTTTTGACCGAGTGCTTCGGTCCTCAGTTGCCGTCATGTCGAGATAGTTCTGACCAGTGAAGTCCTGGCCGTAAATTTCGTGAAAAACTGACCCTACATACCGACAATTTATGAGCCCTGATGCTTGCTCGGTGTCTGGCGCTTCCATGTCAAAAAGCATAGCGCGACTGAGGAAATGGTTGATATGAAAGAGTTTAACCTGTGACCGCAGCGGTACAATTTCACCCCCTCGCCAACTGTCCCACGCGGTCAACAATTCGCGCATCTGCGGCAAGTCCGCAAAATGCGGCAGCTCAAACGGACAGTCCTGACCCATAAATCAATTCCCCAATTGCGAATATCATTCCATATACGGAATGAAAATGACAAGTAACTATTGTCATATCCGTCATTTGATTCAGCTAACTTCCAACCGCAAACTTACCAAGGCCCGCCGGTTAAACGAAAGTGTAAGTGTCGCTTTTTTACTGGTTCGGTGATTGAATTTGCCCTAAGAAATTAGGCACATTTGGGTGGAAAATTTTGGGAGTAACATAGTGCGACAGTTTTTCAATTTCAGCAAAGGGTCTACTTTGAAAATGTTTACCGCCGCTGCCGCAGTGGCGGCTTTGGTTGGTTGCTCCGAAGCGCCGCAGAGCGATGACCCTGCCAAGCAGGGTGCGGGCCAAACGACTGTACAGCAAGGGTTGGTCCCATACGAAACATTTGAACTTGCCAACGGACTGACAACAATTTTGCATATAGACCGGTCTGACCCCGTCGTGGCAGTCGCCCTAACTGCCCATGTTGGGTCGGCACGGGAAAAAACCGGGCGCACAGGCTTTGCCCATTTGTTTGAGCATCTGCTATTCCTAGAATCGGAAAACCTGGGCAAAGGCGGACTGGATAAACTAAGCGCTCGTATTGGCGGCTCTGGCGCCAACGGCTCAACTAGCCGCGATCGCACCAATTATTTCCAAACTGTTCCCAAAGACGCGCTGGAAAAAATGCTGTGGGCTGAAGCCGATAAACTAGGCTGGTTCATCAACACAGTGACTGAACCCGTACTCGCCAAGGAAAAGCAGGTTGTTAAAAACGAAAAACGCCAAGGCGTAGACAACCGTCCATATGGCCACGCGCAGTATGTCGCTGACAAAGCACTATATCCTGAAGGTCATCCATACAGCTGGCAGGTGATTGGCTCGCTGGCAGACCTGGACGCCGCCACTCTAGACGACGTGAAGGAGTTTTTCCGCCAATGGTATGTGCCCAACAACGTTATCTTGACCATTTCAGGCGACTTCGATCCTGACCAAGCCAAAGCATGGGTTGAGAAATACTTTGGAGAAATCCCTCGCGGGCCCGACATCCCACTGCAGGAAAAACAGCCCGGCCGTCTCGACCAGATAAAAAGTTATTATTGGGAAGATAATTTTGCCCGCCAGCCAGAATTGCGTATGACCTGGCCAACAGTGCCGGTCTATGATGCAGACAGCTACCCGCTGGCGGTACTAACAAGCCTGTTGACCGACGGAAAAGAAACTCCGTTTAACAGAATACTTGTGGATGAGCTTAAACTTACGACATCGGTGGGCATGTTCCCCTATGAATCCGAAGTTGCAGGCCAGATGATTCTTCAGGTTCGCGCCGTTGACGGCACTGACCTGAACAAAGTGCACACAGCGGTTGATCAAGCATTTGCGGCCTTTGAATCTGACGGGATCGACGATGCCGACCTCGAACGCATCAAAACCCAAGCGGAAGCAGCTTTCTACGGCGGCATCGGAAGTGTTCTAGGCAAAGGCTTCAATCTAGCCAACTACCAAGTTTACACCAAAGACCCCGGCTATATCGACACCAACCTGGCAAGGATAAAAGGTGTGACAAAAGCCGATGTGATGCGGGTCTACGAGCAATATATCAAAGGCAAGCCCTATGCTGCCACCAGTTTTGTACCCAAAGGGCAAACCGATTTAATCCTCGCCGGAGCTCAGCTGGCTGCGATTGAAGAAGAGAAAATTATCGCTGGCGCGGAGGCCGACGTTGACCCCAATGTGGTCGCCGAGTATGAGCGCACACCCTCTTCCTTTGATCGCACCGTTGAGCCGCCTTACGGTTCAACACCAACACTGCCAGTGCCTGTGATATGGGACCAGCATTTTGACAATGGCCTTCAATTATATGGCGTCGAAAGCAACGAAACTCCCACGGTTCGTTTTAGTTTGATCATTGAAGGCGGCCAGCTTCTTGACTCGCTCGAAAGGCCGGGAATGACGAACTTTGTTGCCGAAATGATGAATAAGGGCACTCAGTCCAAGACAACCGCAGAATTGGAAGACGCGCTCAAATCTCTTGGTGCCAGCGTTGCGGTGACGGCAAACCCCGAAAATATTACCATCTCCGGTGCCACCCTTGCCCGCAGCTTTGATGCGGTAATGAACATTGTCACTGAAATATTGCTTGAACCACGGTGGGATGAGAATGAATTTGCTTTGGCAAAAATTCGTATAACTGACCAGCTTGTTCAGCAGTTGGCTAACCCCAACGCACTAGCGAATGCTGCATTCCGACAGGCTGTGTACGGCGAAGATCATATTCTGGGCGGCAATATTCTTGGCTCGGCAGACAGTGTCGCGGCGATAACACTTGATGACTTGAAGGCTTATTTTGAGGCTAACCTGTCTCCTCAGTTAGCAAAATTTCATATCGTAGGCGACGTTGGTAAGGCGCGTGCGGTCAATGCCAGCAAGCGAATGGAAAGTGAATGGTTCCAAAGATCCGTCGCAGTCCCAGAATATGGGCCGCTACCTTTGCCAACTACTTCGAAGGTTTATTTCTATGACGTTCCCGGCGCCAAACAATCGGTGTTGCGTTTTGGCTATCCTGCACTCGCAGTCAGCGCACCCCAATATTACCCGGCAACCGTGATGAATTACATTCTTGGCGGCGGCGGGTTCGCGTCTCGGCTGACCCAGCAATTGCGCGAAGGCAAAGGCTATAATTACGGCGTTGGTTCGGGTTTTGTCGGGTTGAAAGGATCTGGGTATTTCCAGATCGGCTCTGGGGTGCGTTCCAACGTTACCTTTGAAGCCTCCGACCTGATAAAGTCAATTTTGTCAGACTATGCCCAAAGCTTTTCTGTCGCTGATCTGGAGGTTACCAAAAGTTTCCTTAGCAAGAGCCAGACCCGAGCCTTTGAAACGCAAGGAGCAAAACTTAATATGCTGACTAACATCAGCATGTTTGGCTTTCCAGCCGACTATGCGCAACAACGTGCAGATTATATAGCAAGTGTTACGCAAGCCGACATTCAGGCAATGGCGCGCCAATATATCAGGCCAAACGCCATGAATTATATCGTTGTTGGTGACGCAGCAACCCAGATGGAACGGCTGAAGGAACTGGGTTTTGGCGATCCGGTTTTGTTGAATCCCCCTGCAGATTAACCCTGTCTACAAGTTAATCCGGGGTGCGTTTGTTATAGCCCACCCCGGTTGAAAGACTTGACACAGTATTCTGCGCGACACCGTGGCATCGGCGTTAGCCGACCCTGATCGACATATTTTTGGAAAATTAACCTGTTTGTTGTTATAGTAACCCAAAAGGCACTCAGGGGGTTGCTTATGACATCATATTACGGACACGGCGTCGGCACGTCAGCACAGCCAATACTTGCAACATTGAAAAGCGAAACCAGGCTGGTTTCATCCAATGAGGCAATGGTATCCGACGATTTTGCGATGGCACGCAAACTCTATGAATTTTGGCAATCTCTGGCACCCGGCATACCCCAAAGCAATCAACTAAAATTCGGGAAACTTGACCCGAGCATGATGTCAAACATGGTGATCCTGGACATACTGGACGGCGGCAAAGACTATCAGTGGCGCCTATTTGGCACCACTCACGCCGATCAATACGGCGAAGACCTTACGGGATGTGTCTGTCTTCGGTTGTCGGCAACAACCCGTCTATCGATGCACTTCGCAGTATTTTCGATCATGCGGCAGCCAGTCCAGACGGCAGTTTTTTTGAGCTACACTACCTAAACGAAGGCAACCGGATAAAGGTTGCGACAGGCGTTATGGCGCCGCTAACCGATAACCAGGGCCGCGTTGTCCAACTGTGCGGTTGCTGCGAATGGTGTTAACGACTATAAATATCTGATAATATTATGTTTATTTGAATCGCAGCGAGCACAATTGAAAATGAGTCATCAGTTGCAGAGTGGCCATGGGAAGCTTCATGACCACACATTATGACCAAAAAGGCCGCGAAGTTCCGCGGGATGATCTCCGGAATTTAGTGGGAAAGTTTAAAATCATCAGCTCGAAAGACGCTGCTGCATCAGATACGTTTGATATACCCAATCAACTGTACACTCTATGGCAATCGCTGCCAGGAACACCGCCACATTTTTCCCATTTCAAGCCCGGCATCGTTGATCCCGCCATCCTTCCAAACAGCGTATTAATGGACGTGATCGACGAAGGGAATGATTATAAATTTCGAGTATACGGAACGGCGCACGTAACGAATTTCGGCGCTGACCTGACCGGTTTAACTGTCTCGGAAGTTGAGAAAATCAACCCTGCAACCAAAGTTATTCGCCAAGTATATGACATGGTGTTAGTCGAGCGCGGAGCGGTATTCTTCACTCTGGATTATTTAAACAGAAATGATGTTGTGAAAAGAGCTACCGGTGTCATGCTGCCACTTGTAGACGACGCAGGCAAAATTAGTCGACTGTATGGCAGCATGGATTGGTTTTCAGTGTAGCAAATAGAACGCTGTGAATTGGTGGAAATCTAATCAACGATTGTTGCCTCAGTCGCAGCCTCAACGTCACTCAGTGCAACGCCGTCAGCTAATTCGACCACTTTAAGTCCACCTTCAACAACATCAAAAACGCCTAATCCAGTAACAATCCGGTCAACTACGCCAGTACCCGTAAGCGGTAATGTGCATTCTTTCAGAAGCTTGGAAGCCCCCGCTTTATTGGCGTGGTCCATAATCACTACCACCCGCTTAACGCCCGCAACCAAGTCCATCGCGCCGCCCATGCCTTTGACCATTTTTCCCGGGATCATCCAGTTGGCCAGGTCGCCGTTTTCCGCCACTTCCATCGCGCCCAATATAGACAGATCAATGTGACCACCCCTGATCATACCAAAGCTGTCGGCGCTGGAGAAATACGAACTGGTATCCAATTCAGTGATGGTTTGCTTACCCGCATTGATCAGGTCAGCGTCCACCTCGTCATCGTAAGGAAATGGTCCCATGCCCAGCATGCCATTTTCACTTTGCAACGTAACCTTCACGCCGTCGGGAATATAGTTAGCCACCAGGGTGGGGATACCAATACCCAGATTGACATAATAACCGTCTTTCAGCTCAAGCGCGGCACGCGCTGCCATCTGATTTCTGTCCCAGCCTTTTTTGATGTCAGGCATTAACCTTCTCCCCGGCTGCGAATGGTCCGCTGTTCGATACGCTTTTCAAACTCGCCCTTGATGATACGCTGAATAAATATACCGGGTGTATGTATCTGATCAGGGTCCAGTGAACCTGCTTCAACAATTTCCTCAACTTCAACCACTGTCACTGTGCCCGCAGTTGCCATCATCGGGTTAAAATTACGCGCTGTTTTCCGAAACACCAAATTGCCTTCTGTGTCAGCTTTCCATGCCTTCACGATAGACAAATCCGCGATCAGCCCAGTTTCCATAATATAAGTCTCACCACCAAACTCTTTATGCTCTTTTCCTTCAGCGATCAGGGTGCCAACACCGGTTTTGACGTAAAAGCCCGGAATGCCGGCACCGCCCGCGCGAATGCGCTCTGCCAACGTGCCCTGGGGGTTAAACTCCAGCTCCAGCTCACCTTCCAGGTATTGGCGCTCAAATTCCTTGTTTTCCCCCACATAACTGCTGATCATCTTCTTGATCTGTTTGGCGTCTAAAAGCACACCAAGGCCAAAGCCATCAACGCCGCAGTTGTTGGACACAATGGTGATATCTTTTGTGCCGGCAGCATGGACTGCGGCGATCAGGTTTTCCGGGATGCCGCACAGCCCAAAACCGCCTGCCATCATCGTCATGCCGTCCTGCAGTAACCCATCGAGGGCAGTGGCATCATCTGGATAAATTTTGTTCATTTTCGGCGCCTCCGAAACGTCTGGTGGGTGGGATTAAGTGGTGATTATATCAATTTGGTTTTCTGCACAACTCCAGTGATGCAAGTTCCCCCGAGCAACCCTTGCCTTGAACCAGCCACAAACCATGCTTATATCATGTATAGCTATAATAAAAACGACAGCGACCGGAGAAACCCTATGATGCGCATTTTGTGCAGAATAATCGGCTTTGTGCTTTGCCTGTTTGGCTTAATTGGGATGTTGACGCCGATTCCGCTGGGTATCATTCCCTTCATCCTCGGATTGCTTTTTTTGGTACCGACCACGCCGTCGGCCGCTCGCGCTGTACGCTGGGCGCGCCGTAAAATCCGCATTTTTGACCGCGTGATGAGCGCCGCAACCAACCGGTTGCCTTACCCCTACCGCCGCGTTCTGCGCGAAACCGAAGTGAAGCCAGACTGGTAACAGCTACTGTTAGCTTGGCCTCTTTCTAGTGGAGACCGATTGTTCCCATGCCCGCAAAAGCCTTCCGCTACCACCATTGAACTTCTCGTCCAATATATCATAGTTGAGAATACGGTCGGTGCGGAAGTGCCCGAAATCATTGCGTAGTTCGCACCATGCCGACAAGAGCGTACTGCCGGAGAAAAATGCCACTGCCACCGGCCAGATTATCCGCTGACTAGGTTGGCCTGCCAGGCTTTTATAGTCTATACGGATTTTTTGTTCCGCCCGAATGCACTCGCGGATCTCAGGCATGACAACAATGCCGTGACCTACATCGTAAGTGGGCGGCGCATACAGGGCCACGCGGTCCATGCGGTCTTGCATATGAGCGGGCAAAACAGATTTAACCTTTGAGATCACCCGTTCGGCAGCCTTCTCCAGCCCATCATCCCCGCGCTGACCAGCCAGGCGCGCGCCAAGCACTATGGCTTCCAACTCGTCCATAGTGAACATCAACGGCGGCAAGTGAAATCCAGGGCGCAACACATAACCAATGCCTGCTTCGCCCTCTATCGGCACCCCCTGCCCCTGCAGGCCGCGCACATCGCGGTATATGGTAAGTTCAGAAACATTCAGCTCGCCTGACAGCTCAGCGGCTGTCACCGCATTGTCACTGGCGCGCATCATTTCAATTATTTCAAACAGTCGGTCTGCTTTACGCATCAATGTCTCCTGACCTGAGAAATTGATCATACCCTATCACTCCTGACATATACTGTCAGTAGGGTGTCAGTATTATGTCACTAGCCCGGCAACAACAGAGCCCGAGCGCGACAACGAACACCTCACATTGCCTCATCATAAGGCCGAGGCATTAAAACTAGCAGGAGAGAGAGATGATTGGATACGTAACTGTTGGCACAAACGACATCGACAAGGCAGCCGCATTTTATGACGCATTGCTGGGAGAAATGGGCGCCCAGCGCGCTATGGATATGGATACCTTTAAAGTATGGTCCAACGGCGGCGAGGCTGGTTTTTCAGTGACGAAGCCGTTCAACGAAGAAGCCGCCACTGTTGGCAACGGCGTGATGGTCGCAATTGCGGCACCAGACCATGCAACCGTCGACAAGCTTTATGCCAAAGCGATTGAACTGGGAGCAACTGACGAAGGCGGCCCCGGCATGCGCGGCGGCGATGACAGTGGCTTTTACGCCGCCTATTTCCGCGACCTTGACGGCAACAAACTTAATTTCTTCCACTACAAGCAAAGCTAGCGGGCTCCACCCACTAGCTTAGAGGGTATCTCCCCCGAAAGTTGGCGGCGTTCCCCGCGCCGCCAGTGCCCTCGACCTAAAAGCCCGGCGATGCCGGGCTTTTTTGGTATTAGCTGGCCGCTAAACTTGAATACTTCCAATGCCAAGGGAAACCAGTGTCACCTAGTATCATCCGAATGATTTGAGGGAAAACACGGTCTCCTTTCGCCGTATTGGACAGCAACAACACACACTTATCTGCATCAATAAGGCACACCATCATATTGTCAGTTTTCTCATTGTGACCTCCCTTAAGGAAACCCCGACCCTGCGGACCGCGCCATGTCTCAACGCCAATGCCTGCAGCTAACCGCACTGTCTCATTACGCGGTTCAATGGCATTATTCAGGGTTGGAAACTGGCGCGGCGAGGTTATGGGCATATCCGCCGACCATAGCTCCGTGCGTGCCTTGCCGCTCAGTAACTTGCCGTGCATAAAAGCGGCAATCCAATTTGATAAATCGTTTAACGTCGTGTCCATCGACCCCGCCGCGCGCACGTTCGATTGCATATTGTGACCCAAATTCTCGCCGTCGACAGTATAGCCTTGCGCAAAGTTCGGGCGAAAGTCCTCGCGCCATGTCAGGCTTGTGCGGGTCATGCCCAATGGCTCAAAAAACCGACGCTGAAGCTCCGGTCCGGTTTTAATGCCCAAAGCCTCTTCAACCACCAGCTGGGCGATATAGTAACCTTCACCGGAATAGCCGTATCGTTCATCAGGATTATAGAAAAATCTCAATTTTGCATTCCGATCAAAACTGCCATCGGGCAAAAAGAACCGAAAATTGGGAAGCCCGCTTGTATGGTTCAACAGGCTGCGCAAAGTCAGCGCGCGCCATCGGTTGTCACACGCTAAATCGGCGAATCGGGCATACTCGGGCAGTGGTTTTGGTAGCAGTCCAGCAATCGACCGGTCCAGGTCGAGCTTGCCCTCATCAACCAATTGCATAACAAATACGGAGAAAACGAATTTGGTTATTGATGCACCGTACATAATGGTATCGCGATCAAGCGGTGACTTCGTCTCTATCTCACGGTAGCCATATGTTTTACTATAGGTAACTTCGCCGCCTTCGATTACAGCGAGCGCCAAGCCTGGTACTCGTTCAACTTCCATCAGGCTTTCTATCTTTTCGTCATAGCTCGTGTAATTTTCCGCCACTGATGGACTGGATGTTATCAGTTTGAGCGCCATTCCTAATATTTTCGTCTTTCGCCGCCGTGACGTGATCATTTTTTCCTCCATATTTTGATTGTTGTGGAGATATTCATGTCAAGTCATCAGATGCCTACAAGGTGAATAGTAATGAATATTATCGTTTTCGGCATCCCAAGTGATTTTTTCGTCCCTACATTCTTTGGTTTAGGAGCTCCACGGTTGAAGGCTAAGTGTTACCGGCCCATATACAAAAGTTAGCTTCAACGAGCTCGACCAACTCTCGGAAACTTATGGAAAAGACGCCAAGAATGACTGAAACCCGCCCTGAACGTATTATCCTGCTGGACGTGGTACGCGGTGCCGCGGTCCTGGGCATTTTGCTCATGAATATACGGCTTTTTTCCGAACCTGCAGCCGCTTACTTTAACCCGATGGTTTACGGCGACCACACCGGCGTCAACAAACTATGGTGGTACTTTCAGTTTATTTTTGCCGACCAGAAATTTATGGCCATTTTCTCGATGTTGTTCGGCGCCAGCACGGCTATTATCTGTGATGGCCTGACCCGGCGCGGAGAAGCTGTACTGGCAGTTTATTCAAAACGAATTTTGGGTCTGTTGATTATAGGTTTGATTCACGCCTATCTGTTTTGGAGCGGTGACATTCTGGTATCATATGCCCTGGCCAGCTTCGTCCCGTTTTTGTTTCGCAATATACGGTGGCAAGTAACCGCGATGGCAGGATTGGCGTTACTCGCCTTTGGCACCCTTTCAAGTATAGCGGCATACCATTCGATTTCAGATCTACCGTTAGCCGTTCAGGCAACCATCGCGGAACAATATTGGCACCCGGAGCAAAGCGCGCTAGCGGCCGAAGTTGCGGCCTATCAAAGTACATGGTTAGAGCATTTCACTCTACGCGCTCATCATGCCTGGGAGTTTCAAACAGATGTATTTGTAAGCTGGGGCTTTTGGAGAGTCGGCGGATTAATGCTGCTGGGGTTAGCGCTCTACCGACAAGGATTTATTGCAGGGCGCCTAACAGCGAAAACATATGGAATACTTACCATCATTTTTCTACCTCTGGGTTTCTGGTTGGTCGTGACAGGGTTAACGGCAAACGCTGATGCAAACTGGCAATTCCCGTTTTCCTTCTTTATGGCAAACACTTGGAACTATTGGGGATCACTACTAGTCGCGCTTGGTTACATCTCCTTCTTCGCATGGCTGTTAAAAGCTACTCAGGTCCGCTTCGGGTTTTCTTCTCTTGCCAATATCGGGCGCGCCGCGCTTTCCAATTATCTGTTTCAGACTTTAGCCTGCATAACCATATTTTACGGGTTTGGCGGTGGCTTGTTCGGCAAACTTGAACGCTCCGAGACGGCGTTTGTTGTTGTCGCTGTTTGGGCCGCCCAGTTAGCTTTGAGCGCCATCTGGTTTCGGCACTATACTAAAGGCCCGGTCGAAAGTGTTTGGCATCGCTTTACATATTCAGCGTGGTTTGGAAAAAGATGATAAAAAAAAGCCCAGCAAAAACCGGGCCTTTAGATTCACCGATCGTTAGCCTAACTGGCGGCAGCCTCAGCCTTAATACCTTCCACAATCAAAGACGCAGCTTTTTCAGCGCCTTCCCATCCGATAATTTTGGCCCATTTGTCTTTTTCCAGGTCTTTGTAGTGCTGGAAGAAATGCGCAATCTGGTCGAGGAAAATCTGCGGTAGGTCCTCATAGCTTTCAACCCCGTCATAAAAAGGGTGAAGTTTAGCCACCGGCACCATCAACAGTTTCTCGTCCATGCCTGCCTCGTCTTCCATGATCAACACACCCAGCGGACGACACCGAACAACGGCACCCGGCATAATAGGTGTACGATTGGCGATCAGCGCATCAACGGCGTCGCCGTCATCGGCCAGCGTGTGAGGGATAAAGCCATAATTGCACGGGTAGCGCATGCTGGTATGCATGATCCGGTCAACAAACAAGGCACCAGAGTCCTTGTCCATCTCATATTTAACCGGCTCAGTACCAACAGGTACTTCAATAATAACATTCACGTCCCAAGGGGCGTTTTCACCAACAGGTATTTTATCAATATTCACCGAATTTTCCTCGGGTCGTGGGGTTTCAAAACAATCATTTACCAGACCGAATAATGCCCTAGCAAAAAGCTCAACAATACTGTCCAGCCGAAATCTGTGTTCGAGCGAAACACTTCCAGGCATTTATCTGGGTCATCAATATCGACCGCTCGAATTTGCGTGGCAAGTTGCCCGCCCGCAAACGCGATGCCGACATAGAAGATTAAACCCAGATTTGCAAGCATTCCCGCCGTCAAAAGCCCAATAAAAAACAGACCATAGAAAACCCATAACGCGGGCTTGGTTTTGTCACCGAGCACTAATGCTGCCGAGCCGATACCTATTAGCGCGTCATCTTCCTTGTCCTGGTGGGCATATATTGTGTCATAGCCAAGGGTCCAAAACACTGCACCCGCATAGAGCGTCACTGCTGGCCACCCCAGCGAGCCGTCCAACACGGCCCACCCCATTAATGCACCCCAATTGAAAGTAAGCCCCAGCCACGCCTGCGGCCAGCCGGTCCATCGCTTCATGAAAGGGTACAGCGCCACCAACAGGAGCGAACCAAGCCCAAGGTAAATGGCAAACAGATTAAACTGCAGCAGAACCACGAGACCGACAAGGCATTGGAATACAAGGAATGCCCATGCCTGCCGCTTACTAACCTCGCCGGACGGAATGGGGCGCGAGCGAGTTCGATCCACTTGTGCATCAATGCCCGCATCGACAATATCATTGTATGTGCATCCCGCGCCGCGCATTGCCAACGCTCCGATCGCAAACAACAAAGCAACAAGTCCAAGTTCAATCAAGCTATAGCCAGCAATCGACAGTGCCATCGACCACAGGCACGGCCACAGCAACAGCCATGTACCAATGGGTCGATCAAGGCGAGCAAGCTTCAGATAAGGCCTGACCGACATTGGTACCTGCCGGTAAACCCAGCTGCCATCGACGGCGTCAGCGGTCTCGACAACTGTTTTTTGACCATCATCATTCATGCCTTTTCGCTACGACGCACCATCAAGGGTGTCAAGGCGATTGTATCATTGCAACGGCTGTAAACTAGCGCTTTCCGGACTCTAAAGTACATCTTGTTTGGCATTTGACTCGATTGCCGGTAAGAAAATCACAGTTTTGAACCCCTACGTCGCACTGGACCCGCCATGAATCCCACACCCCCTGCAAACAACCTGACACTAGACCCCGAAAATTGGGACCAAATCAGGCAAACTGGCCATCAGATGTTGGATGATATGCTGACACACTTTGAAACATTGCGTGACCAGCCCGTGTGGCAACAAATACCTGATGACACGAAAAAATCTTTGAATGAAGATTTGCCGATGGACGGCACGCCGATCGAAGCAGTCTACGAACAATTCCAAAAAGAGATTTTTCCTTATCCAACTGGAAATGTGCACCCCCGGTTCTGGGGATGGGTAATGACCAACGGCTCGGCAACCTCAATGCTCGCTGACATGTTAGCATCGGGCATGAACCCCCATCTGGCGGGCTATGAGCAAAGCGCATCTTTAATCGAAAAACTGGTAGTCACCTGGCTTGCCAAGCTGGTTGGCTTTCCTGAAACTTCCGGCGGCTTGCTTGTGAGCGGTGGCACGATGGCAAACCTGAATGGGTTGGCAGTAGCGCGCAATGCTAAAGCGGGCTACGACATCCGCGAGGAAGGGATGCAAGGCGATGGCAGGCCAGAACTAACCGTATATGGCAGCAGCGAAACCCATAACTGGGTCTATAAAGCTTGCGAGCTGATGGGGCTTGGCCGGCGCGCTTTCAGATCAATTGCGATCAAAGGTGACTACAGCATTGATGTTGCCGCCTGCCGCAGCGCCATTGTAGCTGACATCGCCGCAGGTAAAAAACCATTCTGTCTTATTGGCACCGTGGGTACCGTCAACACGGGGGCGGTGGACGACATTATTGCCTTACGCAGTATCGCCGACGAATTTGATCTCTGGTTGCACGTGGACGGCGCTTTTGGTTCATTGGTGGCACTGGCACCAGAATATAAGCATCTGGCAAAAGGCCAGGAGATGGCCGATTCCATCGGTTTCGACCTGCATAAATGGGGCTTCATGTCCTACGAAATTGCCTGCACACTTGTACGCGAACAGCAGGGGCAAAAAGAAACCTTCGAGCAAGCAGCCAGTTACATTGCCTCCTCTGAACGGTCTTTGTCAGTGGATATTACATTCTTTGCGGATCGGGGCCTGCAACTATCCAGAAGCTTTAGGGCGCTGAAGGCCTGGATGTGTTTCAAGGAACAGGGCATCACCAAAATCGGAAACATTATCCAGCAAAATATTGAACAAGCCCAGTATCTTGAAAATTTGGTGGTGGGCAATGATGTGCTTGAACTTATCGCGCCTGTTACAATGAATATCGTCTGCTTTCGCTATTCAGATAGGACCAAGAACGCCGAAGACCTCAACAAACTCAACATGGAAATATTGATGCGTATTCAGGAAACCGGCTTGGCGGTGCCATCACAGACCATTTTGGAGGGCAAATTTTCCATCAGGGTGTGCCTCACCAATCACCGGACAAGATACGAAGATTTGGATATGCTGATAGACGGTGTCGTCAAACAAGCAGAAAACATCCTGAAAAACTGAAATCAGCCGTTATCGCTTACCACTCTGCCAGCGTATTGGAACACCTTTTCAAGCGGGACGCCGAATATCTCAGCCATCTGGAAGGCAACTTCCAGTGACGGCGAATAGCGGCCCTGCTCAATAGCGATAACCGTCTGCCGGGTAACACCAATTTTTTTTGCCAACTCTGCCTGTGTCATTTCATCAGCCAGAAACCGCAGCGTTCGCACATCGTTGCTTATACGTGTTTTTTTTGCCATCTGTCGCCCCCTAGAAGCTGCGCCGATAATCAAGAAGCTTAAAAACACCTGCGACAGTCTCCGACACAACGAGTGAGAAAAGTAACATATTCGCCGTCAAGAATGGACCATTGCCAACCAAGATCATGCCAATAACAATAACAACACCTAACCCGAGAATAGCACCGCTTTTATTTTCACCG
Source organism: Sphingomonadales bacterium (assembly GCA_011088215.1). Classification (GTDB taxonomy): domain Bacteria; phylum Pseudomonadota; class Alphaproteobacteria; order Sphingomonadales; family Kordiimonadaceae; genus Kordiimonas. The sequence continues at coordinate 47,098 of JAALKD010000004.1, read as the reverse complement.
CGCAGCTTAATAAGTGTATCCCGTTCGTCTTCAGTGTCATCAACTTCACCGTCGGCTTTTAAACTGTGAAGAGCAATTACGATGTGGGAAACAATCGCAATAATAATGAGAGCAATAACCGTGACAATCATGTGAGAGGCAAACACCGCAACGCCAATTGCCATGACATCAACTGATACGTCCGCGGCTATTCGTACCATATTGTAGAAATACCATCCATAGACCAGAACATTTGCTGTCAGCATGGCCCAGATGCTTTTTTCGTGAAAAGACATGTTAAGTATTTTTTACACTACTGCATGTAGGCATCATGTCAATTATTTTTAACATCAGATACATCTTTTTGTTGCCGCGCTTGACAGGGACCATCGCCAGCGTTCAGATCAAAAATGAGGAGAACCCAGTGCGAGCAGATTGCAAAACCAGATTATTCGTGGACGCCCAATTGGGCGCAGAACTGACCGTGGCACCGGACCGTGACCAATCGCACTACCTGGCAAACGTAATGCGGGCGCGGATCGGTGATCGGGTTGCGCTGTTTAATGGGCGGGACGGTGAATGGGTGTCCGAGATTACAGAGGCGGCGAAACGGCATGTGACCCTGCGGGTTTTAGATCAGGTCAAAAAGCAACAACCAGAGCCAGACCTTTGGCTTGCCTTCGCCCCGATCAAGAAAGCCCGGCTTGATTTTATCGCCCAAAAGGCAACGGAACTTGGCGTTTCGCATATGGTACCTGTCATAACACGCCGCACCATCGTTGACCGGGTTAAAACCGAACGGATGACCGCCAATGCCGTTGAGGCCGCCGAACAATGCGAACGGATGAATGTTCCGACGGTAGGCGAACCAATCAAGCTGGATAAACTTCTCGGCCAGTGGCCGGCGGAGCGCAAAATAATGTTCTGTGATGAGGACTTGTCCGGAACAGCCGCGCATACGACGCTGGAGACAACCGACGAAAAGTCGGCGGCTGCCCCATGGGCGATTCTGATCGGCCCCGAAGGCGGGTTTGACGATGCGGAACGGGACCTGATCCGCAACCACCCCAACTGTGTAACGGTGTCGTTGGGCCCGCGTATCCTGCGTGCTGACACCGCAGCGATGGCCGCGATAAGCCTGTGGCAATCAGCCCTTGGGGATTGGTAAATTCTTACAGTGAACCAGCATTAACTAGGAACAAATTCCAAATTACTCTCATCAAAACAGAATAATAAAAACAATTTTCAGTTACTACATGGTAATATCAACTACATTATTTAATTAATATAGTTTACAGGACTAAATATTGCCATGGACGGAGCATTTTGTTTCAGGAACGGTACTCAGCTTTCCAAATTGATCAACGAGACCGGTGCTCTGACAACCGAGCTTGATTGTTGCAGCCATCGCCCTGCAGTTGCCGCGCTATTGCGGCTTGCGCTACCGCATGTGAATTTGGTGCAGGATGATAGTGAACCCGTCAACGAACACGGCTATTCCCGCCATATGCTTCATACAGACCCCGACGGCAAATTCAGCGTGTTAGCAATTCGTTGGACCCCAGGTGCCTGCACACCAATCCACGGCCACAACGCATGGGGATGTGTTGGTGTGCTCGAGGGCGAGATCGGCTGCGAGACTTTTGACCACAAAACTGACAGCCACCAACCCTGTGTTGCAGAAGCACCAGACCTTGTGTCAACCGGCAAGTTGCTGGCGGGGCCCGGCACCGTGGCAACAGTGGATCCTGATCCTTGTGGTATTCATCGTATTTTCAATCCAACAAACTCACCTGCAACAACGTTGCATATATACGGCATGGACTTGGGCGAGCGCCCGGACGGCCTGAACAAATGGTATCAGCACTAGGTCTCTGCCCCGACCATTTGCATCAAAATCAATCAATTGCATAAGCTCACTTAGCTGTGACTTCACTTTAACTTGCTTGAAAGCATTGCGCCGACACCCTACCTTCGAAGTCTATCGAAGAGCAGGGACTTCGCCTTTATGCCAAACAATGATGACGTGATGACCAACAAAGCACAGCTTGTTGAGTTTCTGGAAACCGGATCAAAACCCGACAGATCAACTTGGCGAATAGGCTCCGAACACGAAAAATTTGTCTTTCACCAGCAAGGACATGGCCCCCTCTCCTACACGGGTGAAAACGGCAAAGCCGGCATTCGCGACGTGCTGAACGCCTTTGTCGCGCGCGGCTGGGAACCAGTAATTGAAAACGATAACCTTATTGCTGCACTGAAGGACGGCGCCTCTGTAACACTGGAGCCTGGTGGGCAATTCGAATTGTCAGGCGCACCGCTTGAGACCATTCATCAGACATGTAACGAAACCTCCGCGCACCTACGCATGGCAAAAGAGATCGGCGAAGAACTAGAAATCGGTTTCCTCGGCCTTGGCTATCATCCCACCCTAAGGCGTGAAGACGTGCCGGTTATGCCCAAGGCGCGCTATGAAATCATGCGCTCCTACATGCCCAAGGTTGGCACCATGGGACTGGATATGATGCTGCGCACCTGCACCGTTCAGGTAAACCTGGATTTTGCCAGCGAGCAGGACATGGTCGACAAGTTTCGTATCAGCCTTGCACTGCAACCACTTGCAACCGCCCTGTTTGCAAGTTCACCGCTGAAGGAGGGCCGTCCCAACGGTATGCGCAGCCTTAGAAGCCATGTGTGGACCGATACCGACGATGATCGATGCGGCATGCTGCCGTTTGTTTTTGAAGAGGGTATGGGGTTTGAGCGATGGGTGGACCATGTGCTGGATGTGCCCATGTATTTCGTCCGCCGTAACGGTAAGTATATTGATGCATCGGGCCAATCTTTCCGGGCCTTTATGAAGGGCGAACTGCTTGCCCTGCCCGGTGAACAGCCAACGTTGGAAGACTGGCAGGACCATATGACAACCCTGTTCCCGGAAGTGCGCCTGAAAACATTTCTGGAGATGCGCGGTGCCGACGGCGGACCCACCTCAGCGCTATGTGCGCTACCCGCTTTTTGGGTGGGGCTATTGTATGATGAAGGCGCACAATCTGATGCACTAGAGCTGATCAAAAACTGGTCGCTGGATGACATGAGTGCCATGCGCGATAATGTTCCGAAAATGGGACTTTCAACTGATATTCAGGGTCAATCTTTTCAGGAATTGGCCAAAAAGGTTCTTAAAATTGCCGATAAAGGCCTGAAAAATCGCCACCGCCTTTCAACCAGCGGCGAAACTGAGCAAGGTTTCCTCAGTACGTTGTGGGAGAGCGCCGAAAGCGGCATGGCGCCGGCGGATCATATTCTTGCAGATTTGAACGGTAAATGGGGCGGCGATGTGAACCGTATTTTTGACGACTATGCATACTGATAGCTTGAAGTTCGAGTCAACCTAACCCCTCAACGCTACATCTGGATCACCCGCTGCCGCAATCCGGCGCATACCTGTCAATAATTTGGGACGAACCGCCCGACAGATGCGACGAGCGGCCCTGACAAATGTTATTCTGTAACCTATTATACCTGTGTAATTTGGCGAATGGTGCGGATACCAACGAGTAGCCCGCAACGCCGAACGATCAATTTGAGCGGGGAGGCACAGCATGATCAATCTCACAATAAACGGTATTCAGCGCAGCTTTGAGGGCGATGAGGAAATGCCGCTTTTATGGCACCTGCGTGAAGACGCCGGTTTGAAGGGTACGAAATTTGGGTGCGGTATCGGTCAGTGCGGCGCCTGCACCGTTCATGTGGACGGTGAAGCAACACGCAGTTGCTCGGTACCAATGGCGAGCCTGAACGGCACGGCAATTACCACAATCGAAGGGCTGGCAGACGGTGACAACCTGCATCCGGTTCAAGAAGCATGGTTAGAGGAAGACGTACCGCAGTGCGGCTACTGCCAGGCTGGGCAAATCACGGCGACAGCTGCTTTTTTGAAAAACACGCCCAACCCAACAGACGATGACATCAACGAAGGCATCACCAACATTTGCCGGTGCGGCACCTATTTCAGGATCAGGAAAGCTATCAAACGAGCAGCGGAAAATATGCAAAACGCCTGATTGTCCACCGAAACATTCCAGCAATTTATCCGAGGCTTAGATATGACAGCTCTATCTCGTCGCAACTTCCTAAAATCAGGGACAGCCTTCGCTGGCCTAACCGTTCTGGTTTCCAATAGTCCTGCATTGCTTGCAACTGATTCTGAGCTACACCACGGCATCGGACCCTGCCTTCGTTTCAGCTCGGAAGGTTTACCCATATTGTGTGTTCCAACCCCGGATATGGGCCAAGGAATGATGACAACTGCGGCGCAAATAATCGCTGAAGAACTTGATCTTGAATTAAGTGCTGTCAGCGTTGAATTTCTGCCATTTGTTGGTGTCATAGACGAAAACGGCGTCGCTCAGGACGGGGACTTGATCCAGGGGGCAGGCGGCAGTCATTCAACCATGACTCTATGGCCTGCACTGCGTAAAACCAGCGCCTATGTACGTGCGCTATTCATCGAGGCCGCTGCTCAGCAATGGGCGGTGTCATCGAACAGTTTATTTACCGACGACGGATATGTGATTAACCGAAAAACCGGCGCCCAGCTTAGCTTCGGCGAACTCGACGACGCGGTGCAAACGGTGTCGCTTGACAAGCAAACGATAGAGCTCAAACCGATCAAAGACTTTAAGGTTGTTGGAAAGGATGCCACCAATGTCGCCGCGCGCGATATCGTGACCGGTGAACCAGTTTTTGCTTCCGACATTGAAGTGCCAGGCATGCTTCATGCTGCCATCCGACGTTGCCCTCACCTTAATGGCAAAATCGTTTCCTTCAACAAAGGTACCATCGAGCAGCTACTCGGCGTGGTGGCTGTCGAAAAAATAGACCGCTACCCGGAAGAACGAGAGGAATTTCGCGTACTTTCGGACGGTGTTGCCGTAATAGCAAAAACATACTGGCAAGCACGAAAAGCAGCCGACGCGCTGGAAATTGAGTGGGACGGTGACATTTCCAAAGATGATAGCACCGATCTTATTCTCGAGAAGTGCAACGCCCTCCTGAAAAACGGTGAGTTCAAACAGGTACAAAAGCGCGGTGACGTTGATGCAGCCTTTGAAAGGGCAGATAAAACCATTGACGTAACATATACCCACCCATCATGGGCTCACACGTGTATCGAGCCACACAATTGCATTGCTGACGTTAAGACCGACACCGCAGAAATTTGGGTCGGTCACCAAACTATGTCGCGCCCTGCAAACATTGCCAAGAAATTTGCAGGCATCGATGCAGCAAAGGTTACCGGGCATTTTTACCGAATGGGTACCGGCTTCGGACGCAAATATGTCGAGGACTTTGTTGCGGAGGCCGTCATCCTGTCAAAAAGAGTGAGGGCACCGGTAAAAGTAACCTGGTCGCGCGAAGACGAAATCGAGCAAGACTATCCAAATCACATGGGCGCTTACCGCGTCCGCGCTGCAATTGACGACAAAGGGGACCTGTCCGGCTGGCATATCAAAACAGCGCTTGATACCGGGCGCGATTGGGTCGCCCGCGATTTTCCAGCCAATACGATGGACAACACGCTAGGCGAGGTAGCCCGCGTGCCCAACAACATCAGCCGCGGAGCATGGCGCGGCCCGTCACACAACACGGGTGCATGGGTGGTGCAAAGCGCACTGAACGAGGCCGCTTACGCCGCCGGGCGCGATCCGCTCGAGTTTTTGGTCGCGCTTTACAAGCAAACCGGAACCGTTAGAGCACCAAACTGGCCCAACATGGACATTGATTTTCGCCGTCATGCAGCCATGCTTGAAAAAGTCGCTAGCGAATCCGGTTACGGCAAAAAAATGCCTTCCGGTTGGGGACACGGGATTGCGGTCCACCACACATTCGTTGGCACTTGTGCCCATGTGATTGAACTGGAGATGGTCGGTGACAATGATTACCGCGTTCACAAAGTAACATCAGCGATTGACTGCGGCTTGGCAGTCAATCCGCTTGGCGTTCGGGCACAAGTTGAAAGCGGTATTATGGACGGCCTGTGCGCCGCCAAATACGGAAACCTGGTTTTTGAAAACGGAGTACCGGTTACCAATAACTTCGACAGTTACCGGAAGATGCGCATTGACGAGGCACCAGCAGTTGTTGATGTACATATCATGGATTTCGGAGACACCGACCCGAAAGGCACAGGCGAAATATCCTTGCCACCCCTTATCCCAGCTCTGACCAACGCAATTTTTGCGGCCAGCAGAAAACGAGTTCGCACACTGCCGATTAGTGAAAATCTATAGATACATCAACCAGTTGATCAACAAAATCAGTCCGAACGCCAGCACACCCATAAAAGCGCTCCAACCAAGGGCGATCGGCATAGATGAAAAACGCGACCGACTTGCGGTATAATAACTGTCGCATTCAGTGCAATGATACCAGCCATCCATCGGGCCCGCTTTGGTTACCACGAAAGGGATAGCGGTCGGCACGTTGCCAACAAAAGGCATAATCCGACTGGAACCACAGTGGCGACAACCAACATCACCGACGTCCCTGACATCAGCACCTACATTGCCGGATGCCCGCGGAAAGGTCTCGATTTTCGATAAGGCTTGCTCGGCCGCGGCCCAGTCTTTGGCCCGAACAAAAAGGTCGGTGTGACTGAGCAAATTCAGCGAGCCCGTGTTTTCGTTGGCGAGGAACGCCGGGATACCCTGCCCCTCCAGGTTAAGCTTCAGCATATTTGCCTGGTGGCCATCAAGACCGGACCGAATTACGACCAGTTTGTCCAAATCCGGTTGATCCATTGAAATACAGCCTTTGTTACTTGAAGCCCAAACCGCCATGAGTGGTCAACTATCCGTTTGACAGTGCAAAGCGAACTTCCAAGGGCATTCCCGCGGCCAAAAGTTTTACTGAAAACGACCTGAGAACCTGCACTTGGTCCAACATTCATTACGGGATATTTACCCCAGGTTAACACATATAATTTAGGTGTCAGATAATCAATACTGCTGATGTAACTATCCATCACGCAGAATCTCCGTGGGGTCGACAACAGAAAGCGCTCATCTCCTTTCGAGAGAGCACCGAGGTCAGATGGATCCCAGTACCCACACCCGCAAAGCCGACGAAGCTGAAATTAAACAGTTATTGCGAACGTTTGGTGTCACACAATCGGTGGCTTCCGACCTGAAACGCGTCGGTCCAATAATAGAGAATCATATCGATCACCTTCTTGACGATTTTTATGACAACGTCTTATCGGATTCGAACATGAGTCAGGTTTTCAAAAAAAGCAGCGGCAGCCATCTACGCGCGAAAGCGATGCAACGCAGTCATTGGCTGGATTGGGTTTTTGCCGCCAAATTTGACGCCCACTATTTAGCTAGGTGCAAACGCATTGGCCGCATCCATCAGGAACACAACGTCTTGCCTGTCTATTATCTGTTTGGCTATCAATTTGTATCTCAGGCAGTGAAAGACTTAATATTCAGTGCCTGCGATGACCCAAAGCAGGCACAACGACTGGCGCAATCGGTTGAAAAAGCTATTTTTCTAGATATCAACTTGGCCATATCTATTTACTGCACGGAAGTTTCCGCGGGTTGGCGACGAAGGTCGCAGTATGATCAGCTGACCGACATTCTAAACCGTCGCGGCATCACTGAAAAATTGAACGCCATGGTGTCTTCCACTCATAGCAGCCATAACACCACAGCCAGTATCGGTTTACTTGACCTCGATTTTTTCAAGAATATCAATGACAATTACGGGCATGACACGGGAGATCATGTGCTTAAATTCGTGGCAAAGCTGATTGCGACTAACTTCCGGCATGAAGATATCGTGGGCCGTTGGGGAGGCGAAGAGTTCCTCATCCTTATGCCGGGCACCACTGCGGCAGATGCCGTAAAGGTGTTCAAACGATTCCTTACTACTCTGGAGAGTTCGGCGATCAAGTGCAACGGGCAATCAATTTCGATTACAGCCAGCATCGGCGTCTCAGAACTTTCCGAGCATGCGAGCTCACTCGACGCTACATTACGCCGGGCAGACAAAGCACTTTACCAAGCCAAAGACGCCGGGAGGAACCGTGTAAAGGCCAGTTAATCGTTGGCAAACTAAAAAAGCACCAGAGCGCGATAGGCTGCGTTTTAAGGTTCAAAACTTAATCATTCAGGCCGGTGTCAAAGCCATCAATCGAGACCCGATTGTTTTCCTGATGATACTGACGCACCTTTTCCTCGCCTTTGTTGGCAGCCCATTTCTTTAGCGTGTCACGGTCAAGCATATTGTCAGCCATCGGCACACCATAACCGCAACTGCTCTGCGTGCTCTCCACGTCGACCAAAATGATCTGCCGCGAGATAGCATCCTGCGGAAATTGGGCGCTATATTCAGTGTAATCAGGATGCTGTGGCCGGATGATGCGCCCTCTGCCATAAATTCTGTAAATCAACGGGTTACGGGTGAAACTATTGAACATTATCGTCACGCGACCATCGTTTTTTATATGTGCAGCGGTCTCGTTTCCGCTGCCGCCAAAGTCCAGATAGCCCACCAGTTTGGGCGAAAAAACCCGAAAACTATCATTGCCTTTTGGGCTAAGGTTAATGCGCCCGGTTGGGCAAGCACTCGCGGTGAAAAACATCGGCTGCTCGGCAATGAAAGCCGCGTGCTTGTCGCTGATGTGGTCCATGAAATCTGCCATTAGATGCCTCCGAAATGCTCTCCGACTTATAGGATGCCAATCATGACACATGCCTGCGTATGGGTCACCCGTGAAAACCGGTTTTCAGTCAATAATAAATGATGCGACAGAAACGAAAAGCTTGTGCACCCGATTCTAAGCGCTCCAATATTGCATAGTGATCACTGCAAAAAGTGCAATCAGCACAATTGAACTGATCACAAACACTAAAAAACGGTGCATAACACGGTTGTAGGTAATGTGGATGGCAGCGTGAATTGCCCGTAGAGCGACATAAGCCCACGCTAGTATCAAACTCAGTTCGGATGTGAGGCCAGCAATCATGGCACCAACACACAGCACGTAGAACAACACCGGCGATTCAAATTGATGGTTGTAATTTTCGGCGGCAAAGCGCGCGCCCGCTGGCAGCGCCTGCAAAGATTTCTTGTCCTGCATAACTTCGTTGGTAGGCTTGGCTGCAACCATAGCAGGAACCCTGCGCGCATATAGTATCAATAGCGTAATCAGTGTTAATCCAACCTGCGCCAGAACCGGCCCCATCATTGCGTTTGACATAATTTTGTCCCCTAACTTTGTTAGCTTGAATTTATTCACCGGCAGAATGACCCCGACGGTGCACACTTTCCAACAATATTATTGTATGGCATCAATGCAATAATCGCTGAAATGTTTTTCTCTAACCCGCTAGAGCGTTTATGGGGTGTTCAACCATGAAAATTCGGCCCTACTGCGGGGATGACTGGCTCGATGTGGAACGTATCTACAACGACGGGATTGCAACTGGTCTTGCCACTTTCGAGGTCAAATCCAAACCCAAAGAAGCATGGGAGGCCGACAGCATTCCCGGCTCGGCACTGGTTGCGGAAGATGCAGCTACGGATGAGATTTTAGGCTGGGCAGTATTGTGGCCCACATCCAGCCGCAAAGTATATGCCGGTGTGTGCGAGGTAAGCCTGTACGTGGGCGCGCACGCTCGCGGGGGCGGCGTTGGTCGTAAACTACTTGATGAACTTGTTATGGTATCGGAACAATTGGGTATTTGGACTCTGCAGGCAGGCATATTCGAAGCCAATAGCCTGTCGCTTTCCCTTCACGAAAAATGCGGGTTTCGCATTGTGGGTGTGAGAGAGAAAATCGGCTTGCTGGACGGGGTTTGGAAAGATGTTATTCTGATGGAACGCCGCAGCAAAGTGGTTGGCGTTTAATTTTTCAGCTAGAATTCAAACAAGCAAACCCAACTCTGCGCGTTTGGCCTTCGTGAGCTTGCCAGCGATAATTGTGTGGGCTTCCTCTATATAGCTTCTAATATCATCGTCTGACAGGGTTTCGCCCGACGTCACCTGCACCCACTTACCGCGCGCCAGATAGGGTGCAGGGATAACACCGGGCAGCTCACATAATATCTGAAAACTCATATCTGCACATTTGAAGCTGATTTTGTCTTCGCGCCCTTCGCCCCAAATGGAGCAAATAGCGAAGATTTTACCGCCCACTTTCCAAACCGACGAATTACCCCACTGCACCACATTCGTGGTGCTTTTCAGCGATGCACAGAAATCATTGAATTCATCGCGCGCCATACCTGACCCTAAAATCCCTTCCGGTGAGCTTTCGCCCTGCTGGTGCGCGTACCGGGTTTACCGCCGGTCGCACGGCCCTTGGGTTTACCGTGGGTCAGGCCAAGGCCCAGCTCACCAGCCTCAAGGCGGCGAATTTCATCGCGCAGGCGAGCGGCTTCCTCAAATTCCAAATTCTCGGCAGCGTCCTGCATTTTGCTGTTCAGTTCCGCCAGATGCACTTTCAGGTTCGAGCCAACTCGGTGCTGTGCATCTTCACCGATGTCTACTGTTACATGGTCACCCGAAGCCACGTGGCTCATGATGTCGCCAACATTTTTCGCAACTGTCTTGGGTGTGATACCATGCTTGATGTTGTATGCTTCTTGCTTGTCGCGGCGACGATTGGTTTCGCTGATCGCCCGGTCCATAGACCCGGTTATGCGGTCCGCATAGAGGATAACCTTGCCCTCAACGTTACGCGCAGCGCGGCCAATTGTTTGCACCAATGACCGTTCAGAGCGCAAAAAACCTTCCTTGTCTGCATCCAAAATCGCAACCAGACCACATTCGGGTATATCGAGCCCTTCGCGTAGCAAGTTGATACCAACTAGCACATCAAACGAACCCAACCGCAGGTCTCTGATAATCTCGATGCGTTCCAGCGTGTCGATATCAGAATGCATATAACGCACCCGGATACCGTTTTCATGCAGATATTCGGTCAGGTCCTCGGCCATGCGTTTGGTTAGAGTAGTAACCAGCGCGCGCAGACCCTTCGCCGCCAATATCCGCGCCTCATGCATCAAATCATCCACCTGGCTTTCAACCGGACGGATTTCAATTTGTGGATCAACAAGGCCGGTTGGCCGGATCACTTGCTCGGCGAACACACCGCCGGTTTGTTCCATTTCAAAATCGCCGGGCGTGGCCGACACATAGACCGTCTGCGGTCGCATGGCGTTCCATTCTTCGAACTTCAGTGGGCGATTGTCTATACAACTGGGCAAGCGGAAGCCATAATCAGCCAACACAGATTTACGTTTGAAATCGCCCCGGCTCATGCCGCTGACCTGATTAACGCTAACGTGGCTCTCGTCCACAAACAAAAGCGCATTTTCCGGGATATATTCGAACAAAGTTGGCGGCGGCTCGCCTGGCTTGCGACCTGTCAGATAGCGAGAATAATTCTCAATGCCTGCGCAACTACCAGTAGCTTCCATCATTTCCAAATCGAAGGTGGTGCGCTGTTCCACTCGCTGCAATTCCAGCAGGCGATGCGCCTGTTCATATTCCTTCACCCTGCCATTCAGCTCGTGTTTGATCTTTTTTACCGCCTGATCCAACGTGGGGCGCGGTGTTACATAGTGGCTGTTGGCATATATTTTAACCGTTTCCAGCGAGCGTATTTTCTCGCCAGTGAGCGGATCAAATTCAATGATTTCTTCGATCTCATCGCCGAACATCATCAACCGCCAGGCACGATCTTCCAAATGGCTGGGAAACAAGTCAATCACATCACCGCGCACACGGAACGTACCGCGCTGAAAAGCAGCGTCATTGCGGCTGTATTGCATGGCTACCAAACGGCGTAACAAATCGCGGTTGTCCACCTCCTCACCTACCTTCAGGCTGAAGGTCATCGCGGTATAGGTTTCCACGCTGCCGATACCGTATATACACGACACCGATGCCACGATAATCACATCATCACGCTCCAGAATCGCCCGCGTCGCCGAATGGCGCATGCGGTCAATCTGCTCGTTGATAGATGCTTCTTTTTCCACAAATGTATCCGTGCGCGGAACGTAAGCCTCGGGCTGATAATAGTCATAGTAAGAGACAAAATATTCCACTGAATTGTTGGGGAAAAACGCCTTAAACTCACCGTAAAGCTGGGCCGCCAGGGTTTTATTGGGCGCCATAATCAGCGCGGGGCGCTGAGTTGCCTCAATAATTTTTGCCATGGTGAAGGTTTTCCCGGAGCCGGTTACCCCGAGCAGAACCTGGTCTTGTTCGCGTCCATTGATGCCTTCAACCAGTTCAGCAATTGCAGTTGGCTGGTCACCAGAAGGCTGAAACTCAGACACCACTTCGAACGGCACACCGCCTTCGGATTTAGCCGGCCTAGCAGGCCGGTGCGGCACAAAGGGGCTGGCAACTGGGCCAGCGGGTAGGTCGGAGTTTTCCATCATAAACTTTCGCTGCGTAACGGAATCGTCACTATAAATGTTCATGGTTTGTTTTCAAGATGCAATCAACGTTATTGTGCCATGGTAGGCCAGTGATCACGTTGAATTGAACCGCATTGTCTTGGCCAACCGGCACCACTGAGGCCCTATTGTCACTGGACCGGCCAGCAAACCTGATCAATGGATGTCCTGATAAACCAAAACGGAGAGTTGCTTTCATGACAAACACCAGAATATTTTGCGCAGCTGCCGGATTGCTAGCGATAGCGGCTGTCGGCATATCCGGCGCAGCATTCGCGGCAGATGCAGGGGGTACGCTGGCCATTCTTACCCTAAAGCAAGACGCCCCCACAGACCCGCCTCTTTCCAAGGCGACACCACAAACCATGACACCGGACAGCCTTGATATCATCATCAAAAAGATCGACCCAGAGGCAAAACGCGATACTAACCTTTGGCAATTTACCGTGCTTGAACGTCAGGTTTACATAGTGGTTGACCCTCAGGCTGACCGCATGCGGGTTATGAGCCCGATCACTCAGGCCAGCAATATAACACCCGCACTATACCAACGGATGATGCAGGCCAATTTTGATGCCGCGCTGGACGCTCGCTACGCGGTTGCGCAAGACTTGGTTTGGAGTGTTTTTATTCATCCGCTTGGCAGCCTGAGCGAACGAGAATTATTGTCAGGTACTGCACAAACAGTGACGGCAGCGGTTAATTTCGGCACCAGTTTTTCTTCTGGCGCAGTGGTTTACGGCGGCGGCGACACCAACGGTATCATCGGACGACAGTTGCTGGACGAACTTCTCAAGAAAGAAGGCCAACCGATGTAACGCTGCGCCGCGCGCTACAGACTTCCCACTAGATGCTTAAGCCGCGAAGCTGATACGCCTATGAATTGGGGGTACCATTTTTGGTTTTCCATGTGATATTTTTTGCGAAGTGTATAAATATTAATCAGTGACTATTTAATAAGCAAAAATAGTGCAGTATCATTGACCAAATTTTCACAACTTCACAATTTTTCCATATATTTCAATGTTATAGATCAACATTTATTTTTGGCACACCCCTTGCATTTAGAAGGTGAAGCAAAAAACATTGACCAAAAAGTTATTTTCTCCGGAGGAACTGATGAAAAACCTGAAATCAAAATTACTGAGTGGTGGGCTATTACTCACCGGCCTCGTCAGCGGCGCTGCCAACACCGCGCCGGGTGTGTCTGCCCAAGACAGTAACTCATTCAGTTTGAGTGGAAGCACCTCCCTGGTTACCGACTATCGGTTCCGCGGTTTGTCCTTGTCCAATAAAGACACCGCAATCCAGGCCAGTTTCAATATAAATCACAACAGTGGCTTTTACCTCAGCACATGGGGATCTTCGATCGAGAATTTTAACGGTGCCGAGCTGGAACTTGATATATACGGCGGGCACGCCGGGCAAATCGGCAACATTAGTACGAATGTTGGATTTTATGCTTACACCTACCTGGTGCCAGCAAAAACACTGATTATTATGAGGTATTCGGCTCGGTTGGTGGCACACTGGATATACTCAGCTGGACACTGGGAACAAACTATGCGTTCGAGCAGAACGGCACCGGCGATCAGGACAATATATACGTATACCTTAACACCAGCGCCCCCATCGGAGACACGCCGTTATCAGTTGCAGGCAACATTGCCTATGAAGACGGCGCATTCGGTACAAACAAATGGGATTGGCTCCTAGGTCTTTCCTACGGCTTCGAACAATTTTCACTTTCCATCAACTATATCGACACAGCGAACACAGGATCCAGCGCGGGGGATGCTGGCGTGATTGCCATGCTGTCGGCAAGCTTTTAGGAGACTGCCTTTCGAAACAAACTTCCAATTTAAGTATCTTCCCAGGTCTAGCCTCCCAATTGCTAGACCTACTATACGACAAGACGGCTTCTAGGTTCTCTCCCCAAACGGCCGACTTGTCGACTTCCCAATCCGGCCTCCCATGCCGGGCGAACGAAACGGCATGCTGGTGCGACGGACCTCTCTCCCCAACGCATCAGCATGCCCATTCCACTTGCCCAAATATGCTGGTTCCCAAAAAGGTGGATATTTGCCTTCAGACCCCAATTATTGATTGCCCTGACGCTGGTGCGGGCATACTGTTCTGGCGTATTTTTCGAAGATAAATTTCCACTGGTATTTATTCATTGGCAGATGTGCCTCGTTCAGGACCAAAATCATGACATTCATCTCAAGAACCCTAGACCGTATCAAACCATCACCTACCATGGCGGTCACCGCTAAGGCGGCCGAACTTAAGGCTGCCGGAAAAGATGTAATTGGGTTGGGCGCTGGCGAGCCGGATTTTGATACCCCTGACCACATCAAGGATGCCGCCATTGAGGCCATTCGTGGCGGCGACACCAAATATACCAAAGTGGACGGCACACCTGCCTGTAAGGCCGCCGTAATTGAGAAATTCGCTCGCGAAAATGACCTGAGCTACCAAGCCAACCAGATTACCGTGAACTCAGGCGGCAAGCACACAATATATAATGCCATGATGGCAACACTAAACCCCGGCGACGAAGTGATCATCCCGACACCCTATTGGGTCAGCTATCCTGACATCGTGTTGCTGGCCGGTGGCACACCCGTGTTCGTGCATGCCTCAATCGGCACCAACTTCAAGATGACACCTGAAATGCTTGAGGCGGCGATTACACCGAAAACCAAATGGCTGATTTTCAACTCGCCGTCTAACCCGTCAGGTGCCGCATACACCGAAGCCGAGATCAAAGCCCTGGGCGAGGTCCTCAAACGCCATGAGAATGTTTGGGTGTTTGCCGACGATATATACGAGCACATTGTCTATGAAGGGTTTACCTTCAAAACCATGGCTCAGGCAGTTCCGGAAATTGCGCACTGCACGCTCACTATGAACGGCGTGGCCAAGGCCTACGCTATGACCGGCTGGCGCATTGGTTATGCAGGCGGTGATGCGGCGCTGATTAAAGCCATGGCTAAAGTACAATCCCAGAGCACGTCCAACCCTTGCTCGATCAGTCAGGCTGCAACCGTTGCGGCCCTTACCGGCACACAGGATTTTCTGCGCGAACGGGCAACTGTATTTCAGGGGCGCCGCGATTTGGTGGTCGACATGCTTAATGCTGCTGAGGGGCTTAATTGCCCCACTCCTGAAGGCGCATTTTATGTCTACCCCTCCGTTGCAGGGTGCATCGGAAAATCAACACCGGCTGGAAAGGTGATCAACACCGACGAAGATTTCGTTACTTATATTCTGGAAGACTACGGCGTGGCTGCGGTGCACGGTGAAGCCTTTGGCCTAAGCCCGCATTTCCGGGGGTCATACGCAACATCTACCGAGGCACTGACCGAGGCATGTTCACGCATTCAGGACGCTTGTTCGAAATTGAAATAAAGGCGCGCGATGAAATATCTGCTGGCGATACTTCTATTTATCGCGCCCACAATTGGGGTCGCTAGAGGGGCCGAATTTGATGCCTCTCTAATACCTCTGTGTCAGCAACTTGCAGAAACCCCCACGGATGAATTTTTACGCGAGCGTTTTACTGAACACGAAAGCGTCGCCCTAATAAAACAGGGTGTTGGAAACCGGTTTCACGTATCATTTGGGCAAATAAGCGAACAAAAAGAACGCATCAACCAATATGCGAGGGCCTTGCCAGTTCTTCAACGCAGCCTGCCGCAATTTGAAGCGCAGGCAACCGCCTTTCTTGGCGATGGCATACTGCCTACGGACTTCAAAATCCGTTTGGTTTGCGGCATGCACTCCGATGGTTTTGGGTTTCCGGTCGACGGGAAACTTCAGCTTTTTATCAATCTCTCGGTTATCAAGCCTGACTTTTTGCCATCCTTGCTGCGTCATGAGCTGTGGCATGTAGCGTTTCGAAGCAAATATCCGAAATTCGCTGATAACCATGGAGCCTCGGCCGATCCGCTGCGAAAGCTCGGCTATGTACTATTGAATGAAGGTGTCGGCCATTATTATTCATTCCAGCGCCGCGTCGAACCCACAGTAGGGTACGACAATTGGTTTGAGCGAACCGACAAAATATTTTCACTACTGCAGGACAACATTACTGCACTCGACGCGCTCGACAATCAGTCAGACCAGAAGAAACTATTGTTTTCTTCCCACGCGGGCGTTCCCTTTTGGAAAAAATGGGGTGCTCTGCCAGGCGCAATTATTACTTATCGATTGAAAAAGACTTTAGGTGCAAGCGAACTGCGCAAGATTATCAGCGGAGGGCCTTGTGAATTTTTAACACGGTACCAAAGCGAAGCCATCAAGCAGCCCAAATGGGAGAAGATTCCCATTGAGCTACAAACGGCTACATGCTCGTAAACACTGAAACATCTTGAGTTTGGGGTGGCACTTTTAGGCGTGTTACTGAAGTTCATTAAACCTATTAATCGCTAAAATCGATTATTAAACATAATTTAATCTATTTTACATATATATTTGATATTGGTATTCTCCCCTCATGTTCAAACGGAGAAACCACATGTCAAATCCATTTAGCCAAGCCGACCGCACTCAAATTGCTGAAGCCATGAAACCAATTTTGGCGGAAAGTGTTCAACTATACGTCGCTACACAAAATGTTCACTGGAATGTAACCGGTCCTCTGTTCCAGGCGGTTCACGCCCTGACAGAAGAACAGTATCTGGAACTAGCACCAGCGATTGACGAAATCGCAGAACGCATTCGCAGCCTTGGGCAAAAAGCACCGGGCACAATGGCACAATATATGGCGCTGGGCTCCATCGAAGATGGTGACGAAAATGCAAACGCTGAAGATATGGTTCGCGCATTGAAGAACGGTCACAATACAATTGCCAATCATATTCGGCCCCTTGTCGCCACAGCAGCAGATGTCAATGACGAGGTGAGCGCTGGCCTGCTCACGGACCGTCTGACGGTGCATGAAAAAGCGCAATGGATGCTGGGCGCAATGGTAGCCGAGTAAAATGCATAGATAAAACCCGGTTTCGGCATCTGTGGATGCCGGAACTGTGCCAACCTGCAGCGCATCGCTATATCTCCGTCAGACTGTCCTTGATGCTACTCAGTCTCCATGCTATTAGCCGTCTATTAAGAATGATTATCAAATTCTAATAGGCGCACGATCATATGACTTCACTGCCTTCGAGCAAACCACTGGGTAACTGCAAGCCTGGATTTTCAGGAACAATTTCTGGCTTTTTTTCCGATCATGACAATGTGGAAAGTACCGCCGTTGAGCAGTTGCGAGAAATGGGCTTCGCCGAAGGCCTACAAGTTTCAATTTTGCATCAAAACCCCTTTGGCAAGGACCCAATCGCCGTTCGCGTCGGTGCCATGACCATTGCTCTGCGCCGTAGGGAAGCAAAACTAGTACAGGTGACACCAGCATGAGTGAAAAAGCCGCCGATAGCAATCCGGCCACGCCAATTGTTGCTGTTGTCGGCAACCCCAATTGCGGCAAATCAGCGCTTTTCAATGCGCTTACAGGTCTACGTCAGAAAGTAGCCAACTACCCCGGCGCAACCGTTGAGCGCCGCAGCGGCCAAATCGTCGGCGCTGGCAACCTAACCATGATCGATTTGCCCGGTGCCTATAGCCTCAACGCCAGAAGCGCTGATGAGGATGTTACCCGCCAAGTTGTCACTGGCACCCACGACGTTGAAGCAAAACCCGATGTTATCCTCAGCGTGGTGGACGCCACCAATTTAGCCCAGCATCTACGATTTGTCCTTGAATTGCGCGAACTGGGTGTGCCCATGGTGGTTGCGCTTAATATGACCGACCTAGCTGCCCGCGAACGAATTTCCATTGATGTTCCAGCCCTATCCGCACAGATTGGCGTCCCGGTTATCGAGACCGTAGCGGTTCGCAAAAAAGGCCTGAGTGAGTTAACACAGGCTCTAAGTAATGCAACGCTTGCCCCAGCACCCAGCGATGTTGATTTTGGCCAAACGGTCAGACAGCGGCAAAAAGCCGCCCGAAAAATTGCGTCAACGGCTACTATCAGCGAAGGCATCGGCCACCGCACAACACGCCGTATCGATCAAATACTCCTTAACCCTGTCATCGGTCCGGTTACGCTGTTTGGGTTACTGTTTCTGATGTTCCAGGCGGTCTTTTCCTGGGCGGAAACACCGATGGATTTGATTGAGGACGGCATTGGTTTTCTACAGATTTTTTTCGCCAACACACTTTCCGACGGACTGTTCCTCAGCTTTCTAAACGACGGCATTCTGGCGGGCGTTGGTGCCGTTGTGGTGTTCCTACCGCAAATCTTGATCTTGTTCCTGTTTATTCTTGTTTTGGAGTCAACTGGTTATATGGCACGCGCTGCGTTCATCATGGACCGACTAATGGCATCGGTTGGCCTGAATGGTAGGGCTTTTATTCCACTACTATCCAGTTTCGCTTGCGCGGTACCCGGCATCATGGCGGCACGTTCAATCGCCAATGAACGCGATCGACTAACCACCATTTTGATTGCGCCGCTGATGACCTGCTCCGCTCGACTGCCCGTCTATACAGTTATCATAGCAGCCTTCATCCCCAACCAAACCGTCGGCGGCAGTGTCGGTTTACAAGGCCTTGTTATGTTCGCCCTTTATTTGGCTGGCATCCTGTCTGCATTGATAATGGCAGCGGTGCTAAAGCGAACTGTTGCAAAGGGCGAAGCCGATACATTTCTACTGGAACTACCGAAATACCAAAGCCCGAATATTCGGTTTGTGCTAATCGGTCTGTATGAGCGCGCCCGCATATTCCTGCGCAGAGCCGGCACAATAATATTGGTGTCCACAATCGTTCTGTGGGTATTGGCCATATACCCCGCAGCACCAGTTGGCGCAACCGAACCCGCGATTTCCTATAGTTTTGTTGGCATGATTGGTAGCGCGCTGGAGGTGGTTTTTGCCCCTATCGGCTTCAATTGGGAAATATCGGTTGCGTTGGTGCCCGGCATGGCAGCCCGAGAAGTAGCAATTGCCGCCCTCGGCACAGTTTATTCATTATCCGGCAGCGAAGCCATGATCGAGGCGGGGCTGGTAACTGTGTTGAACAATGCTTGGTCACTGCCAACGGCGTTATCTTTTCTTGCATGGTTCATATTTGCGCCGCAATGCCTATCGACAATCGCGGTAACACGCAGGGAAACCGGCGGCTGGAAATGGCCTGCCTTTATGGTTGCGTACCTGTTTGTGCTTGCTTACGGTGCTTCATTCATAACCTTTCGGGTTGCAACGTGGTTGTTGGGCTGAAGCACCCCGAAAATTTAGAATTGAAGCCGCCTATAGCGCGGCACTGACCAATTAGGGGGATACTCGTGAAAAAATTATTAGCTGGCTTGTCTATTTTAGCGCTAACCGCATGCTCTAGTGAGCAGGAACAAGCGGTAGATTATTCCGCCACTGCGAACCGTATCGCTGCCGAAACCATTATCGTTGACGGTCATATTGATGTGCCATACCGACTTAACTCGGCGTGGGACGACGTATCTGGCCCAACTGACACTGGCGACTTCGATTACCCGCGTGCCGTATCTGGTGGCCTGAATGCCCCGTTTATGTCAATCTACACACCGGCAGATCTGGACGGCACTCCTGCGGCCAAAGAACATGCCGACAAAATGATTGATATCGTTGAACGCATCGCCGCTGAATCGCCCAACAAATTCGCTGTAACCAAATCAGTCGCCGAGGTTGAAGCAGCGTTCCGCAAAGGGCAGATTGCCCTGCCGCTGGGCATGGAAAATGGCTCGCCCTTGCTGGGTGACCTCGCCAACCTGGACCATTTCCACGAGCGCGGCATTCGTTACATCACGCTGGCTCATTCCAAATCTAACAAAATCTCGGATTCGTCTTATGATCCAACGCGGCAATGGGACGGCCTGTCCGAGTTCGGCGAACAAGTCGTTAAGCGCATGAATGAGCTGGGTATTATGGTTGATATCAGCCATGTGTCCGATGACGCTTTTTGGGATGTGATGAAAATCACTTCAACACCAGTAATTGCGTCGCATTCATCTGCCCGAAACTTCACTCCAGGTTTTGAACGCAACATGAACGATGAAATGATCAAGGCTCTTGCGACAAACGGCAGCGTAATCATGATCAATTATGGTTCGTCGTTCGTCACCGAAGCGGCAAATCAATACCGGCCCAAATTGGCAGAAGCCTATACTGCGCATCGGGAAGCAGAAGGCATTGAAGACACACCTGAAGCCCGCGAAGCCTTCACTACTGCCTATGCAGAAACAACGCCCTTCCCGTATGCAACACTTGACGAAACGCTGGACCATTTTGATCACGTGGTAAAGCTGGCTGGCATCGACCATGTTGGTGTCGGGTCCGACTATGACGGTGTCGGCGATAGCCTTCCGGTTGGCCTTAAGGACGTGGCAAGCTACCCTACGCTAGTGGAAGGCTTGCTTAAACGCGGATACAGCGAAGAAGACATTAAGAAAGTGCTTTCCGGCAATGTTCTGCGTGTTTGGCGAACCGTCGAAGCCTTCGCAGCTGCGCAATAACCATTTGCGAGCAATCATCAAAAAGCCGCCTTTTGGCGGCTTTTTTTATCCCGTAAACCCAATTTACCTGGTGTATCGCGCTGGCAAAAATTCTATTGCCCGCATTTATCTTGTATTTGTCTGAGCCTCGACTATCGTCGTATCGTTCCCCTGGGGAGAGGAGCGCCGTTCAGCTTAACTACTTCGGGGAGCAATATGAGAGACGTCAAAACGACTGAAAGTTCTAACGAGCTTTCAGAACGAGTTAAATGGTATACGCTTGCAGTCCTGACGATTGTCTATGCCTTCAACTTCATTGACCGACAAATACTTGTCATCCTACTGCCACTCATCAAAGCTGAGCTTAACCTAAGCGACACTTATCTGGGTTTGTTGTCAGGTATTGCCTTTGCACTGTTTTATACAATTCTGGGCATTCCGATCGCACGATTGGCAGACCGCAGCAACCGACGCAACATTATTGCCATTGCCCTAACCGCCTGGAGTGCAATGACGGTGGTTTCTAGCTTAGCGCAAAACTTTGTACAGCTTCTGTTTGCACGCATGGGCGTGGGCATCGGTGAAGCAGGCGGAAGTCCGCCCGCACATTCAATGATATCCGATATGTTTAAAGCTAAACAGCGAGCGACAGCACTGGCGATCTATTCTGCCGGCCTCTATCTCGGCGTGGTGATCGGTTTTTCCGCTGGTGGTTACCTCGGCGAAACATTCGGCTGGCGCAGTACTTTCTTCATTGTTGGCGTCCCCGGCATAATTCTCGCGTTGGTTTTGTGGACAACAGTGCCTGAACCGCCAAGGCCCAAATCCGTCGCAGACAACACCGGCCCTACATTTTTTGAAACCCTGTCCCATGTCATGGCGCTAAAATCATTTCTATTTATTGCGCTCGGGTGTTCACTGTCGGCTTTTATTAGCTATGGCACCAGTAACTTCATGCCAAGTTACATGGTTCGCTATCATGAATTTCCGTTGACCGAAATTGGCCTGTGGTTGGGCCTTACCGGAGGCGGAGGAGGCATCATTGGTACCTTCCTTGGAGGCTATTTGACCGACAAAATAGGCAAAAATAATCCGAGCTGGTATCTGTGGTTACCCGGACTGACCGCGGTTGCTGGAATCCCCTTCGCTGTTTTTGCCTTTAACACAGACAATACACCGCTGATGCTGACCAGCTATTTTATCACGGCTATTCTGGGCACGCTTTATCTCGCTCCATCAATTGCTGTGTTGCACCGCCTTGTGAATCCTCGGATGCGCGCCATGACATCGGCGCTCTTGTTTTTCGTCCTGAATCTAATAGGTTTGGGGGCGGGCCCGGTTGTAATTGGAATGCTCAGCGACGGATTTGGCAGCCTTCGCATTGCGCTAACCATTGGTGCTGGCGTCGCCCTGGTTAAAGGCTATCTATTCTGGGTCGGCGGCAGAAAACTTCCCGCCGATATTGAGGCAACAAAACATCTTTCAGCTGAAAGCTGATTGGCGAAGCAACCGGTGATGTTGTAAGCCACGACGTGCTTGGGTAGGACTGAGATGCGGATCAACGTTTTTGAAGTTGCAATTATCGGCCTGCTGCTTATGGCGGTAAGTGCTGGTGCGGTTTCTGGATTTACCGGCCTGTTGCTTGTCATCGGCCACCTGACAGCTTTGCTTACTCTATTCATTATCGTTCGAAACCTTACGGCAAAAATTAGCAATAAAGCCGCCAGACTGTTGTTCGCGCTGGTCTCTCTTGTGTTGATTGTTGAGACATCAATTCAGTTTCTAACAGGACTGCATTTGAATTGGTTTGTGCTCAGTTTGTTGATGGAAGGCGGCCTCAGGCAAAATACCGGGCTTTCTCCATCGTTGGGCATCGCAGCAATTTTATTGATGGTCGCGAGCCTATATTGGTTAAGTGCAAAGGCTGCGGCGGCGTTCAAACTCTTTACTATGCCAAGGGTCATTGCAATCGGTTTGGCGTCCCTAATATCTACACAGTTTATTTATGCAGTCGCTTATTATCATGGATCAACCAATGCGGTTCACGTACGGCGCAGTATGCCGTTTTTCTGGACCCCTCACCCCTATCAAAGCAATAAGCTGCTCGGCTATGTTTTTCCAGACCGCGGCGAAAACCCTTTTTCTCTTTCCAAAATTCGCGACAGCGATACTGGATTTGCGCCAGAACGCGTGGCGCTGGCCTCGATTCATGGCAGGGCGGGCGCAAGCCCTTCCAACATATTGATCATTGTTACCGACAGCCTGCGGTCAAAGGATATTCGCCAAAACCCTGGCCTTGCGCCAACCCTAACGGCGGCTGGACAGATCGGGCAGCTGTCGCTGGACTATTACAGCGTATCCAATTGCACGCATTTTTCTCTCTACAGCATGTTTACCGGCGCGCTGCCAACCAGCTATGGCACTGCACGTAGCCAGAAAAGAAAAACCGGAATATTGCCGGAAATCTCTGCTGCTGGATATTCGGTCAGCTCCGCCGAATCTGTATCGCTGGACTGGTATGACCTGTCGGACATTATATTGCCTGAAACGATACAGCGCTGGGTCGGCGAGGATGAAGACACTCTGGAAAATGACCGCCAGGTGACCACCAAGACCCTCGAGCAACTGGCGGCCTGGCAACAGACAGAAACACCTGGGCTACATCTGGCCTACTACCACGGCACCCATTTTCCTTACAGCGAAACATTAGGGCAATCAGCAGCACCCAATCTAGATCAGTACAAAATGGCCATTGGCCTTTTCGACACCGAACTGGCGAAAATTCTGGCAGGCCTCGATGAGCTGGGTCTATCCAACGACACACTGGTGATTGTTACTTCAGACCACGGTGAAGAGTTTTTCGAAGATGGCAGAGTTGGTCACGCGAGCCGCTTAAGCAATGAACAGGTTCAGGTACCGCTTCTCATTTTGGGCGCACCAGATCGCCTAAGCAAGCCACGGTCCCACAATGACATACCTGAACTGATCTATGCGACCATTGACCCGACCCGACCAATTATTCAGCCATCGGAAGCGATATATTTGGCCAACTGCGGGTATGACTTCCCCGGTGCGTTCTCGGTCATCAATGCGAACGGTCGCTATGATTTCGAATTTGACAATGGGTATTTGATACCAATGGATCCGCAAAACGGTGATAAGCAGGCCAATATGTGCAAAGCTGCCAAAGACTTGCTATCTCAAATTCGTTGAGCAGTCTGTAATTGACCGTAGGCTATTCCGTGCTGGCAATCTAGCCACCAAGACAAATAGCTAGAGGCCTGCGCTTTTAAGAATCATTTGGACAACATGGTTTTTAGCATCTTGAAACTGATCATCTGAAAGCGGCGCCCCACCGTTCATAATATTGATCTGAGTTTCGAAATCGGCATAGTTTTGTGTCGTTGCCCATACCATATAGAAAAAATACCTGGCATTTAACGGCTTTAACTTGCCCTGCTCGATCCATTTGTCCATCACGCGCTCGCGGCTGAGCAGCCATGGCTTCACAGTATTTTCCAGATAATCGAGCAAAAACGGTGCACCCGACGTCATCTCTATCGCCCATAGGCGTGAACCATTGGGTCGTTGACGCGCCAAATCCATCTTTGACGCCACATATTCCCTGATCGCCGTCCTGGGGTCGTTGGTCTCATCAAAGGTGTCGGCGGCATGCAACCAGATCGAGCAAACATCTTCAATTACGCGGCGGTATAATTCTTCTTTAGTACCAAAATAGTAATAGACATTGGGTTTGGGAATGTTAGCACGTTCAGCGATTAAGCCAACGCTTGCGCCTTTAAAGCCCTTCTCGGCGAACACACTTTCTGCCGCTTCAAGAATTTTGACAACATTCTCACGCCGTATACTGGCCTTATGGACGGCAACATTGTCAGCCGGATAGTTCATTCCATAGTCCCCAAAAAAAATGTCTGGCACCCATGCTATTAAACCGGAATAACCAGAAATGCTTTGCAGTGGAATGGTACACTACTTTTCTTGTACCCCACTGAACAAATTCCATTTGCTATGAAAAAAGCGCCCGGGAAGACCCGAGCGCTATATTTTTTTACAGGTCAGCTCAACTTAGAACTTGTAGCGAATACCAACCTGGATGCGCCAAACTGAATCGTCCACATCGCGGTCGTTAATCGGATCAAAGCCGAAGTCCGCACTGCTGCCGCCACCTGGATTGAACCGAGTGAAGACATACTGACCATTAACAATCGCCGCAGGAGCAACAGGAATTGCTTCAGCAACTGAACCGTTATCGCCGAAGCGCTGAACATTGTTTCCGTCACCAAGGAAGTTCAGGAAGTTCTCAAAGTCCAGGAACAGCTCCAGCTTGTGGCCTTCAAACGGCGTTGGAATGTCCTGCTGGAATCGAAGATCCAGATCAGTTGACCAAGGCTGTTCGAATTCATTACGCGGTGCGATCTGACCAGCAAATTCACTCAAACCAGATGTCTCGAGGAAGTTGAAGAAGGCAGTCGTGTCAGATGCGCTCAGGCCAGTAATGTCGATCAAAGGATCGCTTGGGCCAGTTGGCACATAGAACAAAATACGTTCTTCATCATCGGTATCACCGAAGAAGTCTTCGCCGGTATCACCGTCAAACGTATAGCTGAACGGGCGACCAGAACGAGCCCGGAAGAAGATACCAAAGCTGGTTGGGTGATCTTCAATGAACTCATGTTCGAACGTCGCAGCAATGGTAATATTGTGCTTATTGGCAAACTGAGACGGTGCCAGAACCGGATGGTTCAGGTCCGAAATAGCCAGTTCCTCAAAGTTTGACGTTGCTGTCGAACTTGTTGTTGGGTTGCCAACTTTTGAGTCTACGTAAGCATAACCAGCGCGGAAGTTCAGGCTAGTTCTGTCAGTGAAATCCAAGTCCTTCTGGAACTGCGCAGAGATTGTCGTTGTATGACCGTCCTCTAGGCTGTTTGTCAGAAGAATGTCCTGATCATCACGTCCGGAATCACACTCTGCAGTTACATTTGAGAAGCCATCACGCGGGCCGATGAACACAGCATTACAACCAGCAAGTTGCGGGTTGATCGCGTTACCATCTGGCGCTGTACCAACCGGTGTAAGCGTCAGGTCAACAAAGTCAGGCGTGTTGTTGGCATCACTGTAGATGAAGTCCAAGTTTACCTGCCAGTCGTAGAAGAAGTCGATCCCTGTATCGGCTGTATAGTGAGCAACACCAAAGCTAAATCGACGCTGAGACGCCAGTTTAAAGTCTGGGTCAACCGCATCAATACGACCTGCACCTAGTGCCGCCTGCGCGCGCTGCTGATCGCCGATACAAGATGGAATTCCGGTGAATGATCCACCGTTCAATACCTGCAGGTCTGCTGCTGTACATGGAGCGCTGTCGCTATCGCCAGCTCCGATACCACCACCGAAGTTAGAGAAAGCGTTAGAGAACCATACTGTTGGGTCACCACCAGAGAAGACACCAAAGCCCGCTGTAATGGTTGTATCACCCCAGGTTGCTTCGTCCATTGTGTAGGTCAAACCCAACCGCGGCATCAGGATGTCCAGGCCATCAAAACCTGTGGAGTTAGAGAAGCCATACCGACTTACAAAAGCTCCGCTTTCAGTCGGTGCATCATTGGACTTGTAAAAGTCATAACGAAGGCCTGCTGTTACTTCCAGCGCTTCATTCACTTGCCACTTATCTTGAGCATAAAGGCTATGAATGTTGCGAGAGAATGTCGCACCAGCGTCACGAATGTCACCCGAGAATGATCCGTTCCCATCAATTTCCTGGGCCAGGCCAGCTTCAAGGTCGTCAATAGATGCAAAATTGATTGTACCGGTTGCGTTTACCGCGAACAGGTTGAAAACGCTCAAGTTGTCCAATTCGTAACCAAAGCTGAAAGTGTGATCACCGGACACATAATCACCGGCAATTTTTATTTGATCAACCTGATAGTTTAGTGCGTTGGCACTACGGAAGGTACCTGGGCCACTTGTTAAAAGAATATTGCCTGCACCATCCTCAACTTCGATCCGGGGAATGTTCTCATCTTGCGCTTCACCGCCACCAAATGGGCCTTGAAGATCCAGGTGATCGTTCCGCGATACGCGAACCTCAGTAGAGAAGTTATCTGTCCAGTTTGAATACAAACGAACCGAGTAAGTATCGTCTACCGAGCCTTCCAACTCAAAGTTATCTTTGAAGGTAAAGCCACCAAAACCAAAATCATCAGGCTCAAGGTTGTTTTCCTCTAGACGCGCATATGTTGCTTCCATCCGATGGTTGTCATTGATATTCCAGTCAAGACGACCAAAATAACGCACACTGGTTTGCGGCAATGTGCGAACAATATCCAGATTTTCGCGACCATATTGCGATGTCAGAATGCTTGCGATGCGATTAGCCTCGTCAAGGGTAACATCTTCTTCATTGGCAAAGCCTGCTCCAGCTGGACCATCGTTTTGAGTGCCAGCGGTGTCGGTTTCTTCATATGAGCCGTAGAAGAACAGCTTGTCTTTGATGATTGGACCACCAAGCTCGGCACCCCAGTTCTTGCGGTCGAACGTCACATCAGGGTCAAGAATTTCATCACCTTCCAGTGTAGTGCCCTGAAGGTCCTCGTTATTATACAAGAAGAAAGCAGATCCATGGAATTCGTTGGTACCAGATTTGGTAACCACATTCACGTTACAACCAGTAAACTGACCGTATTCCACATCAACCGGCGAGAATTCAACCGAGGCAGCTTTAATCGTATCAAACGGAATTGGGAAAGTGTTACGCGCAAGGTTACCAGACGCATTCAAGCCAAAACCATCTGCCGCGCGGATACCATCAATGGTGAAAGAGTTGAAACGGTTGTTACCGCCGCTACAAGAAATACCAAATCCGTTACCGCCATCTGAGCGACCAATGCTTACCCGTGGATCGAGACGAATGACGTCGCGAACCTGACGGCTGATCGTTGGCAGCCGCGCAATAGTACCGAGGTTAAACGACGAGCCCGGGCCAATTGCAAGATTGGTTACTGAAACTGCGCTTGCAACAACCACGATCTCTTCCAGATCAGCTTGAGCTTCCGAAAGCGTAATGTTGAAATTAGATGTGCCAGACAAGTTTGTCATGACGCCCGTAATCAACTGATTTTCATACTGCCCGCCATCAATGCGAATAGTGTAGGGTCCACCAACTGACAGCGAGCGGACCGCGAAGGCACCGTTTGCATTTGTCGTTGTGGACGTGGCAGCCCCAGTTCTAGTGTCTGTAACCACGACAGCCAGACCCGCCGCTGGATTACCAGCAGGCGTTGTAACTGTACCGCGGATAGACGACGTAATTTCTTGTGAAATGGCTGGTACCGAGGCTGCCATAGCAGCCAGCGCCACACCACTACACAATGTAGTCTTAAATAGGCGATTCATTCCCTTAGCTCCGTTAAAATGGTTGCAGCCAGACCACAGGTCGAACTGACCGCCCCCCAATTGCCCTCTGTACCGAGGATCAAAACAAGTCTCATACTAACCCAGCTGATAACTGACCAAATCCTGACCAAAAGGTCAAGACCCGCTGGTAAGTCGCGTAAACGCTAACTTGTGCCTCCATATAGCAAGCCATCATTTCAGTTTCTTGACAAAAGTGTCAAGATTCGGTGCCATATGTTGTGGCTCACATTTCAAAAAGCACAAACCTGTTGCTAAAAAGCGACATTAATCGTCCGCGTTGCGATTCCTGTATCTGATTTCAGCGTTCCAACCACCTGTCGCTTGTCCCAATCGATGTCCAAAGTGCCAAAATTCGCCCTGCCGTACAGATCACCAATCTGGTATGGGCCGGTTTCCGCGACTCGGTCTTTGTCGGGGTTCCAGTTTGACCAGGGCAAATTGAGCGAGCTGGACGTTACCTCGACAAGCGTATTATCAGGACTGATTATTTTACGATACAAGCCCCCGACATGACGGTCCCCCGACAAAATTATCGTATTGGCAGCACCGGTTTCCTCAATGATAGAATAGAGTTTTTCACGCTCTAGCGGCATTGTTCGCCATGCTTCCCAACCATGCCCATCCGCAATAACCTGAATCGACGAAACTAAAAGGCGCAAGTCTGCCGGTTGTTCGAATTGGTCTTTCAACCAGGCCCACTGCGTGGCACCAAGCATGGTTTTTGACGGGTCCGTATCGGGCACATAGCGCTCTTTCCCAGCCGCACCCGGTTCATCTGTTTCCTTTAACGCCGAACGAAACCAGCGCGTATCAAGCATAATGATCTGCACTCGCTGGCCGGCTGGCCCGTAAGTCGCTGAGTGGTATACTCCAGGCCTGTTAGGCATTGCTGTATCCTGCGGCTTGCCCAGGGTTTCCAGCATCAACTCTTTGGCGTCCTGTTTCAGTTCAAACTCCACGCCCGCGTCATTTTTGCCAAAGTCATGATCGTCCCAGGTCGACAACATGGGGACGCTGGCACGAAACGGTGCAAAATCGACGTGGCTATCTAGCGTTGAGTAGGCAAACTCCAGTTCAGCTCGGGTGAAATTTTCAACCCGCACACCCCGGTTATTGTCGGCATATACATTGTCACCCATAAACAGGAAAATGTTCGGACTTTCCGCTGCGATTGTCTGCCAAATGGGTTGCGGCAATTCTTCGTCGGCGCATGACCCAAAAGCAATTCTTGTCAGCACCGTGTCAGTGGGTGGCAAAGGCGCATTTTTTTGAGCCTGATCAGGTGCACAACTGGCCAACAACACAGATAACAAAATTGTCGCCGTTCGCATAACCATTCCCCTGAAAGCGCTCTATTCTGGCTCTATTGTGCCCTACTCTGGCGTTGCAAATACATCGTTCAAATAGCCCGCAAGCCTAATACCGCCCTTGGACAATTGAGATTTGATCAGCGGCATATATTTATAAACATAGTCCCAAGACAGAATACCGTGGCTGTTGGCATAGATATCATCGCGCATAACCAAACCTTCATGGACCCAATCAATGGGCTTGGCAGTCTGCCATTTGGAAATCATTGCCGGTTTAATTTTCTTATCCAGAAAGCGCGTCCACTCGGTGAAAGACAGATCTCTATGGTCAATCAAATGCTCGTCCCACAAGCGATGTAGATTTGTCAGTTCTTCCATAAAGACAAGCTCAATCCGGTTGCCGCCACGATCCGCTGGATGCCCCACATGCATTGGCTGATGAAGGTCCCCGATAATGTGCACAACAAACCAGATAGCACGCCGTTTTTCATCTGCAGAGGACGACGGATTCTTCAATACATCGGTAAACTTGGCCAACGCAGTCAACGCATCACCGGCTGGGTTTTTCTCACTGTCTTCATAGGTCTGGCCGGGCGGCACATTAATATAGTGGTATGGATTGGCTTCTATTCTCCAGAACTCATCCGGATTTGATCGCATTTCATCCGGCATCGTCGCCGCTTCAGCCATAAATTCATCGCCTAAAATCGCGTCTACGGCCTGTCTGGCTTCCGGCGTCAAATGTTTATAGGCCAATTCTGCAACAACCCGATGGCCGGTTGGGCCATATGCCGTTGCTGATGGGGCACAAAGGCCCATAATTCCGACTAAAATTATAAGAACACGCATTGCTCACTCCCTGTCGCTAGTGTTTTATTGTTGTCTTATGTCAATTAAATGAACCCGTTATGCACTTTTACCTTCTGCCAGCGGTGGAATGCCAATGTGCTTGGCAATCGTCTGACCAATATCAGCAAAGCTATCACGCCTGCCGCCGCTGCCGGTTTGGAACTGCGGGCCATAGGCAACAAAAGGTATAAATTCCCTCGTATGATCTGAGCCTGGCCAAGTTGGGTCGCAACCATGGTCCGCTGTCAAAATCACAAGATCGTCGGCCTGCATGTTTTCCAGAAACTCAGGCAATCGCTCGTCAAAATACTCCAACGCATTTGCATAGCCTGCTACATTGCGCCGATGGCCAAATGTTTGGTCGAAATCAACGAAGTTTACGAATGTCAACGACCCGCTCTTGGCGGTTTTCTGGCATTCCAGACTCAAATCAAACAGGCCGTCCAACCCATTAGCCTTAACTTTTTTGGTCAATCCACGGTGAGCAAAAATATCGGCGATTTTACCGACCGAAATAACTTCGCGGCCTGCCGCTGCCATAACGTCCAGCAAAGTGTCGCCGTGCGGCGGCGTTGCATAATCGCGGCGATTTCCGGTTCGGGCGTAGTCTCCGTCCTGCCCCAGGAATGGACGAGCGATAACCCGGCCAATTTCATATTCGTCAACCAATTTGCGTGTCACTTCGCAAATTTCATACAAGCGTTCCAGGCCAAAATGCTCTTCGTGAGCTGCTATTTGAAACACGCTATCCGACGACGTATAAACAATGGGCTTGCCACTCGCCACATGCTCATCGCCCAATTCGTCAATAATAACAGTACCGGACGCCGCCTTGTTACCCAGCACACCGGGAATCCCTGTTTCGGCAATCAAGTCGTCAATCAATTTATCTGGAAAACTAGGGAAACCCTGTTGGAAATAACCCCAATCAAATTCGACCGGCAACCCTGCCATTTCCCAATGCCCAGAAGGCGTATCTTTGCCAAAAGACCGCTCCGCGCAGGCAGCGTAATAACCGGTGATGTCGCCGGAATACTCAGTTCCGGGATGGATTTTCCCAGTCGCGAGTTCGGCGGCCTTTCCCAGTCCAAGTGCCACCATATTTGGAATCCGGATCGGGCCGGGTGTTGGTCGGTCTTCAGCTACATTGCCAGCCGCGCACCATTCAGCGATATGGCCAAAAGTATCTGCGCCCACATCGCCGAATTTTTCTGCGTCCGGGGCTGCGCCAATACCAAAACTGTCCAAAACCAATATGAATGCACGTGCCATGATTAGCCCTCAATAATTTCGGAAACGATCGGTCGCATAACCGGCATTTCATTGTCGATTGTAATAGCGCCTTTAACCGCGGCAGCGGCGATTTTCGCACTGGCCTCGTCGTGGGCCCGCACTCGCGCCAGCGGCGCACCAGCGGTTGCGCGGTCGCCTATCTGGCATATATGGGTCAAACCAACCGAGTGATCGATCTTGGCGGTTGGGTCGGTGCGGCCACCACCCAACGCCACAACTGCCATGCCGATGGCGCGCGTGTCCATCGAATTCACATAACCATCACCGGCGCATTCTATCACATACTCCACCGGAGCAATCACAACTTTGCTTTGATGGGTCGACAAAATATTGTTGCCACCACCTTGTGCAGCAACCATTTTTTCAAAAATTTCGGCGGCCGAACCATTTTCTAAGGCCGCTGTTGCCTTGGCCGTTGCCAGTTCAACGGCTTGCTCAACGCCCGACATCACAAGCATATAGGCAGCCAATGCTATCGTCACGTCGACCAGTCGCTTGTCAGCGCCAGCCGGATCGGTCAAAAACTCAATCGTTTCCACAACTTCTACCGCATTACCCGCCGTACGCCCCAGCACCTGATTCATATCGGTTAACAAGGCAGTGGTCGGTGTGCCCGCCGTATTTGCCACGCGCACAATATTTTCAGCCAATTCTTTGGCCTGCCCATGTGTCGACATGAATGCGCCGTTACCGTACTTAACATCCATAACCAATGAATTCAGTCCCGCAGCCAGTTTTTTCGAGAGAATTGAAGCTGTAATTAACGGAATGCTCTCCACTGTCGCTGTCACGTCGCGCACGGCGTAAAAACGCTTGTCAGCAGGTGCCAGCTCACCGGTTTGGCCGATGATGGAACATCCCACAGTTTTGACAATTTCTGCAAATCTATCGATGCTTGGGAATGGGTCATAGCCTGGGATCGCCTCGAATTTATCGAGCGTACCGCCTGAATGCCCCAAACCACGACCAGATATCATCGGTACCAAACCACCGCAAGCCGCAACGATAGGGGCAAGCATTAGACTAACTTTGTCACCGACACCGCCAGTGGAGTGTTTGTCTACAATCGGTGCGCCGGGCTCGAATCCCAAGCCAGTCCAATCAATAACATCGCCGCTGTCCCTCATTGCCAGCGTAAGGGCAGCGCCCTCGTCAGGACTCATTCCGCTAAAATAGACTGCCATCGCAAAAGCCGATATTTGGCTGTCAGCAACGCGGCCATCAGTTATCCCCCGAACAAAGCGCTCAATTTCAGCTTGGCTTATGGTGTCGCCGTCGCGTTTACGGCGAATAGTTTCCTGGGGTATCAAAGGTATTGTCATAAAATTTATCTACTTTGCCGATTTGGCGTTGTTAAGGTTTTCTGGCCCAAACGAGTGGGGAAGTAACGCGCCAATATCGGTTTTTAAAACTATAACGCCGTCTGCGTCACAAATGGTTACAGGTGTATTTTTTGCATTGGCAAACTCACGTATTTGCTGGCGGCATCCACCGCAGGGTGTGCATATATCCGCATTCGGGCCAGTAACAACAACATGAACGATCCCATCGCCACCACCCATTATCATGTTGCCTATGGCGTTCGCTTCGGCACAGAAACTTAGGGGATAAGCAGCGTTTTCCACATTACACCCCGCGTATATAGCACCGTCGCTGGCCAACACCGCAGCGCCCACGGCATAGCCAGAATAAGGTGAATAAGACTGACGGCGGGCAGCAACGGCCGCGCTAATTAATTTCTGCATTTCACCGTCGTCGATCAACATCGCTCATCGGTCCTTTTCGTATGGTATGCCGCTAGCACGCGGCGCGTCCATTTTAC
The DNA here is from genome assembly GCA_011088215.1 of Sphingomonadales bacterium. Taxonomy (GTDB): domain Bacteria; phylum Pseudomonadota; class Alphaproteobacteria; order Sphingomonadales; family Kordiimonadaceae; genus Kordiimonas. The sequence continues at coordinate 13,405 of JAALKD010000004.1, read as the reverse complement.
CGGCAAAGCCAGCCAAAATAACAACAGTAATCACATACGGTAGCATGATCGTAAATTGAACTGGTATTTCACCGATAAGCGGAAAACTAACGCCCTGCAGACGGCCCTGCAACGCGTCCACAAAGGCGAACAACAGACAGGCCAGCAATGTCGGCACCGGCTTCCAGCGGCCAAATATCATTGCCGCTAATGCCAAAAAGCCTTTGCCTGCGGACATATCGCGAATAAACCCTGCGCCCAATGCGGTCGACAAGGCGCTGCCCGACATGCCGCATAATACGCCAGCGATAACCATCGCATGATAGCGTAGCAGTGTTACCGAGATACCTGCTGTGTCCACCGCCTCTGGATTTTCACCAACAGCCCGCAAGCGAAGACCAAACCGGGTTTTGTAAAGTATCCATGCCACAAGTGGTACCATTGCAAAGGCAAGATAGGTCAGCAACGAATGACCGGACAACAGATCGCTATAGAGTGCACCCACAAACGGTACGTCTTCTAGAGACTTGGCAAATGGTAGGTTGATGGCGGTAAACCGGGCTTCATTATCCAACAATGGTGTCTGGCCGCCAAGTGAAAACCAAGCGTTCGCCAGCGTCGGCGCAAGCCCTGCCACCATAATATTGATCGCCATGCCAGAAACAATCTGGTTACCGCGTTGATGAATGGAAACATAGCCGTGTAACAATGCCAGAATAACCGAGACCATTATGCCGGCAAACAAGCCGACCCATGGTGAACCGCTAACTGCGGCGGCAGCGGCAGCCCCAAAGGCTGCTGCCAGCATTTTACCTTCAAGGCCAATATCAACAATACCTGCCCGCTCAGCACACAGACCAGCAAGGGCGGCAAGGATCAGCGGCGCGGAAATGCGCAAAGTCGAATCTGACAGCAGGAGGATGTCAGTGATAAATTCCATCACTTATTCCCCTTATCGGCAAAGCGCGCATAGAGGGCACTAACTGGCCTGCGGAACAGATGTGGCATTGCACCGGCAAACAGGATAACCAGCCCCTGAATGACAACACTCATGTCCCTGGTAATTTTGGGTATCTCGAAACCAATTTCTGCGCCGCCTTGGTACACCGCCCCAAATAAAATCGCAGCTAAGATAATGCCCACAGGATGATTGCGTCCCATAAAGGCCACCGCAATGCCCACAAAGCCATAACCGAGAGTGAAATTGCCGATTAACCGCAACTGTTCGCCCAAAAGCTCATTCAAGCCCATCATCCCGGCGAGCGCCCCTGACATCATCAGGGCAATCACTGTTACACGCGGAACCGATATACCGGCGAACTTGGCGGCATCAGAGTTTTGACCGGTGACCCGTACCTCATAACCAAACCTTGTGCGCGCCAGCAAAAACCACACGCCAAAGGCAGCAAGCAAGGCTATCAGGAAAGACAGGTTAAGTGGTGATTGCTCGAAGCTAATACCCAGCATTTCCATCAATTCATGAAATTGCGGCAACGCAGTGCCTTGCGGGAAGTCACTGCTCTCGGGCATTTGCCCACCCGGTCGCTGTAGCGGACCCACCAGCAAGTAGGCCAGTAAAGCCGATGCAATGAAATTGAACATGATTGTGGTGATAACGATATGGCTGCCTCTGTGCGCTTGCAACCACGCGGGTATGAAGGCCCACGCCGCGCCGAACAATGCAGCACCAAATACCGCAATAATGATCGACAGAACCGGGGCACTGCTACCCAACCAGAAAACCGCGAGCGTCAGTCCCAGTCCCCCAAGCATCGCTTGCCCTTCACCGCCGATATTGAAATGCCCGGCATGGAAGGCAACTGATACTGCAAGCCCAGTGAAGATGAAATTGGTGGCATAATAAAAGGTGTAGCCAATGGCTTCTTCGTAACCAAAAGCACCCTCAATCAACAAGCTCAAGACTACTACAGGGTCTTCGCCCAGTGCCAAAACCACGAGACCGGAAGCAAGCAACGCCACCAGAATATTCAACAGTGGCATCAACACTGATTCCAGTGCACCTGGCAATTTGGTTGCTGCACTGCTCATTCACTTAATCCCACAGCGTCGACAATTGCTTCAACTGGCGATCCTGCCATCATCAGACCAATAGTTCGCTCGTCGGCTTCGGATATGGGAACAATGCCCACTAACTTGCCGTCGCACAGCACCGCTATGCGGTCACTGATTGCCATCAGCTCGTCCAAATCTGCAGATACCACCAAAAGCGCCTTGCCATCGTTCCTTAGTTCAGTGATCTGGTCATGAATTTTGGTAACCGCGCCAATGTCAACACCGCGCGTTGGTTGACCCACAATAAGCGTTTGCGGACCGCGAGCAATTTCCCGGGCAATCACCAATTTTTGCTGGTTACCGCCTGAAAAAGACGCAACTGGCAGGTCCGGGTACGCGGACGCACATCTTGATTCTCAAAATAATCGTTTGCCGCCTGATCAATCGCCGCCAATCGCATCAATCCGCGTCGGCAGAAGTCAGCCTCGCGCTGATAACCCAAAACGGCATTCTCGCGCGCCGACATCGATGCCACCACACCAGATTTCAACCGGTCCTCCGCCACATGCCCAACACCGACACGACGCAAGGAAATCGGGTCGGTTAATACATCTTTGTTGTTTATTGCCTCGCCTGACAGTGAAACAGAACCGTCTGAAACCCGCCGCAAACCGGTCAGCACTTCAAGCAGTTCAGTTTGACCGTTTCCCGCAACACCAGCGACACCGAGAATTTCGCCGTCAAATAAATCAAAAGAAACATTCTGGAGCGCACGGTGACCGTGATCGGACAGCGCCGACACATTTCTAACGGAAAGTCGGGGTGTGCCGTGGCTTGTATCTGCCCGTGTTACCGCCCGACTGATTTTAGAGCCAACCATGGCTTCGGCAAGCTCTTCCGGTGATGTGGAGGCGGTGTTGGTGCGCACGATAACTTTACCTGCCCGAATAACGGTAACGCTATCGGTCACAGCCATAATTTCGTGTAATTTATGAGTGACAAATAATATGGTTTTACCACGACTTTTAAGCAGTTTGATCAGTTCAAAAAGCTGGTCACATTCCTGCGGTGTCAGAACCGCTGTCGGCTCATCAAGAATAAGCGTGTCGGCCCCGCGGAACAGCGCCTTGAGTATCTCTACGCGCTAGCGCTGCCCCACTGACAATTGACTAACGGGTTGATCAAGCGGCAGGTCAAAGCCAAATTGTTGTTCAAGCCCCTTGAGCTTTGCCTTGGCATCAACTTCTGCCTGCTTAAGCAAGCCCCGCCCCTCAGCCCCTAGAATAATATTTTCCAGAACCGTGAAAGGCTCAACAAGCATAAAATGCTGATGCACCATGGCGATACCCACGGCCATGGCCTCTGCAGGACTGCCAAGGGAAATATGCTCGCCGTTGACAATAAGGTCACCGCTGTTGGGCTGGTAAAATCCAAACAACATCTTCAACAGGGTAGATTTGCCAGCGCCGTTTTCACCGACAATGCCGTGAACAGACCCTTGATCGACAACCAATGAAACATTGTCATTGGCTTTAACGTCGCCAAAACGTTTGCACAGGTCTCTGGTTTCTATGGCAGGCGCCACATGCATCGATATTGTTCCCCCGGAGGTAGCCCCCGTACTAGATGATTGGCAACCGGCCTTTAGTGGCCTGAGTTACCCCCATCAACGTCCTCAACGACAATTTCTCCAGCAATTATTTTTGCCCGAGCATCTTCAAGCCGCGCTTTCATTGCGTCGTTGATTAGTGCAGCGTTATGCTCGTCCAGCGCATAGTCCACTCCCCCTTCGGGCAGGCCCATGATACGGTGGCCAGGCGTCCAACTGCCATTTTTGGCGCTGTTCATTGCTTGCTCCACCGCCAGATCAACCCGCTTCAACATGCTCGTCAGCACATAGCCTGGCTGCAAATGGTTCTGATTGCTGTCCACGCCAATAGCCAATGCACCGCTGTCCTTGGCGGCATTAATAACTCCCAGGCCCGATGGCCCGGCAGCCGAGAAGATAATATCAACCCCGCGCGCATACTGCGACCGCGCCATTTCGGCGGCCTTAATCGGATCGTTCCAGGCGGCAGGGGTTGTTCCCACGTAATTTTCAATGAAGGAAACATCCTCGCGCACAAATGCGACACCCTGTTTATATCCAACCTTAAACCGGTCAATCAGTGGAATATCCATTCCGCCAATAAAACCCAGCCTGCCGGTTTTGGTAGACATGCCGGCAATCATGCCTATTAGAAACGAGCCCTCGTTTTCCTTAAAGGTAATTGACTGTACATTTGGCAAATCAATCACGGCATCAATGACCGTAAATTTAATATTCGGATAGCGCTTGGCTACATTGCGAACCGCAACAGAATAACCAACACCCACGGCCACAATCACATCAGCTTTGCGGCGAGCAAATCGCTTCAACGCTTGTTCGTATTGGGTTTCGCTGTTGGGCTCAAAATCGCGGAATGAAATACCGGTATCTTTATTGAAACGTTCAGCGCCACGGAAGGCAGCTTCGTTAAACGATTTATCAAATTTGCCACCAATGTCATAAAGCAATACGGGTTCAAAGCTCTGTCCCAACACAGAAAACGCCGGCGCCAAACAAACCACAACTGCGGCAACCACTCTGACAACTAATTTCTTCACAAATATTGCTCCCTATCGGCGGAAAAATGCCTATGCTCAGTGATACATCGAACATTACAGCGGGTACAAGGGAACCAGAGCATTTAGGAGAGGTCAACCATTTTTGACGAAATGGTCAAGATTGGGTCGACAGGCGCTCCCAAAATGATTATCAAAAGCCTTCAGACCACGCGAGGGGAGCGTTCGCATGACGAAATCCGTTACGGTTGTTGACCACCCACTTGTTCAACACAAACTTACCTTGTTGCGCCGCAGGGAAGCCAGCACTGCTGAGTTCAGAAAACTACTGCGCGAAATCGGACTTTTTCTTGGCTACGAAGCATTGCGCGACCTGCCACTTGGGAAAATTCAGATCGAGACCCCGGTTTGCCCAACCGCCGCGCCGGTGTTGGCGGGCAAGAAACTGACCTTCATTTCGGTCCTACGCGCAGGCGACGGCCTGCTCGGACCCATGCTGGAACTGGTGCCCTCGGCCCGGGTGGGCCAGATAGGCTTGGCGCGCGACGAAGAAACGCTGCAGCCGGTCAAATATTTTTTCAAAGTTCCTAAAGACATTTCAAGCCGCCTCAACGTGGTGCTGGACCCTATGCTTGCTACCGGTCATTCGGCGGTGCGAGCTGTCCAGGAAATGAAAGACGCTGGCGCGACGGATCTCAGGTTTGTATGCCTGTTAGCGGCACCTGAAGGCATTGAAACATTCACCAACGCACACCCTGATGTGCCAGTGGTAACAGCGTCGATAGACGAATGTTTGAACGAGAAAGCATATATTGTTCCGGGGCTCGGTGACGCCGGAGACAGATTATTTGGAACCAAGGGGGCCTAAGGCACATGACCGTTGCTAAAAAATACGTAACTGCACAGGAATTGCTCGACGATTCGTTTGAGTTGGGCGTGAAAATTCTGAGAAGTGGCTTCCGACCAAAATTTATTGTCGGCGTTTGGCGTGGCGGCACACCGACGGGAATCGCAGTTCAGGAAATTCTGGACTATTACGGCGTAGATACCGATCATATCGCTATCCGCACCTCCAGCTACATTGGCATGCAGCAACAAAAAGAAGTCAAAGTTCACGGTATGGAATATATCGTAAACAACATCAACGCAGAGGATAGCCTGCTGATTGTAGATGATGTATTCGATTCAGGCCGGTCAATTGCTGCAACAATTGAACATCTGACTGACAAATGTCGCCGTAACACGCCGGACATTATAAAAATCGCAACGGTTTACTACAAGCCGGCACGTAACGTGACCGATCTGGTGCCCGATTTTTATTGTCATGAAACTGATGACTGGCTGGTTTTCCCTCATGAACTGTCTGACATGACTAAGGACGAAATCCGCGAGCACAAAGGCCTCGACCTGCCGGAAATCGAAATATAACTGACCAGAGGGGATAACCATGAGTTACGAAGAAGTTCAAGCCTGCGCAAAATACGTCCGCGAACATTTTTCCGGGGATATTCCCAAAATCGCCATGGTGTTGGGCAGCGGGCTCAACAGCCTCGCTGAGTCGATCGAAGAAGCAACAGTTTTCTCCTTCCTTGATTTGCCAGGTTTCCCCGAACCAACTGTTGAGGGTCATGCCGGTCGCATGCATATCGGCAAACTCGGCGGAAGGCCTGTTATCTGTATGCAGGGTCGCGCCCATGCCTACGAAGGGCACGCGCCAGAAAAATTGGCCTTTTCCACCCGGGTGCTGTGGGCGCTGGGTGTCGAAATCCTGGTACTTACCAATGCAGCCGGAAGTCTGATGAAAAAGGCTGGGCCCGGCAGCTTGATGGCAATTACAGATCACATTAACTTTTCCGGCATCAACCCACTAGTGGGCGTGAATGATGACCGTTTTGGCCCCCGCTTCCCCGACGTAACGGTTGCCTGGGACAGAGACCTGACCAAAGACCTGAAAAAATGCGCCAAACAGCTTGATATTAAACTGCACAAAGGCACTTATTTAATGGCCAAGGGACCCAATTTCGAAACTCCCGCAGAAATCTATGCTTTTGGCATGATGGGCGCAGATGCTGTTGGCATGTCGACGGTTCCTGAATGCCTGACCGCCCGGCATGTTGGTATGAGGGTTTGCGGCGTCAGTTCAATTACCAACTATGCTGCAGGCATGACAGGCGAAGAGTTGACCCACGACGAAACCATGGAGTTCGGCGCAATCGCTGCAGTTAAACTTGAACAACTGTTGCGGGCTTTCGTCGAACGGGTAGCTTAAATTTCGGATTCTGGTTTCGCTTTCCGATACCAATTTCGTTTTCAGCCCTAAGGTCATTTTTCCAAAAAGCAGAGAATCTGGACTAAATTCCTCACGATATGATATAGATACAATATAACATATATGACATAGGGGGAGTTTAGTGATTATCAGATACGTGAAATCTGCAATGATTGGCCTTGCAATAACTGGCATTTCAATCGCTTCTGCAGTCCAAGCCAATGACGATGAAGTCGCTGTTCGCGAAGTCGCGATGAATTACTTGCTCGGCTTTTATTACGGACGCACTGAACTTCTGGAGCAGGCCTTATCACCTGAATTGAAGAAACTTGGGTGGGGCAGCCGCCGGGACACTGGCAAGCGTAGCGGGCCCCATCACATGACACGGGACCGTGCCCTCGCCTACGAACACCATGAAGAATTATCAGAGAACGCCCACAGAAAAGTGGTTGTTTTCGAAGTGCTCGATAAAGTTGCCAGTGTAAAAGTAGAAGCTGTTTGGGGTATCGACTACATGCACATGGCCAAGAATGACGGCAAATGGCAGATTTACAACGTCATCTGGCAAAGCTGGCCAGACGGACAGGCTGTCGACTGAGGCAAGTTATTCGTCAAAGCAGCTTTTCAAAAATGAAACCCCTATTTGACACCGCATTGGCTATTTCTATACTTGGTTATACAGTAACAAAACCTTGAAAGCCAAACGGATATGAAAACTGCAACCATCCGACACCTAACCAGCATCACGATAATTGGTTTGATGTTTTTTATAACATCGGCCACGAACGCTCAAACCCAAGATGATGTGAAGGCGGTTGAAGCCGCTGGCAACAATTATTTGCTTGGGTTTTATGAAGGCAAACCAGAACTTCTGGAAAGGGTTTTATCGCCCGAGTTAAAAAAGCTGGGCTGGTGGCGTCCAAACAGCGACGAAGATTATCAGGGGCCATTTTACATTTCCAAAGACGAGTCGCTGGAATTTGCTCCTAGATATGCGGCTAGACAAAACTTACCTTCTACCGCCTACCGAAAAGTAACTGTCTTTGAAGTGCTTGATAAAACCGCCGTGGTCAAAGCCGAAGCAGTGTGGGGGGTTGATTACCTTCATCTGGCCAAAATTGATGACCAGTGATTGATTTACAACGCTATCTGGCAGAGCTGGCCGGACGGAAATGAGCGCAAATAATTTGATTTCAATTATTGGGGGCCCCTACTCAGCTGAGCCTGCTATTAAACGCTTGGGCGGTTTAATTGACCTATATTAACAGCCATTTTTGCATTCTTAATTGTGCCCCAAATGAAGTTCTGCCAAAGTTTCCTCAGAGGGAAATTGGGCCATGAAAATCATCACAAGTATTGTTGCATTTATCTTGTTTTCAACTGCCGCATTTGCGGACATGCGGGTTATCTTGCTGGGCACCGGAACACCGTTTGCCGATCCTGAAAAGTCTGGACCTGCGACTGCAATAATCGTCGACGGCGAGTCGTGGATTATTGATGCTGGGCCCGGCGTTGTTCGGCGCGCCTCCTCTGCCCACATTGCTGGCGAGCCTGCCCTCGCACAGCCAATGCTGTCTCGACTGCTGCTCACTCACTTACATTCTGACCACACGCTCGGTCTGCCGGATTTGATCTACTCGCCTTGGACGTTGGACCGCACAACAGCGCTAAAAATATGGGGCCCGCCCGGTACCAAAAACATGGCTCACCATATTGAGAAAGCCTATGCGGCTGATCGAAAGATCCGACTGGAAGGGTCAGAACCCGCGTTCAAAAACGGCTGGCAAACCGATGTTATCGAAACCACTGGCGGCATCGTCTTTCAAAGCACCAGCCTAATAATTGAAGCTATTCGGGTATGCCACGGCGATTGGGATGTGGCCTTCGGCTACAAATTCACTCACGGCGGTAAAATCATAGTTGTTTCCGGCGATACAACCTATTGCCCTGCCCTAGAGGCAGCCTCAGAGAATGCCGATGTGTTGGTTCATGAAGTTTATGATAGTGCCGCGCTGGCCAAGCGCACACCCGAATGGCAAAACTATCACAGCAAAGCCCACACTGCGGGCGAGGATGTAGGCAGGTTAGCAGCAAACGCAGGCGTTGAAAAACTGGTGCTTTATCATCAGCTGCCCTTCAGCGGCAGCAAAGAAGCAATCCTCAATCAGGTAAAATCCACATACAGTGGTCCAACCATCTGGGGAGAAGACTTGATGATCATTGATTTGAAGTAAAGAAGGCCCGAGAGGCTTGCTTCGGGCCTTCTTTAATAAGCTTGCGGCCGATCAATAGCTTTTGCCGCCTTCGTTGGCATCGCCGTATGGCACCCATATGTTTTTCACTTCAGACCCGCGTTCCATCATGGCCCTAGCAACAAACTGAACGTTGCTGGTGAAATCATACGCCCTGCCGTAATTCAGCCAGGTGCGTTTCATATTTTCTGCAGCCTCGCGTTCAACGGTTTCGCAACCCTCCCGGCTACCAAAATACCACATACCGTCTACGCCGTAATGTTTGCACAATGGTGCAGCCATTGCGTCGCGTTCACCGGTAACAATATTTACCACTCCACCCGGAACATCTGAGGTTTCCAGAATCTGGTAAAAATCTGTCGCCAGCAGCGGGTAGCGTTCAGACGGAATAACAACTGTAGTGTTACCTGCTGCAATCGCAAAGGCAGTTAACGTGACGAATGCCAACAACGGTGCATTATCGGGGCAAACAATAGCCAATGTGCCAACAGCTTCGTTCATCGCCAGCGCAACACCGCGGATCGGCGGCGCATGAACTGCGCCGTCATGCTTGTCTGCCATGGCGGCAGCCGCAAACAACCGCTCTACTGAAAGCTCCACCTCGCGCGCGGCCGCTTTCGCCGAAGCACCCGTCAACTCCACAAGGCGCTTTTCAAATTCTGCGGCGCGGTAGCCTAGGTTTTCTGCCACATAATAAAGAATTTGCGCTTTAGTGTGGCCATTGGTTTTTGCCCAACCTTGCGCCTTGGTGGCAGCTTCAACCGCGTTGCGGATGTCTTTATAATTGCCGGCCCCAACAAGGCCCGCAAAGGCACCCTTATGAGTGGTAATAGCTGTGGAATCACCGCCGTCAGGCCGGGCCTGTTTGCCGCCGATATACATTTTTGCTGTCTGATCAACGCCGGGCATTCCAGTACCCGCTTTGGGAACAGCAACATGCGCAGGCGCCTCAATCGCCGAATAATCCTTCAGGGTTTTTTCAAACTTGGGCTTCAAGTACGCCAACATGCCTTCGCGGCCACCCTCGCGACCAAAGCCGCTTTCGCGGTAACCACCAAAACCAACAGCTGCATCGAACATGTTGGTGCCGTTGATCCAGATAATCCCTGCCTTCAGTGCAGGTGCCACCTCTAGCGCACGACTAATGCTTTCAGACCAGATGGTGCCTGCAAGGCCGTAACGGGTGTTGTTGGCAAGCCCCACGGCTTCGTTTTGCGTACGGAAGGTCATCGCTGTCAGAACAGGTCCAAAAACTTCTTCCTTAAACAGGGTATTATCGGTGCCCACACCGGTTACCAATGTTGGTGGGAAAAATGAGCCCGTTCCCGGCATCGGCGAACTGCACTGGAAAATCTCAGCGCCTTCGTCAACGCCTTGCTGAATCAGTGCCTCAATGCGCTTTTTTTGAATGTCATCAACCACCGCACCTACATCGATGCATTTGTCGAGACAATCGCCGATACGCAGGTTACCCATCCGGGTTTTCAGCTTGGCGAAAAAGACATCGGCGACGCCTTCCTGCACCAAAAGGCGCGAGCCCGCGCAGCATACTTCACCCTGGTTAAACCAAATGGCATCAACAATACCTTCAACTGCACCGTCCAGATCAGCGTCTTCAAACACAATGAAGGGCGACTTCCCGCCCAGCTCAAGCGTCAGCTTTTTACCCGAACCCGCTATTGAGCGCCGGATCATTTTACCAACACCAGTTGAGCCAGTGAAGGCAACCTTGTCCACGTCGGCGTCCACAACCATGGCGCCCACATCGCCTTTGCCGGTCACGATATTGACCACTCCCTTGGGCAGACCAGCTTCCTGACACAGCTCGGCAAACATCAAGGCGGTCAGCGAGGTAAAGTCTGCTGGTTTCATCACCACTGTGTTGCCAGCCGCCAGCGCCGGGGCAATCTTCCACGCCATCATCAGCATCGGGAAATTCCATGGGATCACTTGCCCCGCGACGCCCACGGCCTCATGGTCAGGGAATTCATCTTCCAGCAACTGCGCCCATCCAGCATGGTGGTAAAAATGGCGGGCGACCAAGGGGATGTCGATATCGCGGCTTTCGCGGATTGGCTTACCATTATCCAGCGATTCCAGAACCGAAAGGATACGCGAATGTTTTTGCACCAACCGCGCCAACGCATACAAATAGCGCGCCCTGGCGTGACCACCGATTTTTTCCCACTTACCCTGCGCCGTACGTGCGGCAGCGACCGCAGCATCAACATCTTCCTGGCGCGCAGACGTAAGCGTCGCCAACTTTTCACCGGTTGACGGCGAATAAGTGTCAATTTGTTCGGCATCCTTCGGCGCAATCCATTCGCCGTTCACGAACAGGCCGAATTTGCCGCCGTGATCCGCCAGCCATTTATCAACATTGGCGCGGCTCTCTAGGGCGGGACCATAATCCATCGATTCAAACTTTTCACTAACACTCATGATAGTCCCCTAACCCATCGGATGCCGGTAAGCCGCCGAATAGGCACCGGTGGCATGATACTCTAATTGTCGCTCCAGGTCGCCCAGTAAACTGGATGCACCGAACCTGAACAGTTCCGGCTCCAGCCAGGCGCGGCCAAGCTCTTCTTTCACCAGCGCCAGATACAGCACGGCCTCTTTGGCAGCTTTGATACCACCTGCTGGCTTGTAGCCAATTTTCTGGCCGGTTCGTTCATAAAAATCCCGAATTTGCCGCATCATTACCAAAGACACCGGCAGGGTCGCATTCACGCCCTCCATACCGGTTGAAGTTTTGATAAAATCAGAACCCGCCATCATCGCCGTCATCGACGCCTTACCAACCTGGGTAAGGTTACCGTGTTCGCCGGTGGCCAAAATGGTCTTCATCAAAGCCGGACCGCAGGCTTCTTTGAAGGCTTTAACTTCATCATACAGCGCTTGCCAGTTGCCGGTCAGAACATGAGAACGCGTAACCACAATATCTATCTCGCCCGCACCGGCCGCAACGGACCGGCGAATTTCTTCAAGACGCGTTTCAATCGGCGCAAGTCCGGCTGGAAAGCCAGTTGATACAGCAGCAACCGGCACGCCCGAACCCTGAAGGGCGGCAACGGCGGTTTCCACCATCTCGTGGTAGACACATACCGCGCCCGTGGTCAGCCGCATGTCACCAAGACCGAAGGCCTCAAGAATGTCACGCCTTACCGGACTACGTGCTTTCAAGCATAAGCGCCGAACACGGCCTTCGGTATCATCGCCTGCAAGCGTGGTAAGATCAATGCAACTGATCGCTTTCAGCATAAAGGCGATCTGGCTGTCTTTCTTGACAGCGCGCCTGCCGCCCAACGACCCAGTGCGGCGCTCTACAGCACTTTTGTTGACACGGATACCATCCAGCCAGCCCGGGTGAAAGGTTGTTCCTTGGTTTATCAGTGTTTCGGTCACGTTCATCGTCCTGAAAAACAGCTAGGGTTAACTCATTATCTGATGGTTAAACCCCAATATTGACCATTTGGTCAAGAATTGTTTTACGCGCTTGCCTGCCGGTTGGTCAAGTGGAAGCCCAAAAGCATCAAGCCTGCAATAACATACCCCGCAGCAAGCCGGTGCACCAGTAGCTCAGACCCGCCCAAATCGGGTAACGCCCACGGCAAATACATGCCCGAACTATCCAGCACAGAATGAATAATACCAAACTCAGTGAAAATAGCAGCGGCAAAAGCGGCACTGGCAGCGCGAACCATTTTACGGTCCATCACCCAAACCAAGAGCGCAGCCCAGAGAAGGCTGGTTAAAATATAGCCGCGCGACATGGCGCCCAAAAGCGCATAACCTGCCGCCCAATCCGCAGGCAACGCCATTTGCGCCTTGCTACCAATAAGGCCGTATAGACCAGACACCTTAGTATAGGTGTAATTGAGAATTGCCGGGACAATCGCGAACAACAGCGCTGGCGCATGCCGCACACTGCCGCCAGAAAATGCAAGACGCATAATATCACTAGCAACCACCACCAAAATAGGTTTCAGAACCGCCGCGGGGATAATCATAGATGCCACTTCCACCGCACCGATAAAGCCAATGACGGTCATCGCACCAGCGGCGCCCAAGGCATAATTGGTTTTCGCACCCATGCGTTTGTAGGTGGCGTGACCAAAATACGGGGTAGTTTGAACCACGCCGCCAAACAGAGCGCCCACAGCTGTCGCTGCAGAATCCAATCGCACCACAACAGCTGGATTGTAATCATCGCCGATCACCTTGGCGCCTGCGACAACATTAACCGCGCTGGCAGCAATCAATAGCGCGAAGGGAATGATGATGC
>JAALKD010000131.1 GCA_011088215.1 Sphingomonadales bacterium | reverse complement strand
AAACCACAAGTGGCGCGCGTTCACCCACATACTCGGTAAATGATCGTGGCTTGTAGGGAAAGTAGTCAAGCGTGTGCCGCTCATGCGGGCCGTAAACCAGCCCCAATTGTGCACGCTTGGTAACATCCGCCGGCAAATGGATACTGCAGGCAGAATAATCGCTCAGGTAGCCCTCCATACTGTCCACCAGTTTGCTTGGTGAATATTCGCGGTCGAGCGTTTCCTGATCTTCTGGATACATTTTTTGTTGGTCGGCCATGGCACTACCGGGCCACACATGGCGACAAAAATCAAGTTCATCAACCAAGACAGTAATGGCGTGCCACAAATTAACCGCAACATTGCCTTACACCCGGCATAGTTCCGGCATCATCAAGCCACGCTCACAACCTAAAATGCAGTTCCCGTCAGCATCCACCTCAAGGAACCGCCCTATGCCGCAAGCCCGCCTGTTGTTTTTGTTCGCTATTTTCTTTTTCCCTATCCCCGTCTTCGCAAATACTTCCATTTCTAGCCCAACCTATGATGTTAATGCCGTCGAACCAGGCGGGCTGTATTTCGCCACCGACAAGCCCGGGCGCGTAGTACGGGCGCCGTTGCTGGCCGCGGACATTATGATGACCATCACTGGTCCGATTGCACGCACCCGGGTTACTCAGCGTTTCGAGAATAAAAGCGACGCCTGGGTTGAAGGCATTTATACTTACCCCCTGCCCAAAGGCTCGGTAATCGATGTGCTGAAAATGCAGGTTGGCGAACGGATTATCGAAGGTGAAATACAGGAAAAAGCGCAGGCAAAGCGCACTTTTGAGGTCGCACGAGATAGCGGTAGACGCGCCAGTCTTGTCATCCAGCGACGACCCAACATATTTTCGACCCGGCTTGCCAACATCGGCCCCGGAGAAGTAATCAGCGTCACTATCGAGTATCAGGATCCTTATCGAGCCCCACGACAATATATTCCAGCTCCGATTTCCGATGGTGGTGCGTCCGCGCTATAACCCGGGTGAACCGCTGGATGACCGGCAGGCCCGGCTGGGATGGGGCTTCGACACCGACCAAGTGCCCGACGGCAGCACCATTACTCAGCCCTGGACCGATGGCGGCCGCGACGGCCAAAACCCGGTTACTTTGAAGATTAACCTGAGCCCGGGCTTTGACATGGAGGATCTGGCCAGCCCCAGTCACGCAGTAACCATTGTCGAACAAGATCGCGGCGCAGAAATCACACTCACGGACAGCGACGTGCCCGCAGACCAGGACTTTATTTTGCGTTGGAAACCAAGGGCAAACAAAGCCCCACAAATCGGCATGTTCAGTGAAAAAACCAAACTAGGCGAGCACCGACTGCTCATGCTTATTCCGCCAACCACGTTGAGGGCGGTTGAGGCTGCGCCGCGCGAGCTGGTTATTGTGCTCGATAAACCCGGTTCCATGGGCGGACAGGCGATCAGGCAGGCCAAATCAGCAGTGCGCCGGGCAATTATGCGGTTAAAAGATGACGACACATTCAACATTGTTGCCTTCGATAACGCCTCCCAACCTCTATTTTCTACCAGCAAGCCAGTAACCGATCGCACCATTGACGCCGCGCTGGATTTCGTGGCGAACATTGAAGCCGGCGGCGGCACCGAAATGTCGTCTGCGCTGGCTCACGCGCTGGCGAATGCACCCATAGGCGAACCCGGTAGCGACGAAGCCCAACCGGCGATGAAACAGATCATTTTTTGTCACTGACGGTGCGGTAGGCAATGAGGTTGCCCTGATGACGCAGATCAAAACCGGCCTGGGTGCAGCGCGCCTGTTCATGGTGGGCATCGGCAGCGCACCCAACAATTATTTCATGAGCGAAGCGGCGCATTTTGGCCGCGGCACTTTCATCAATATCGCCATGCAAGACGACGTACTGAACGCGATGGCGCGCCTATTTGCCAAAATCGAGCGCCCTCAGCTAACCAACATTAAAATCGATGGCTTGAGAAACGCAGATATGGTGCCTGCGGTTATTCCGGACCTGTATGACGGCGAACCCATTGTCATTGCTTTCAAAACCGAGAATACCCGCAACGCCACCCTGACAGTAACGGGCGACCGGGGCGGCAAACCCTGGTCAATGAGCGTGCCGAGAGCACAGAATGGTTCGGCGCAAGGTGTTGCGAACCTTTGGGCGCGGCGCAAAATTCAAATGGTAAACAGGTCTTTCGTCGGTCACCACGGCAGCGATGCCTTCGAAGCACGACGTAGTGCTGTTCTGGCGCTGTCGCTGGGGTATCATCTGGTCAGCGAGTTCACCAGCCTGGTGGCTGTTGAGAAGGAAACTGTCCGCGACCCAGCAAATCCACTTTACAAGCGCGAAGTACCTGCAAACCTACCGGCGGGAATGGATTGGGCCAAGCGTAAGCGCAAGACAATCAATCACGGCCTTATGCAACCGGCAGCCGATTTGGCCCACGGCCCAGTCCGCGCTCGCGGCTCAGCATCGCCGATGATGATGCATATTCTCATTGGGCTTGGCTTGCTGCTGTTGTCGGCACTGACGTTTTTCCTTCGGCGCAGACGTTCAGCCGCACCATGAAAAGCCTGACGGGCATAATAGTTCTGATCGCGCTTTCGGGCGCGGCCTTTTTGGCAAACGGCTTGTGGATACCGGCCAAAGCGTTGCTGGCATACGGCTTGTTGGATCGTGCTTACAACCAAGCCGAAGTAAGTAGCATACCGGCAAAGCCGTGGCCCTCGGCGGATTTTGCCGTGATCGGGAAACTAACCGTCGGCGGCAAAACTGTTCATGTGCTGGACCGCGCCACCAACCAAGCAATGGCATTCGGCGCTGGTCGCCACGAGGAGTACGAGCCGAACGGCCCACTGGTGCTTTCAGGCCACCGTGATACCCATTTCTCAGTGCTCGAAGGCGCAAAACGCGGCGATGGAATTTCATACCAGACGGCAGCAGGCAAGGTGGTTTACCGAATTAGCGAAACTCGAATTTATGACATCCGCGAGGGCGTCATTCTTCCACCGAGAAATGGTGAAATAATGCTGGTTACCTGCTGGCCCTTCGACGCGATTGATCCCGGCACCACCAAACGCTATCTGGTATTGGCAGAAAAACTATAACTCTCGTTTCATTTGGTTCTTGACCAAATAGTCAAGATTTACCAATATCGGCTGCACCCAAGAAAATGTGGTGCTCGCGAGACTGATCTGCCAAACTCTATTGAACGGCATTTGGCATACAGCACCACAATGGGATTAACTGCGTGACTGTTAAAGCTATCCACGGTGACCTTTTTCACATGGTCGACGACCCCGCATTGGTGGGGGCTGGCCAAGCCTATTTCTACATCCCGGACGGAACACTGGTGCTTGAGAGCAGCCACATTGTCGCCGCCGGCAAACGCGCTGACATTGAGCCCACACTGGCTTCAGGCGTTGAAGTTCATGACCATTCAAGCGCGCTGATCACCCCCGGTTTTATCGACACCCACATCCATTACCCGCAAATTGATATGATCGCCAGCTACGGCGAACAACTGCTGGATTGGCTGGAGCATTATACCTTTCCTGCCGAAGCAAAATTCGATAACCCGGCTCACGCCGAAGACTGCGCCGATTTTTTCCTGAACGAACTGCTGAGGAACGGCACCACCACGGCGCTTGTCTACGGCACGGTGCACAAACAGTCCGTCGATGCGCTGTTCGCAGCGGCGTTTGAGCGAAACATGCGGATTGTCGCGGGCAAGGCCCTGATGGACCGCAACGTACCGGAAGCCGTACGCGACACCGCCGAGGCCAGCGACAAAGACAACCGCGAACTTATTGCAAAATGGCACGGCAAAGGCAGGCTTGGCTATGCCATCACCCCGCGTTTTGCCCCGGCTTGCTCCGATGATCAGTTAACCCGTGCAGGCAAGTTGCTGGCCGAGCATCCGGATGTGCTGATGCACACCCATATGTCGGAAAATACCGCTGAAATTGACTGGGTGAACAGTCTGTACCCCGATGCCGATGGATATCTGGACGTATATGCGAAGTTCGGTTTGCTAACCGATCGCAGCGTGTTCGCCCACTGCATCCACATGCACGGCGAAGAATATCAGCGCA
>JAALKD010000060.1:25813-27080 GCA_011088215.1 Sphingomonadales bacterium | reverse complement strand
CCCCCCCCCCCCCCCCCCCCCCCCCCCCCCCCTCCCCCCCCCCCTTCCGATCTCCGCCTTGGCATGTTTTTTTCAGCGAAGGCGTTGAGGATGAGGCATTTGGCCTGAAAAAAGGCAGTTTCGCCCTTTATACCAAAAGCCACCACGCCAGCATTGACGGCGGTGCGGGTATTGCTGTGCTGGATATTATTTCTGACCGTGAGCCAACGCCGCGACCACCACTGCCAAAAAACAAAATCCGACTCTATTCGGAGAAGCCGGGCGCTTTTGAACTCCTCGGCAGCTCATATGGCCGCTTCCTCCAGCAGCAGGTTGATTTTGTAAAGTCGGTACCGGATCTGGTTAAAGCGGCAGGCAGCTTTGCCAAAGTTGCGTCTGAAGACACACGCGCTGTCATGAAGAACATGAAACCCGCGCCGAAAACTCGGTTTAATGTCCGTATTCAGAAACAGCGGGCATACGGGGCCCAGTCTCTGATGTTGATGGACGTTATTGCGCTGGCAAAGCGGACCAGCACAACACTTAATGATGTTGTGTTGTCAATTTGCGGTGGGGCGCTTCGGCGGTATCTGGAAACACACAAGGAACTGCCTGAAGAGTCGCTGGTTGCGGCGGTGCCGGTGTCTTTGCGCGAATTAGGCGATGCTTCCAACACCAATCAGGTTGCGGGCATGACCTGCGGCTTGGCAACAGATATTGTTGACCCCATTAAGCGCCTGCGTGCGGTAAATGAGAACGCAAAGGGTGCAAAGAAGCAGCTTGCTACGGTTAAAGACATTTTCCCAACGGATTATTCTTTCTTTGGCGCGCCTATTCTTGTTTCTGCTATGGCGCAGCTCACCAGCCGTACCGATATTATGAATTACATGCCTTCGCCGATTAATGTCACGATTTCCAACGTGCCGGGGCCGCGGCGTCATGTGTATTTCGCAGGCAGTAGAGTAGTTGCAAACTTCCCTGTGTCTATTGCGACCCATGGCTGCGCCCTGAATATTACGTTGCAGAGTTATGTTGATCGCCTCGATTTTGGCCTGATTGCCTGCAAAATTGCTGTTCCGGATGTACAAGACATCGCAGACTATATCGTTGAGGAGTTTGAGATTTTGCAAAAAGCGGCCGAAAAGCTGCCGATGCCAGCGGCGAAGGCTAAAGCGTCATCAGCCAAACCATCTAAGGCATCAGCAGCAAAAGCGCCCACGGCCAAAAAAGCCGTGGCACCGGAACGGGAGGGGGGCGGGGGGGGGGGGGGGGGGGGGGGGGGGGGGGG
>JAALKD010000060.1:0-25803 GCA_011088215.1 Sphingomonadales bacterium | reverse complement strand
GCCAGCGGCGAAGGCTAAAGCGTCACCATCAAAACCAGCTCAGGCATCAGCAGCAAAAGCGCCTACGTCCAAAATAGCTGTGGCATCTGGTAATCCGTCATCTGCTAAAGCAGCCGCGAAACCGGCTGCTGGTGCATCGCCTGCAAAATCATCGGTGAAGAAGGCCGTTGTTAAGAAAGCGGCGGCCAGCAAAGCTAATGGCAAGAAACCTGCAGTACGAAAAGCGACTATTCGTAAGGCATCATTGTCTTCGCGAGGCCCCAAAGCCTAATCGACCTATATAGTCGTGAGGCGGCGATATGTTTTAAAGCTATAATGGGGGCAAACTTGCCTCCATTTTTTATGAGGATATGGACGCTGGTTTACGAGCGCATTTTTCTTGAAGTAAGCCGCTTAGATAGTAACGCGTCGTTGTGGCCACCATCTCATTGGTATCAATGGTTGGTGTTAGATGCTCGAATTTCTGATCGATCAGCAAAAATGCTGTGCCGTGCACTATTGACCACATAGGTGTGGCGACGGCGATGGTTTCGCTCACATCCAAACCATGATTGTCGAGGAATTTTGCAACGCCTTTAAGCAGGATGGAAAAGCAAGCGATGCCTTGATTAGGGGGATTTTCCGCCATTGTTTTGGGTATGACATCTGGGCCATCAATATCGAGCAGATCAATTATGCCTGCTGAACCTGCGCCTGCCTGATGTTGCTGGAACAGCGCCTCTACATTGAGGCCACGGGGCATTCCGTGATTGTCGCACATAAGCCGAAAAAGTGCCGGATTTTTGGCAGCGAACCGTAAATATGCCTGACCTTGAGCGGTGATTGACTGCAATGTACCAAGCTCCATGCCCTTGTTTGCCACTTTCATGTCGGTTGCCATCAATTGAAAGGCTCTTTCCGTTACTTCATGAAGCAACTCAGACTTGTCCGCGAAATGACGGTAGGGTGCAGCAACGCTAACGCCTGCGATCCGGCTGGCATCTTTCAAGGTAAACGCGTCAGCGCCCACCTTTGCGACTAAATCAACCGATGCATCAATTAGCGCAGTTCGCAGGTCGCCGTGGTGGTAGGGCGTTGGCTTCTGTTTTTTTGCTGGCTCAAGTGTCATCGATGTCTGCTTCTTGGATCTCTGTTCGACAATGAATAGTAAATATGTCCGGGTGTGGGTTGAAATGTTAGTTACCATAATATATGTAAGTTCGACTAACATAAAGATCAAGGCTTGCACGCAAATGTGCAGCGGTAAAAAAGAACAAAGCTGACAAAAATCAGCGAGGCAATGCGGATAAAAAAATGGAAAAAGACACAGCAGTTGTTGTTTCAAAGGCGAGTTTAGGCGTGCATTTTACCTTTTAGGCATACTGGGTTTTATTATTTTGGCGACATACGGCCTTCATATTCGGGCTGCGTCTGGTCAGATTGCAAATGTACGGCTTCTGCCGGTCGCGACACAGGAAATTAGCCATACGGACAGTTATCAGGTTCGCGAATTTTACACCGGGCGGGTTGAAGCTCGACAGGTAGTTAATCTTGCGTTTGAGCGTGCGGGTAAGTTGGCAGAAATTCTGGTTGATGAAGGTGACATGGTCAAACAGGACGAAGTAGTCGCACGCTTGGATACCGCGTTGCTGGAAGCGAGCCGCGACCAGACCGCAGCGTCAGTTCAACGAATTTTGGCCCAGGTAGAATTGGCAAAACTAACGACAAAGAGACAAAAAGGTCTTTTTGAACAAGGGCATAATAGTGAGCAAAGATATGATGACGCCCGCTTGAATTTACAGGCGTTGCAGGCACAATTGCAGGAAATGCAGGCGGTGCTGCAATCGATAGACATCAACATCGAAAAATCGACACTAGTTGCGCCGTTTGATGCACAAGTTGGGACCAGAAACGCTGACACTGGTAGCGTTCGCGATGCGGGAATGGCTATTGTAACGCTGTTGGAAACATCCAACCAGCAGGCTCGTATTAGCTTGCCGACCAAACGCGTATCTGTATTAACGCAGCTGGACACTGTTCAGCTTTCTTACCAAGGGCAGCAGATTGCCGCGCAAATTGCGTCGGTTCGGGCAGATGTCAACCAAGCCACCCGAACTCAGGACGTGTTGTTGAATATACAATCTGCTACGCCGATAGCCTTTGGAGAGCTGGTTGAACTGGAGCTGGTAGATAATCGCTATCACACTGGTTACTGGGTTCCGGTGGAAGCATTGGTTGAGGGCAAGAAAGGCCTGTGGAATGTCTTTGCTGTTGTGCAAGACAGTGAAGGTAGTCTGGTCACTCGGCGCTCAGTTGAGGTTATTCACGCCGAAACCAGTCGGGTTTACGTTACCGCTGACCTAGGCAATGTCGCGACGCTGGTTAGCGCAGGTACCCACAGGGTTGTTCCGGGACAATATATCGCCCCCGTAACAAGGGAAAACTGATCATGTTGACCTTGTTTTATCGAGAGTGGCGGGTTTTTGCTCTGACGATTGGTATTATTGTTGTTACCGGTCTTACTGCAATCAGCACAATTGGTCGTCAGGAAGACCCGACGATCACTAATCTTTTCACCACGATCACCACACCGTTTCCGGGTGCGAGTCCGGCGCGGGTGGAAAGTCTCGTTACTGAAAAAATCGAGGAAGAGCTTAAAAAAATTGCGGAAATCGAGGAGATTGTTTCGGTTTCACGTGAAGGCTTTTCGCTGGTTTTCGTCGAATTGTCACAGTTCTTGGACGATGAGCAGCTCGAAGCGACATGGTCTGAAATACGCGATGCTTTGTCAGACGCAGGCCGTAATTTCCCCACCGGAGTGCCGGACCCAAGGTTTGATAACGACAAGTTTGGCGCCTACACTACCATAAGCGTTTTGAAACCCCGCGATTCCGGATATGTGGAATCGTCCCAATTACAACGTTATGCGGAATTGCTGCGGGATCAACTTCGGCAGCTTCCGGGTGCGCGGTTGGTGCGCTTGTTCGGCGAACAGGCGGAAGAGGTGCTTGTCACCGTTGATGCACGTCGGCTGACCAATCTGGGGCTAACGCCGACAGCCGTGGTCAATAGCATCCAGCGCGCTGATGCTAAGGTGCGTGCGGGACAGCTTCGCGGTGATGAGAATAATTATTTGCTTGAGGTAGCGGGCGAGATCAAGTCGGTTGAGCGTATCCGGCGTATTCCATTGGTTACAGAGGCTGGCGGCGCGGTTGTGCGGGTCGGCGATGTGGCGACGGTAGAGCGCGCAGTTGTTCAGCCGGTAAACAGTGTAGGCTACATCGACGGCAAGCCTGCAATACTGGTTGGTGCGACGATGGAGGAGGGCCTACAGGTTGATACCTGGGTCGACATCATCCGGCAGGAAACCAGTGCGTTTGAACAGACTTTGCCAGCTGATATTGAGCACAGCATTTTGTTCGACCAAAGCCAGTATACCATTGACCGATTGAGCGGATTGGCAGTGAACATTCTGATTGGGTCCGGCTTAGTCATTCTGGTGCTGTTTTTCACCCTTGGCTGGCGGGGCGCATTCATTGTTGCCTGTATTCTGCCTCTGACCACGATGCTTTCGATCACTGTCCTTCAATATGCAGGCGTGCCTATTCACCAAATGTCTGTCACAGGTCTTATCGTTGCGCTGGGGCTGCTGGTAGACGCCGCTATTGTCATGACAGATGACATTCGCAGACGTTTGATTAACGCAGTGCCGCGACTGCAATCGGTTGAACAAGCAGTAAAACGGCTGGCAGGGCCATTGCTGGCATCGACTGTTACGACCGTACTGGCATTTATGCCCATGGCATTGCTACCTGGGCCGGCGGGTGACTTTGTCGGATCTATTGCGATTGCGGTGATTGTAATGCTGATTGCATCCTTTTTGCTGGCGCTAACGGTTACACCGGCGCTTGCGGGTTGGTTGCTTCCGGCAAAAGGCGAGGGCAAATCTCATGCGTGGTATGCACGGGGCATGCAGTCCGGCAGGATAGGTGAAATTTTTAACCGCTCGGTCGGTTGGGCGATTTCCAACCGCAGCGTGGCCTTGTTTGCCGCCTTGGCGTTGCCGATTGTTGGTTTATTGTCTTTTCCAACTCTTACGTCGCAGTTTTTCCCTGGCGTTGAGCGGGATCAGTTTCATATCCAAATGAAGTTGGACGGTAATGCTGCGATTTCAGAAACTCAATCTGTGGCCAGACGGGCCGATGTCTTGATCAAGTCGCGGCCGGAGATTACATCGGTTACCTGGATCATCGGAGAAAGTGCACCCAGCTTCTATTACAATATGACCAGCAACCAGGATAGTGTTGCCAGCTTTGCTGAAGCTTTGGTGACAACATCATCCGAGCAGGCTACACGCGACGTTATACCCGAGCTGCAGACGTTACTGGACAAAGAGATTCCAGAATCTCAAACTCTGGTCAAAGGACTAATTCAAGGGCCGCCGGTTAATGCGCCAGTGGAAATATTGGTGGTTGGCCCCGATGTGAATGTGTTGCGCGATATTGGTGAACAGGTACGCGCCCGCATGAGCCGGGTTCCATTTGTGGAACATACTCGCGCAACTTTTATGGGGGGTAGCCCCAAACTTGTTTTCACTGCTAACGAAGACCAGGTCAATATGTCTGGTTTAACGCTGACAGCCGTGTCTCAGCACCTTGAGGCAACGCTTGAGGGCGTTTCAGGTGGTTCGCTACTAGAAGACACTGAAGAGCTGCCTGTGCGTGTGCGTTATGAAGACGACTGGCGCCAGTCGCTTGATCGCCTTAGATCAATCGATATTCCAGTGGGGGCGCCGGGATCCAGTCAATATAGCGCCGTTCCGCTAACAGCACTTGGCACTATCACGGTTCAACCGTCTGAAAGCCAGATAAACCGCGAGAACGGCGAGCGAACCAACACTATCCAAGCTTTTACTCCTAACGGAATTTTACCTGCGGTGGCCCTGAAGGCAGTGCAGGAAGAACTGGCTCGCGATCCGGTGGTTGTAACTGCAGGATACAGTTTTGATGTGGGCGGCGATTCAGATGAGCGGGATAGCACGGTTAACAACCTGATGGCACCTATCGGGCTGATAATTGTGTTGACGATCGCCACCATCGTTTTGACGTTCAATCGGTTTAAGCTGTCGATGATTACTGGGATGGTTGCCATACTGTCCATGTGCATGAGCCTTTTGGCTCTTGAGATTTTTGCCTATCCTTTTGGTATCAACGCGTTGATCGGCGTGATTGGTTCGATTGGTGTTTCGATCAATGCTGCGATCATTATACTGACTGCACTTCAGCAAGACGCGCGCGCGATGACGGGAAACCTGGAGCGCATTCAGGAAATCGTCATGGAATCCAGTCGCCATATCATTTCGACAACGACCACGACATTCGGCGGCTTTTTACCTCTGATCATTGAAGGTGGCGGCTTCTGGCCACCGTTTGCTATGTCAATTGCTGGCGGTGTTTTACTTTCTACGACTATTTCGCTGTATTTCACGCCGGTTGTCTTCACGATGATTGCGGTCAGAGAAGAGAAAAAGCGGGTATTGAAGCTGGCAGTAGCTGCATAAAACCAGCCTAGGAAATAGGTGCGTGTGGGTTCCGCTTTACCTCGCGGCGGCGCGTTTCATGGTCAAACCCAAGGCGAAGCGCCGCTGAAATCCTTTCCAGTAAGCTTTTCCGTCATGCTGTCCGGTGCTATAGGTGCCGCCAACATATCCGCCAGGTGGCAGGGGCCATTCGCCGTCATTCGATCTTTCGGGCATAACATTCATATAGGTCGCTGCGCTGTCGTCGCCTTTCAGATGTTGGTTAAGAAATGCCGTTATGAAGTGCTGGTTAATGCCAACCACACGGTCGCGCCGCCACACAGGTTCATTGAACCAGTCAGTTAGGTCAAAATAGTCGTCCGCAATCGGTGGCTCGGGATTTCCGCCAACGCTGTGACGGCCATTCTCGTACACCAGCATGTGACGGTCTGCTGACTTGGCGTTCTCGTATATCCATCTGATGCCGTCATCAAACCCAGAAACGTCGTCCTGATCGCCCGCAATGACAAACAGTGGTGTCCTTATTTGTGCAAGTGATTGTTTAGCCCAAGCACGGTTGGCCGGTGCACCGCCCCAGGGTGCGATGGCAACGACTGCTTTTAAGTTGGGGTGCGGCGCCGTGAACTGTTCGTCTTCCAAAATGTCGTTCATCAAAGAAGCGGGGATATGGGTGAAACTGGGGCTTTTGGGATCGTATCCAGCGCCTGCCGTAGCAAGCGCGCCAAAGCCACCCATTGAATAGCCCAAAAGGCCGATAGCATCAGCGTCAATGGCGGCGGCCAGTTTATATTCTCCGAATTGGGTCATGTCAGAAAAAGCGTCGATGACAAAGCGTTGATCACGCGCGCGGTTGAGAATGGTGTCGGCGAATGAAAGATTAAAACTAGGCAAGTCGATATAGGGTAGATCACCGTGGTCGATAGATACGACAATATATCCTTTAGACGCTAGGTTTTCTGCCAGATAACTAAGGAATGTCGCCCAGTTTCCGTAACCATGAGACAGTATTACCAGTGGAAATTTTTGCCCTGAAACAATCTCAATATCCCAGTGAGCTATGCCCTTGAACTCATAGAATTCCGGCACCTCCGCTGGCCGCGTGCCTGGCCGAAATGGCAGTTTTCCAGTGTAAGTGGCAGGCTCGTATCTGGTGTCAACTATTGAGGGATACCAAATGTGGACGATAATTTCCCGGGTTGCGGCAGACGGTTTGCCCGCAAGCGCTTGCGAGATGTTGGGGCGCGAAGGATCGGTCAGCGACATATTGGAAACAGCAACCGGGTAGGGGCCTAAAGCAGCCAATTCGGGGGCATCAGCCGTTGGAATGCTGTAGGCGCGAGATTTGGTTGCGTCATAAGCTTCTTCGGCCATCAAGGTCTCCGTTGCAGTTATCGCCGCCACCAATGCGATGATGAATTGGACTATATTCATATACAGCTGTCACTTCTATGTGCTTACTGAAGCATGAGTAGCCTATTTGGCCGATAAAACGTGCTTATCACTTGCATTGCCTACAAATAAAGTGTTGTTTGAGCGCCAACTAGCTTTATCGCGCGTTTTACCCCGCTTTGACGAGGTTCGCAGCGAAAGCAGGGATGGACAAAAATCAAGTATATCGAGAGAAAAATGACCACAAACATTGTTGCCGTTTCAGCGGAAGAGCATAAGAATCTTAAGATTAAGACGGATGCCGGAATTTCTTTTTCGGAAAATATTCACATAATTCCAGTCGTTGTTTCTGAATTTGCAGATGTCGCCGCAAATTGCCCGATAATATTTGTTAAAGATGAAAAATCTGACCGGATGCGGGTTGCCGCTATGCTCGGCATCGAAGTGGAAAAAAACCTGTTTTTCGAGGATGGTGCCTGGCAGGCGACCCATGTACCGTTGAATATTGGACGTGTGCCATTTTCATTCGCGCCTCTTGACGAGAGCAAGACCCTGGGGGCCGCTATCGACCTTAACCACAAGCTTGTCAGTGAAGAAGAAGGCACGCCACTTTTCGATGAGAAAGGCGAGCCAACCGATTACTTTAAATGGGTTAACAGTTTTTTGAATAACCTTTTTCAGGGTGAAATGATCACTCAAAAATTCACTGACGAGCTGGCAAAGCATGATTTGCTGCGCGAATTTCACCTGCAGATTGAAGACGAATCTGGTACCAAAAGTGAGTTAGTGGGTCTGTTTACGCCTTCTGCGAATTTGCTGCAAAAACTAAGTGACACGGCCATTCTCGAATTGAGTAAATCTGGTTACTTGGCGGCGCTTCATGTTGCTATTCAATCGATGGCGCAAGTTAAGAGGTTGGTTCAATTGCATAATAAGCGTGAAGGCACCAACATTCGAGGCGTTAACATTAAAATGATCGGCGACGAGCAGCCAATCGTTCAGTAAACTATAATCATGACGGATAAGCGTTGCATTTTGGCGATTGATCAGGGCACGACAAGTAGTCGCGCTATTCTGTTTGATCGGCAGGGCAACGCGGTTGCGTCCAGCCAGTATGAATTTACCCAACATTTTCCAGACGACGGCTGGGTAGAGCATGATCCCGAAGAAATTTGGGATACTACACTGCGAGCGGTAAAGGATGTTTTGGCGTCTGATGAGGCGAATGGCCGAACCGTTGCAGGTATTGGCATCACCAACCAGCGTGAAACAACTGTTATATGGGACAGGACGACCGGGAAGCCAGTTTACAACGCGATTGTCTGGCAGGGTCGGCGTACCGCAGCGGTTTGTCGCGGTCTTGAAGCAGCTGGACATCTGGAGCAGGTTCGGTCAAAAACCGGTCTTTTGTTGGACCCGTATTTTTCCGCAACCAAAGCTGCATGGATATTGGACAATGTGACCGACGCCCGTCGCGCAGCAGAAGCGGGAAGGCTTGCATTCGGCACCATAGATAGTTTCCTGATTTGGCGACTAACAGGGGGCGCAATACACGCGACTGACGCAACTAACGCCAGCAGAACTAGTTTATTCAATATTGAAAAACAGTGTTGGGACAAAGAATTATTAAGTTTATTTAATGTGCCACATTCAATATTGCCTACCGTTAAAGATTGCGCTGACGACTATGGCTCAACCGAACCTGCGTTGTTTGGAACCGCGATTCCGATCTGCGGCGTTGCTGGGGACCAGCAAGCTGCTGCCCTTGGCCAATGCTGTTTTCAAGAAGGTTCGCTAAAGAGCACATATGGTACTGGTTGTTTTGCCCTTGTGAACACCGGCGACAAAATTGTTCGGTCAAGCAATCGTCTTTTGACCACTGTGGGTTACCGGCTGGGCGGAGAGGTCACGTATGCTCTTGAAGGTTCTATTTTTGTTGCTGGTGCTGCGGTGCAATGGCTACGCGACGGCATCGGAATACTGGAAGATGCAAAGCAATCAGGCTCACATGCCCAAGCCGCCGACCCCAATGACGGCGTGGTTGTTGTGCCCGCATTTACCGGGCTGGGGGCCCCGCACTGGGATCCTGACGCACGAGGGGCAATTCTTGGGATGACACGCGCCACCGGCCGCGAGGAGCTGGTTAAGGCAACGCTTCAGTCTGTATGTTTTCAAACATATGATCTTCTTGAAGCAATGCGTCAGGACGGCGTGGCAATAAGCCAGCTGAAGGTTGATGGGGGAATGATTGCCAACAATTGGATGAGCCAGTTTTTAGCAGATTTACTTGATTTGACGGTAGAGCGCCCAAAGGTTATGGAAACAACCGCGCTAGGTGCGGCGTATTTGGCCGGATTGCAGGCAGGGTTATATAGCTCTCTCGATGATGTTGAGGGAAACTGGCGGCTTGACAAAAGTTTCAAGCCCGAGCCGTTGGACCGCAACAAGTTGTTGTCTCGGTGGCACCGGGCTGTCGACAGCGTTCGTAGTTTTGCCCACCAAGATCAATAAATCCCATTACCAGTGTGACAGAGGCTACAAACGACCACCGTCGTAGCCAGTGGTTTGCATGTTCAGCGTGATATGATCTGAAAGTGTGTCATGGCTGACCGTGCGCATGATTTGGGCGATTTGCTTGTATAATTCTGCCCGCCGCGACCCTGGTCGCCACGCCAGCGCAACGCCGCGCGCAAACGTGGGGCCGGTAAATTTCATCGATTTCACGTCCTGGCGGGGGGTAATTTCAGATTTCACATACAGGGCAGGAAGAAAAGCGATACCAAGGCCGGTTCCAATCATGTGACGAAGCGTATCTAGGCTGGTGCCTTCATAGTCGCGCAGTAAACGGGCACTGAATTGAAGGGCGATTGTTTGCATCAAGTCAAATAGCCGGTGCTTTTCCTCAATCGCCAACAGACTTTCTCCGCGCAAGTCATCTGGTTCAATCGTCTCTTGTTCTGCAAACGCATGGTCCGGCGCACATACAAGCACGAGCGGCTCATTGAAAAGCGGTTCGACGCTCAAGTTGGGAATTTCCATCGGTAGGGTGGTAATGATGAAATCATTCTCGCCGTGAAGAAGGCCCACTTCCAGATCGCGCGGCGCATTTTCACGCACAAATATTTTGAGGCCGGGGAACGACCGGTGAATTGTCGGGATAACCTCAGGTAAAAAATACGGCCCAAGCGTTGGGGGCACACCGAGACGGTATGTGCCAATTAAACTTCCGTCTGCTTCGTTTGCCAGCCGCCCAATCGATGCAACCTGCTCCAGAATAGTCTCGATGAACGGTATGAATGACCGCCCAGCGGGAGTAAGTTGAGCGCCCTGCCTAGAACGCTCCAGCAAGGTAACACCTAATTTACTTTCAAGTGTATTGATTTGAGCGGTAAGTGTGGGTTGAGCAATATCCAGGCGTTCTGCGGCGCCTCGAAAGCTCCCGGCCTGACTAACGGACAATAGGTATCTGAGTTGCTTGATCGTTGGTTCCATTTGTCTCTATCTTTCGTTTAACCAATAGATAAATACTATCACAAAAAACAAGAAACTATAGATTTATTTTTCGATATAAATCGCTATCTAGAAGCAGTCAGCAGGCTGGAAGAGCATAAAACATTCCGCGGCTGCATGGGCAAAATTCATTATAATGCAGGAATATAATAACATGAAAAAAGTAATCGACGGCGTCGCCCGCTTTAAAAGCGACGTATATCCAAAACATCGCGAATTGTTTGAAAAGCTCTCCACTGGTCAGGAGCCAGAGGTACTGTTTATCACATGCGCAGACAGCCGGATTGATGCGAATTTGATCACTCAAACCGCACCCGGTGATCTGTTTTTGGTTCGCAACGCGGGCAACATCGTTCCACCGCATGGCCCAGGCGCTGGCGGCACTGTGGCGTCAATCGAGTTTGCGGTAGGTGCACTTGGTACTACTGAACTGGTCGTTTGCGGCCATACAGATTGCGGGGCAATGAAGGGCGCACTGGCGCCAGAGGGCCTGACCGAATTTCCTCACGTTTGCAATTGGCTAAAGCATTCTGATGCTGCCGCGCGCGTGATCAAGGACAACCATGCCGACTTGGATGGCCCGGCAAAATTGCAGCGTATGATTGAAGAGAATGTTGTCGCTCAGCTTCAGAATTTGCGTACGCATCCATTCGTTGCGTCTCGTTTGGCAGCTGGAAGAGTACGATTGCATGGTTGGGTCTATGACATCAAAGAAGGTGTGATCAACTCATACAGTGAGACCGAGCGCAGCTGGGCACCACTGTCCGATACCGAAATGGCTCAATTGCCTAACGTTTCAGCGGCATAATAGGAGCCAAAGATGGCATTTTTTGACAAGAGTAATCTGCGCGGCGACATCATGGGCGGTGTCACCGCCGGTGTGGTTGCGCTTCCTTTAGCACTCGCATTCGGTGAGGCTTCAGGCGCTGGTCCGATTGCCGGACTATACGGCGCAATAATCGTCGGCTTCTTCGCATCGCTGTTTGGTGGTACCGGCGCTCAAATTTCTGGGCCAACTGGGCCTATGATCGTTGTTTTTGCTGGTGTTTTTGCCGGTTTGGCTGGTGACCCAAAGCTGGTATTTTTGGCAGTTATTCTGGCGGGTGTTATTCAAATTCTGCTGGGGATCATGAAGTTTGGGCAATATATTAAACTTGTTCCCTATCCAGTGGTTTCAGGATTTATGAGCGGAATTGGTTGCATCATTATTGCGTTGCAGGCGGCGCGCCTATTCGGGCATGAGCCCGAAGGCAAGGGCACTATTCCTGCGCTGATTTCTATACCGGATGCTGTTGCAGATCCCAATTTTATGGCGCTTGGTTTGGGTGTGCTAACACTGATAATCGTGTTTACCTGGCCCAAATCACTGGGGAAGTTTATTCCTGGCGCGCTGGCAGCGTTGGTGATTGGTACATTGATAAGCGTTGCGTTCCCGGGTGCCCCTATCCTGGGAGATATCCCAACAGGTTTGCCATCGCTTATTATTCCTACATTCACGCCCAGCGCCATGTTTCTTGTTCTCGAAGCGGCTATTTTATTGGCGTTGTTGGGGGCAATTGATAGTTTGCTTACGTCGCTGGTCGCGGACAATATGACCCGAACACAGCACAATTCTGACAAGGAACTTGTAGGGCAGGGTATTGGCAATACGGTTGCCGGCTTCTTTGGCGGCATCCCTGGCGCAGGTGCCACCATGCGGACAGTTGTTAACATCAGATCCGGTGGAGGAACCAAGATATCGGGTATGATTCACGGGATATTGTTGTTAGCTGTCGCCATTAGCTTGGCACCCCTTGCGGAACAAATCCCACACGCTGTTCTTGCTGGCATTTTGGTTAAAGTTGGCTATGACATTGTTGATATCGCTTATCTTAAGCGTGCTCACAGGGGTCCCCGTTGGGACCTTGCGCTGATGACACTGGTGTTAGTGCTTACGGTGTTTGTAGACCTGATCACGGCGGTTGCAGCGGGAGTTGTTTTGGCAGCCTTGGCTTTCGTTAAACAAACTGCGGATTTGCAACTTAAGGCACTCAGTAGCATCGAGCCACGCACGGATCATCCCGAAGAGCTTGCGCTGCTGCGCGAAACAGGTGGACGCGTGACATTGTTCGACTTCGGTGGCCCCCTAAGCTTTGGAGCTGCTGCAGACCTTGGTCACCATGTCAGGGACAAGTGGAAAGACGGCCAGGCCGCTTTGATCATGGATTTTCCCCGCGTGCCAGACGTTGATCTGTCGGCGATTAAAGCGGTGGAAACAATAGCCGAGGACGCCACTTTGGCGGGAAAACAGCTGTTGATTTCCGGTGCATCGAAAAAGATCGATGATCTATTGCATGGCTTGGACGTTGGTCAAAAAATCCCGGAAGATCACTGGTTCGACGATCCAAAATCAGCCCTACAGTACGCTCTTGAGCATTTGAAAGCTCAAGACCTGGCTGATGCGAGCCCCTCCGGAACTCCTGCCTAACAACCTGCTGATTAGGTTCGGGTACCGGAAGCCGGTCGGACGTAAGTCCGGCCGGTATTTTTTATGATCGATGTTTTTTTAAATGGGTTCATACGTCGAGCCCTGTAATTGACGCGGCCTGGCATGCTGGTTCTTTGCCACTTATTAGTGGCTTTAGCGCCTGTGGGTCAGTGTAGTCGCTTCCGCGGGTTCGGGGCACCATAACGGTAAAGATAGCTTACCTGATGCTTTAAATAACGCTGCAAATGTGAAGGGTTTAGTTTTAGAGGCCGATAAAAGGCTGGAATGCTTTGCCAATCAAACTTTTTAGATTGATTGGCGCTTCCGTTACCACGAGACAAATACAATCTTCGCCTTCAGATATAATTGGACGATGGTCATCTATGTCGTCAGCGGCCAGTTCCATGTCGCCAACACCGAATAATTGCCCTTCCACCGAATAGCTTCCCTGTAGAACAAGGGTAAATTCGTGGCCGTTGTGGCCGTGGGAGGGGATCTCTGTGCCGCCTTTGGCTCTTAGCAACCAAAGTTTTTCGCCGTTGTCTTCGCAGCGCAGTTTCACTTGACTCATCCCAGGCCCCATAAAGCGCCATTTCAGTTCGTCTGGTCTCTGGTTCAGATAATTGGTCAATGGCCGTGGGAAAATTGTTTTGGCATCGTCCTTCAGTGTAGGCATCGCTGGCTGATCTTGTTGATCTGTGTCGTCAAGTTTGGCCAGTAGTTTTTCATAAAACCCATCCGACAACGTGGCTTCATCGCTTGATTCCATAAGCGCTCCGCCCATAGCCTCTGCAGAATGAATTTTTCGCTGTAGAACCGGGTGAAAGCTGGCATGTGTCGCTACCAGTGCTGATTTGGCTTCGCTCAGATTCCCTGCCGCGTAGGCAATTAGCCACTCATCGTCAATCAGATGACCAGTGCCGTTTTCAGCTATATGTTTTTCGGAGCCCATTAGAAGTTTCCTAACTCAATTCGTAACTTTTGAAACGCAATTCGCATCCGCGATTTTACTGTCCCAAGCGGAAGATCAAGCTGCTCGGAAATCTGAGAGTGAGACATGTCTTGATAAAAAGACAACTGGATCACACTGCGCAATTCGGGCTTTAAAACCTCCATTGCTGACATAATACGTGCGCGGTCCTGATTTTGGATCACTGCTGTATCTGTTTTTTCAGGTGCCTCCATCGACCTAATATGGTCGTCGACATCAACCTCGATATATTTTTGTCGGCGGACTTTATCAATGAACTTATTCCGCGCGATGCGGAACATCCAAGTAGACAACCGCGCCTTTGACGGATCAAACATATGCGCCTTATGCCAGAGCGTAACCATCACTTCCTGCGTAAGGTCTTCGGCCATTTCGCCGTTAATTTTTTGTTTCAACAGGAAAGATTTAATGCGGGGAGCGAAATGAGCAAATAGCAGACGAAAGGCTTGTTTGTCGCGGTGCTCAGCAACTTTCAACGCCAACGTCTCGGTGGTGTCTGTATTTAGGAACGAGATAGACGACCCCTTTGTTGGGTTGCGATAACGGGCATTTGTTTTGGCAGAGAACCATCCCTGCCAATTCGAAGTCAAGGCTTCAATGTTGGTTTTCTGAAATGCCGGTTGAGAGTTACTCATCTGGATCCCTTTTTGTATGTTCAGCTTTTGTACGAGCAGTATCGGGTTTGGATCACAACCATATCGTTTGACGCGGCAATTCGATGGCAAGTGATTGTATATCTCGTGGCGCTGTATGGGGTGACAGCTCAAAGTGGGGCGTTATGCCTAGGTGATTTTTATTAAAGTTTAGATCAAATTATCTCATTGTTTTTAAACAAAAAAGAGTGAATTTAAACGCTAAATTTCGCGTTAAAACCTTATTAACTACCGTCCGGCAATATCACCTCGAATCGGTTGAAGTTTTCTATTTATAGGCGATCGGTTCAAGGCAACCAGGCAAAGAATATTCAGGCGAACTATCGAACTGTTGATGTTGATTTGAATTAGAAACTGGAGCCCACTGTGATTGCCATACATCTAAAAAACATTTTGACCATAAGTGTGCTGACAATTGCTTTGTCGGCGTGCCAGACCATCGATCTACAGACGGCAATGCCGGACGGAAGAACAACCCCTCCGCCCAGTGGATATAAGGCCATGTGCGCAAGAGAGCCGGCTGAATGTGTTCTGCCTATGGACCGCGCCACGAGCAAGGAACTGCTTTCCCTTCATAATATGGTGAAGGATTTGATTATTCCGACCCCGGAGCAGGGGGACTTTTGGCAAAGCGTTAGCACCCGAAGTGAGGGAGACTGTGAAGATTTCGCTCTCACACTGCGCAAATACTTGCGCGAAGCAATGCCGGAGTACGGCGCTGCGTTTCTGCTGGCGACAGCTTACACCGAAACCGCTCAGTATCATGCTGTACTGACGATCGAAACGGCGTCGGGTACGTTGGTTTGCGACGTCAGGTTTCCGCAGTGTGCACCGTGGGAAAGCTTCCCATATGATTGGCATCTACGTGAGGTCGCTGGACAAAGCAACTGGGAAAACATCGGCGATGACAGAGTTATTGCGGGCATCATGGTGGCTAATCTTCAGGCTGCCAGCACATCGGATTAATTCGCTGAGTTTATTCAATAAAAAACCGGACATCGCAAATGTATGCAAGTCCGGTTTTTGCAGTTTAATTGCAGACCTCTATAGGCTGGAATAGCGTTCCAGGTGATATTCTGTGTCGCCGAACATGGTTTCGTTGACAAGCAACCGTTTAACATAGGCGCCAAGCGCATACTCATCGGTCATGCCGATACCGCCGTGCATCTGGATTGATTCTTTGCCAAATTTGCGTGAAACAGCACCGACTTTGGCTTTGCAAGCTGAAATTGCTTTCTGGCGGGCGGTAGCATTCTCGTTGTCCGCCTCGACAGATGCTTCCATCGACATTGATTTTGCTTGCTCATAATCAACCAGTAAATCAACCATACGGTGCGCTAGTACCTGAAAAGATCCAATCGGGCGGCCAAATTGGGTGCGAGTGCGCAAATATTCCTTGGTCATATCGATGATTTCTTCGATCGCACCAAGTGAATCCGCAACCAAGGCTGCTGCGCCCCGGTCCACCGCGTCCAGAATAATAGCCTCAGCCTGACCGGATTCCCCTAACAGCGCATCGGCGCCAACCGAGACATTGTCGAAAATCAGGTCCGCAGCACCACGGCCATCCAGCAGTTGATACTTGCGCACAGTCAGTCCGTCTGCATCAACGGGCACCATGAACAAGCTGGCACCGCCTGCATCGGCTGAAACAATTAGTTTGCTCGCGGTATCGCCACCCAGAACAACAGCTTTATGGCCTGTGATTGACCAACCATCAGCAGTTTTCTCGGCTTTTGTGCCTAGTGCTAGGGGGTTGTGTCGCTCGCCGGGCTCGTAAAACCCTACTGCATGCTTTGTTTCGCCGGTTGCAATTTCTCCAAGCTGCTCTGTCGCGTTTTCACCGCCGCACGCATTCAACACAAAAGCTGAGAGCACAACGTTGCTAACATAGGGCTCAGGCACCAGCCTGCGTCCCAACTCCGCAGATATCAGCGCAATATCAGTGTGGTCTCCATCAAAACCTCCCGCAGATTCGGGTAGAGGCATGGCCATTATTCCAAGCTCGGCCAAGCTGCTCCAAAGCGCAGGGTCATGGCTGCTTTTGGTCGCAAGTTGCGACCTGTAGGTCTCAAAGTCATATGTTTTTGCCAGTGTTCGCTCCAGCGACTGAACCAGCATTTTTTGTTCTTCTGAATAATCAAAATTCATGATTTTACACTCTGTTTCCGATCTAGAAGCCAAGCATCATTTTAGAAACGATGCTACGCTGAATTTCGTTTGAACCGCCAAAGATGCTGATCTTGCGGGTATTGAGATAATGCGGTGCGGACCGGGCCTGCGCCAGTGTGCCCGCCAGTTGATCGTTCCATCCGGCATCACCAGCTTCCGGCTGGAATGGCAAGGCATATAAGCCTGCAGCGTCCATTTTTAGCTCAAAAAGGCGTTGCGCCACTTCACTACCGCGAATTTTCAACATTGATGATACCGGGCCAGGGTCCATACCGCGCTCGGTTTCCACCAGCATACGTTTGTTGGTCAGGTCTAGCGCACGAAGCTCGATTTCCACTTCTGACAACTTTGCCCGGAAACTCGGGTCTTCAATCAGCGGCTTGCCGTTTTTCTTCTCTGCAGCAGCCAACCGACGCAGGCTAACCAATTGTTCTTTAGATTGGCCAATGCCCGCAATGCCGATGCGTTCGTTTTGCAGCAGAAATTTGGCGTAGGTCCAGCCCATATTTTCCTGACCGACCAAATTTTCAGCGGGAACATGCACATCGGTGAACCACACTTCGTTTACTTCATGTGAACCGTCCAGGGTTATGATGGGGCGTACTTCCACGCCGGGATCGCGCATATCGATTAAAATGAATGAAATACCTGTTTGCGGTTTATCGGCAGACGCATCCGTTCTAACCAGACAGAAAATCCAGTCTCCATGCTGGCCCAGTGTCGTCCATGTTTTTTGACCGTTAACAACATAGTGGTCGCCGTCGCGAACCGCTGATGTTTTGAGACTGGCGAGATCAGAACCGGCGCCGGGCTCTGAAAAGCCCTGTGCCCACCAATTTTCGCCGCTTCTTATGCCCGGCAGAAACCGTTCGCGTTGCTCGTCGTTTCCGAAATTGATAAGAACGGGCCCAAGCATGGAAACACTGAAGGGCAGCACCCGAGGTGCGCCCATGCGGTAGCATTCTTCGTCAAACACCGCATATTCGACTGGGCTCCAGCCCGTTCCACCGTGTTCCAACGGCCAAAGCGGCGTTGACCAACCTTTGTCGCCAAGAATTTTATGCCAACGCTGATGTTGTTCTTTGCTTAAGTGACCACCAGAGGTCTGGGTGTGCTTAATATCTTCAGGTAAATTTTCCTTCAGAAAAGCGTGGACTTCGTCGCGAAATGCTGTTTGTTCCGCAGTGAGGCTGAGTTCCATTCTAGTCTCCAAATCGGCTCTTATTTCGCCAGTAATGTAGGTGGCGGGCGGCAATTGTCCAATAAATACCCACAATCTTTTTCTTCGAATATTCCAAATATGGAAACGGTGACACCGTCAGGCTTGACCGGCATAGCTAACTCAATGACATTGGCCGCCCGGTGCCTTCAGATTCAGGAGAGTAGATATGAAAATATGGACCTTACTTGCGGTGTTGGTGTGGTCTTCAACCGCCGCCGCCCAGAACGACCAGAGCGAGTTACCCTTTTCCAAAGCGGTCAGGGTTGGCAATATGCTGTATTTGTCGGGAGAATTAGGAGCGAAACCAGGTACGTTGAAGCTGGTCCCCGGCGGCATTGGCCCCGAGACCCGACAAGCGATGGAAAATATACAAGCAACGCTTGAGGCGAACGGGTCAAACATCAACAAAGTTGTTAAATGTCTGGTGATGCTTGCGGATATTAATGAATGGTCAGCAATGAACGAGGTGTATCGCACGTATTTTAAGGCACCATATCCAGCGCGCAGCGCACTTGGCTCTTCGGGCCTTGCCCTGGGCGCGCGGGTTGAAATTGAATGTATGGCACGCGTTGATTAGATAACGATAACTACAATGAATTTGAGGATCATTCAGTTTGCAGTGAATTGCGTAACTCAATTGATGTTGCAGTTGGATTGTTGACCAATTCGCCCTAGTCTTGTTGACACCGGCGCGCGAACAGACTGAACCGCCCATTACAAACACTTGAATCATGACTGAATGCTTAAAGGACTAATTATGAATACAGTGACCATGGAAAAACGCGACAATATTGCGCTGTTGATCGTTGATAACCCTCCGGTTAATGCCCTGTCGCATTCGGTTCGTGAAGGACTAGTGGACCAGATGAGCGCCTGCGCTGCCGACGATAGCATTGAAGCGGTTGTGGTATCATGTGCCGGGCGCACATTTATTGCCGGTGCTGACATAAAGGAGTTTGCCACTGGCCCCAAAGCGCCGCACTTGCCGGATGTGGTGCAGAAAATTGAAGATATGGAAAAACCAGTGGTCGCGGCAATACACGGTACCGCGCTTGGTGGTGGTCTGGAAATAGCGCTTGGTTGCCATTATCGCGTTGCCTTGGACAGCGCGAAAATTGGCCTGCCGGAAGTCAAGCTGGGGATATTGCCCGGAGCAGGCGGAACACAGCGTTTCCCACGTATTGCTGGGGTTGAAAATGCATTGGATGCGATCCTGAGCGGACGGCACGTTAAGGCCAAGGCGGCCCATAAATGGGGCGCGATTGATAAAATCGTTACGGCGGACCTTACCGATGCAGCGATTGATCTTGCTAAGGAAGTGATTACCAAAGGACCTCGGCGCACTGGCGAAATGACAATTGACGGCGACAAATATGATCAAGCTTTCTTCGATGGTTTCCGGAAGTCTATCGCCCGTAAAACCCGAGGCTATTTTGCGCCAGAAAAATGCATTCAGTGTATTGAAGCCGCGGTACGCTTGCCGTTAAAGGAAGGCCTTGCGTTTGAACGGGCATCGATCGGCGAATGTTTCGTGCACCCACAATCAAAGGCCCTGCAGCATATGTTTTTTGCTGAACGCCAGGTCGCGCGCATACCCGGCATCAACAAAGAAACGCCGCGCCGCGAGATCAACAAGGTCGGCATAATCGGTGCGGGCACCATGGGTGGTGGTATCGCGATGAATTTCGTCAATGCAGGTATTCCAGTAACAATTCTTGAAGTTGAGCAAGCTGCACTTGACCGGGGCTTGGGTGTAGTGCGCGGAAACTATGAACGAACCGCGTCTAAGGGCAAAATCAGCGCTGAAGACGTGGAAGCACTTATGGGTCTCTTTACCGGTACTATGAGTTATGATGACCTGGCAGACTGCGACCTGATCATCGAAGCTGTGTTCGAGACCATGGATATCAAAAAGAAGGTATTCACGGCGCTGGATACGGTTGCTAAACCCGGCGCGATTTTGGCGACGAACACATCTTACATGGACGTTAATGCCATTGCGCAGGTTACTAGTCGCCCGGCTGATGTGCTGGGTCTGCATTTCTTTTCGCCAGCAAATGTTATGCGCCTGCTTGAAATTGTTCGCGCCGAAGCAACAGCGCCTGATGTGCTGGCTACTTGTGTTGATTTGGCCAAGAAAATTGGAAAAATCGGCGTTGTTTCAGGTGTTTGTCATGGATTTATCGGCAACCGCATGTTGGCGCAATATGGACGCGAGGCTGGCTTAAACATTATCGAAGGCAATATGCCGCACGAGGTGGATAAGGCTCTTTTCGATTTCGGCATGCCGATGGGGCCAATGACTATGTCTGACATGGCGGGCCTTGATATTGGTTATTTGAACCGTAAAGGCATGGACCGCGCAGATTATGAAACCCGGGCGACCGATTGGATTGATCGGGTCGTGGAGCAGGACCGCAAGGGTCTTAAAGTCGGGGCAGGTATTTATGACTATGATGAAGGTAGCAGGGTGCCCAAGCCATCACAGTTGGTGATGGACATTATCCAAGAAGAAAGCGCCAAGCTTGGTATTGAACGCACCGGTAAATCCGACGACGAAATTGTCGAACGCAGCGTGTTGGCGTTGATCAACGAAGGGGCAAAAATACTGGGGGAGGGTATTGCATACCGCGCCAGCGACATTGATGTGGTTTATGCCAACGGATATGGCTTCCCGCCCTATCGCGGTGGCCCCATGCATTACGCTGATCAAATGGGCTTGGCAGAGGTCTATGCTAAAATATGCGCAAATGCGGAAAGATACGGTGACCGTTGGTGGAAACCAGCGTCGCTGCTTAAGGAGCTAGCTGAAGCAGGCAGTTCATTCGCCGAATATGATCGTAAAAATGCCAGTTAAGTCGCCGATTAACGCAATTTGAAATCAAGGAATTATGAATGTCTGACTATCTGAATGAAAAATTTGGCCTTAAGGGCAAAGTGGCAATGGTTGTTGGTGCATCGTCTGGCATTGGCGCGCAGTTCGCCCGTTCGCTCGCTCGCGCCGGTGCTGATGTGGTGCTCGGCGCGCGCCGCGCCGAAAAAATTGAAGCACTGGCACAGGAAATTGCAGACGAGACAGGTGTCCGCACTCTCGCCGTTTCGATGGATGTGACCGACGTAGATAGCGTTGTTAAAGCTTTTGATGCCGCAGAACAGGCGATCGGCACCTGCACGGTTGTTTGCAACAATGCCGGGCTGGCTATTCCCAATTGGGCGCTCGAGGACACCGAGGAAGATTGGGACATTACAATGAACACCAATCTTAAAGGCATGTGGCGAGTTGCCCGCGAGGCGGCAAAACGTATGATGACCGCGGGCACTGGTGGTTCTATTATCAATACGGCGTCCATACTGGGCATAGGTGTCGGCCCCATGCAGACGACATATTCGATCAGCAAGGCCGGCGTTGTGCAGATGACGCGGGCGTTGGCACTTGAGTGGCAGCGCTTTGGTATTCGGGTCAACGCCATTTGCCCCGGATATTTCAAAACCGAGATCAACGCCGATTTCCTCGATAGTGACCACGGACAGAAAATGGTGAAGTTAACCCCGGCGCGGCGGGTTGGTAAGCTGGAAGAACTGGAAGCGCCCATGTTGATGCTGGCTAGTGATGCGTCCAGTTTCACAACTGGTGTTGCTTTGCCGGTGGACGGAGCCCACACGGTTCGCTTGGCCTGATCAGGGTAGAGAGTTTCTATCTCGGTAATGCTTGCCTGTAGACTATGTAATATGTCGGCAGGTTGGGCGTTCTACACCTGACGGTGGTATATTGAAACGGTTTGTAAACACTCGATAAAAGGCCGAACGGTCTTCGTATCCGACAGCCTTGATGACCGTCTTTAACGGGCTTCGAGTATGTTTTAGCAGGTTCATTGCTGTCTCAACGCGTGTGGTGGCAAGAAAATGCATGGGAGTTACGCCCGTCATGTCTTTAAAGACGCGGATAAGGTGATATTTAGATAGGCAAGCAAATGCAGCGATTGACTGAAGATCGAGGCTGGAATCGGGGTAAGACTGCAAAATATATTCGTGTGCACGGTTAACTCGACGATGTAATTCTTCTTTGGTCGATTTTTTAGCAGCGCTAATTGATTGCATACTCGCCGCTTTTTCTTCTTGTCCGGTGAGCAATTTATGGAAGAGAAGCGATGAGGCTTCCTCATAGTATGCATTGTTTGACAAGCCCTGGCGGCAGGCTAAAACAATTGCCTCCATTAGTAATTGCGTGGCCCTGTCAGGAGCGAACAACTTTGTAGCAAGCCCGAGCTTTTGTTCAGTTTCTTCTTGGATTGGCTGATTACCAGCGGTTTCGGAAATCCAATGCGGAAAAGTGATCATATTGGACAGGAACGGTGCAGCGCGGTTGGCTGAATAAGTATACCTCGAGCCCATGCCAAGAGTAAGTGCGCCTGCAGAGCGCATTTTAAACGTTTGTTTGTTGTTGAAACGATATGTTTCCTCGCCGTCAACCGCCCAGCATACCGATGAGCACGACCAACTCTCATCAAAACTATCTGACATTTCATAGTGCTCGCCTCTCATCCAGGCCGAATGCACCACACCCTCAATGGAAGCGCGTCGGTACATCAATTGTACGTCGTCTTCTTCGGTAGGTGGGTTTTGGTTATATAGTAACATAAGATGTTGTTAAAATTGCTAACTTAGCGGCTGTGGATCGGTATTGCTTCCCATTTCAAGCGATGAGGATAGCGTGATGGCTCGGGGAGAAACAAGTCTGAACAAGAAATGCCAGGAGAAATTTCAGGATGAAAAGAAATCATTATTTAAACGCTGCGTTGATGGTGAGCTTGAGCTCGGTGACTTTAGGCCTGTTCGCTTCAGATGAAAAATGGCCGCATGACCCCACTACGGAGCAGCCATTTGGTTCGATAAACCCAGCGCTCACTGACCCGGAAGCTCAAATATTCAGGCCTCTGATCGGTATTCATGACTGTACTCATATACGTACCAGTGCACCCGGCGCTGAGCCACAGACTTCGCAAGCAGTTTGGACTTGGTATTACGATATGAATGGCTACGGAGCCCGGGATACTTATCGATACGGAAAGGCGGCACCTGCAAGCCAAAGAATCTATAATGCCCAGACCAAAAAGTGGCACGTTTGGTATTTTTTGGGACAAGGCGGCTATTATGCGGGTGAATGGATTGGTGGTGCAAATGGCGCAGACATCGTGTTTGAGCAAACCACCAAAGTAGGGGAGCGTTCGGTTCTTAGTCAGTTGAGGTTTTTCGATATCACAGAAACCAGTTTCGAATGGAAGAGTTCTAATACTGATGCTGACTCTGGAGAGGTTTTTGTTGATTGGGAAATCAGTTGCCAACGACGTGGTTGAAGCTGCTCGGAGTTATTAAGCGTCTCTTTCGGAAAGACACTCAAGCGAATGAAAATACGCGTAACACGAAATAGGGGGCATTAAAAAAAGCGGAGGCAAATACCCCCGCTTTTATCGTCTTTAACTTGTTCCGCTAGTTAGAAGCGATAGCGAATACCAAACTGTATGCGGTAGGCCGATGGAATGCGCGCTACATTTGGGTTGGCCGCGGATGCAGTTGCTGACCCAGACGGGCTGTAGATATACTGCGTACCATCGCCGCTAATGGCTACATCCGCGAGCGGAATGTTCGATGGCTGGAAGATCGCATCCAAACGACCCCAGTCGCTGTCAATCAGATTACCCAGGTTTTCGATGTCGAGGATAAGCTCGACCTTATGACCGTCCATCACTTCGATTTCCTGTAGGAATCGCATGTTCACTTGGTTAACCCATCCGGTTTTGCATGAGTTACGCGGAATAATTTCGCCGCGGAAGTCAGACAGGCAATCATCGCCATCGATCAATTGATCAAGACTAGACAGGAAGCCTGCATCGCCGGTTACGATAGGATCGCTTATCCCGGTAGGCACATAAAACAGGTTCGGGCCTGGATTGTCTGGCGCAGCAAAATCAGATAGGATCGCACCGCCAAAGGCGCCGGTCCCGTTGAAAATATAGCTGAAGTTTCTGCCAGAGCGGCCAGCGTAAACAAAACTCAGCTGAGTTTTGTTGTCATCCCAAATTTCCTTTTCCCACGATACAGTCGCGGTGATTCTGTTGGGAACCTCAAACCGGGAGGTTGAGAGGTCTGGATCGTTTAAGTCACGCTGGGGATCAAATGCGAATGTCTCAAAGGCCACGAAACGGTTGTACGACCGCACGTCTTCAACATTTTGGTATGTATAGCCAAGTGTTGTCGAGAAACGGCCAAAGTCAGTTTCGAAGTCTTTCGCAATGTCGGCAGAGATCACTGTGCTGCCGCCACGTTTTGTATTGGTAACAATATAGTCCTGATCATTGAAACCGGTGCTGCTATATATGGGGCGGCCATCCGGCGCAGTGCCCGTAACTGTTCTGCGGCCTTCAAAAATGTCATAACCGTTTTTAACGTCGGTAATGATAGCTTCCAAAGTAAAGCGCCAATCATCGCCTAATCCATAGTTTCTTAGGTCCATTACATAGTCAAATGCGAGGTTATACTTCCAGCTTGAGAGAAGCTCATAATCTGGAGAGATCGCATCGACTTCGGTATTGGGGCCCGCAGCGAGGAACGACTGCAGGCGCGAGGAAATAGCATTCGCATTCGGCAGATCTGCAACAGCGTCAAGGTATGGTTGACCTATGAAGTCGCCAAAAAAGCCAGCGAACGTTCTGGTTACGCCGTTACCTGCGTAGCTGTTAGACAGCAATATCAGCGGTGTTCCACCACCAAACAAGCCAGCTCCACCTCGAACTGTCAGGCGATCTGTTGCGTCCCAATTGAACCCAAAGCGTGGCAGGAATAGGTCTTTGCCGTCCAGGTTTTCAGTGTTGTCAAACCCATTACGCGTCGCAAAATTGGTGTTGAGGGGCACATCATCATTGTTGTTGAGGAAATCATATCGCAGACCGAATTTGAACGTCAGTGTGTCAGAAACGACCCATTCGTCCTGCAAGTAAAATGTATTGGTATCAAGCTGGAAGACCGCATCGGCGTCTTCTACAACACCGGTGTTTGATCCACCAAACAGGATAAAGGCCGGGGTGTTTGCTTCAAGTGCATCCAACCCGAAATAGTTCACTTGACCACGTGAGAAAGGCAGGAACACATTTCGCACTGAGTTATGCTCTTGCTCAACACCGAAGGTGATCGTGTGATCACCGGTTGTGTAGTCTGCTTTCAGTTTAATCACGCGAGAACTGTTGTCCAAAGTATTGTTGTGACGGAAACGATCCCCGC
Source organism: Sphingomonadales bacterium (assembly GCA_011088215.1). Classification (GTDB taxonomy): domain Bacteria; phylum Pseudomonadota; class Alphaproteobacteria; order Sphingomonadales; family Kordiimonadaceae; genus Kordiimonas. The sequence continues at coordinate 606 of JAALKD010000060.1, read as the reverse complement.
CAGCGCCGATAAAGCCACCGGTTGCCGGCAAGTTAACAGCAAAGTCAGGCGTTGAACTGTCGATACTGACTTGTCGGTTTTTTACATCTTTAAAGCCAACTTTAACCTCGGTGGAGAAATTGTCGGTCCAGTCGGAAAATAGTTGAAAACTGTAACTGTCCAGACGCTCGTTGATGTTGTAGCGGCCAGAATTCAGGATCGCCAACTCAGGGAAGTCATCAAAAATGACATCACCATCGGCACGTTGGTAAGTGGCTGATGCGCGGTGATAGTCATTGATGTTCCAGTCAATTTTCAACAAGAGTTTTTCGTCTTGATCTTTGTCCGTGGTTGCAAACGGGCCAGCATCAAAACCATATACGTCCTGGAAAATCTGTCGGGCGCGGTCTACATCCGCTTGGGTCACGCCCGGAATATTATCGATTGTCTGGGTGTTGGCTGGGCGAGTTGTTTCAAACTTCTCGTAGTTGGCAAAGAAGAATAGTTTATCTTCGATGATCGGGCCGCCAAGCGTGGCACCGTAGGTTTTTTCGTCGAAATCACCCATCGCTAAGTCTTCGCCCTGACTGGTGTTGCCGGTCAGGCTATCGTCCGTATAGAAACCGT
>JAALKD010000059.1 GCA_011088215.1 Sphingomonadales bacterium | reverse complement strand
GCGGCATCGCGGCTACTCAATGCCATAGCAAGTAAGCTAAGAAAAAAAGATGTTGTTTCATTCTTTCTGGAGGTGCGTTGCGACAATGTGGGTGCCATCGCATGTTATCAAAAACTGGGGTTTGAGCATATCGCCACACGCAAAAACTACTACACTGATAGTGGCGGCACAAAAACTGATGCCAGTATTTTCAGGTTATCGCTGTGAAGTGGTTTATTTGATCACACGGACAATCATTAGTTTTAGGCTCGCCGCCGCGTCGCCCTTCTCCAGCTCACCAGTGTAACAGCCGTCGCTCATAACCTCATGCCCAATGCCGAGGGTTGACCGGGTCAGCGGCTCGTTTGCCGGGCTGTCTTCATAGAGCACATGCATCACTGCGCCGTGAGGCATCTGATCAGCGAACAAACGCAGTTTGACAAATGCCATCGGGCAAAAGCTTCCACGCAGGTCCAGATCAACTTTCTGTTCACCGTCACTCATAGTTAATGACAATATGGGCAAAAGGGCAGCAACGGCAAGGGCGTATCGCGGGTGGTAAATAACCCGTCGTTTCCTTGCTCTTGCTTTCCTTATATGGCATTGTCCGGGCAACGGCTTTATGTGCCAATACAGACTAGTAGGCCGCTTTAGGGAGTATAGGTAGCTTATGCCTAACCAACAGCTAGACATCGAAGAGTTATGCCTGGAAAAAGGCATGCGCATGACTGATCAGCGCCGGGTTATCGCTCGTGTGCTTACAGACGCCACCGACCACCCTGATGTGGAAGAAGTTTACCGTCGGTCAACCGCTGTCGATAGCGGCATCAGTATCGCAACTGTATACCGGACTGTGCGCCTGTTTGAGGAAGCCGGCATTTTGGAACGCCATGACTTCCGCGATGGACGGTCCCGCTATGAGCCCGCGACGGACGACCACCATGACCATTTGATCAACCTGGAAACCGGCGAAGTGCTAGAGTTCCACAATGACGAAATTGAAAAGCTTCAGGAAGAGATAGCAAGGCGTCTCGGTTTTCGTCTTGTTGATCACCGCATGGAGTTGTACGGCGTGCCGCTTGACAAAGAAAAGTAACATGTCTGGCTCAGCCGCGATCGATGATGGCTCGCCAGAAGTGAGTAAATCAAACTTGGCTGATCAGCCGGACGAAATACAGTCAGACGCTGAGCAATCTGAAACCGTTGAATATGGTGGCTTGCGGGCCAATTTGAACCGGGAGGGCTGGTCCCTGATGGGGCTTAGTCGTATAACCGCTGTGGTTCTGGCATCTATTCCTATTATTTCTCTGCAATATGTGATGGTCAGGGTTTCAAAGCGACACTGGTGGCATTTCGCCGGGCTTTGGCATCGAACCATGGCTCGCATATTGGGTATGGATGTGCGTGTGATTGGTGTTGCCCGCAATCAGGGAGCAACACTTTTTGCAGCTAACCATATTTCATGGGTCGATATATTGGTGTTGGGCGGCCACATTCCCAATGCCAGCTTTATCGCTAAATCTGAAGTAGAGGGATGGGGCTTGCTGGGCAGTATGTGCGCGTTGCACAAGACCGAGTTTGTTAATCGGTCGCGTCGTACTGACAGTGCGCGCCAACGCGACGCGCTTGCCGAAAGGGTTAAAGAAGGCCATAGCTTGATTTTATTTCCGGAAGGTACCAATACAAGCGGCGTGCGCCTGGCACCGTTTAAGTCGGCGCTTTTTTCAGTGGCGGAACGGGCGGCAGCACATCGCGAGGAACCATTATATATTCAGCCGATCACGCTTGCATATACTGAAGTCAACGGCATGCCGATGGTCCGAAGCCAAAAGCCATGGGTGGCATGGTTGGGAGATGTGGAGTTGTTCTCACACCTGCGCCAACTGCTGACGCGAGCGAAAATAGTGGTGACGGTGGAATATCACCAACCAGTTACGTTGCAGGATGCTGGTTGCCGCAAAAATGTTGCGCGCTACTGCGAGGAACAGATCGCGTCAGGTTTGGAACGTGCGCACCGCGCCGAAATGCGTTTAGGCCCAACCCGCGGCGCCGCTGATGCCAGCGTTTCCCAGCACGCTTGACTCCTGCATGTTTGATGCTAGTCTCCGGCACCTTTTTCGACACCATTTTTGGTGCTATGCAAGGCTTGCAGCCATCAATGATAGGCGTTGACGCCCCATGCAAGCCTGATGATCGCGATACAGGAGCGAACTTTGAATAAAAAAGTCTTCATCAAAACCTACGGGTGCCAGATGAACGTGTATGACAGCAAGCGCATGGCAGACGTGCTGAAGCCACAAGGGTATGAGGTTTCTGAAACGTCTGATGATGCTGATTTGGTCATTCTCAACACTTGCCATATCCGCGAAAAAGCAGCGGAAAAGGTTTATTCTGAAATTGGACGCTTAAAGATTGCCAAACAGGCCAAGGCCGCAGACGGCAAAGACATGTATATCGCTGTCGCTGGTTGTGTAGCGCAGGCTGAAGGCCCTGAAATGATGCGCCGAGCGCCAGCCATCGATATGGTCCTCGGCCCGCAAACCTATCACCGATTGCCTGACATGTTGAAGTCCGCAGAGGAACAACGCAGTGGTGGCCGTATGAGCGCTCGTGTGCTTGATACAGATTTTCCTGTTGATACCAAGTTCGACCACCTGCCAGAACAAAGTGATTACACTGGTCCGGCTGCGTTTCTGACAATTCAGGAAGGCTGTGACAAATTTTGCACCTTCTGTGTTGTGCCTTATACGCGCGGGGCTGAGTATAGCCGCCCGGTTGCCGATATTGTCGCCGAAGCCAAGCGCCTTGTGGCTAGCGGTGTTGTTGAAATCACTTTGCTTGGGCAAAATGTTAACGCCTATCACGGCGAAACCGCGTCGGGGGAGGCCGCAGGCCTGGGCGCGTTGATCGGCGAGCTTGATAAAATCTACGGACTGGGGCGCATTCGCTATACCACCTCGCATCCACGCGATATGGACGACGAATTGATTGACGCCCACCGTGATTTGGCGTCCTGCATGCCTTACCTGCATCTGCCGGTACAAAGTGGGTCTAACAGCATTCTTAATGCTATGAACCGCAAACACACCCGCGAGCATTATTTTTCCATCATAGACAAGCTGCGGGCTGCCAAGCCCGACTTGGCGCTTTCGTCTGATTTTATTGTCGGTTTCCCAGGTGAAACCGATCAGGATTTTGAAGACACGTTGGATTTGGTACGCCGGGTGAAATACGCCTCGGCTTATAGTTTTAAATATAGCCCGCGTCCGGGTACGCCAGCGTCGGTTATGGAAACCCAGGTGCCAGAAGATGTGAAATCTAAGCGGCTTGCAGCCTTGCAGGCGCTGATCAACGAACATCAGCTTGAGTTCAATAGCAATTCCATTGGCAAAGAGATGGATGTGTTGCTGGAACGGCCCGGCAAATTTGAAGGCCAACTTTTGGGTCGCAGCCCCTATTTGCAGGCGGTGCATGTTGATGTGTCAAAAGCGCAAAACACGCTTGCCGCGAGCGCTGATAATCCATACAGTGAATTTATGGGTAAATTGGTGCGAGTTCGGATATCCGAAGCGGGACCAAATAGCCTGAAGGGTGAATTGGTTAGCGCCCTGCATTGATTGCCGGGCGCGGCCTTTATTAGGAGCCGCAAGCAAATTTCTATGTATGCCAAGGTTAGCTCTCGGAGCGACAAATCTGCTACTGGAACAGGTGCCAAACATAGCACCCAGCATTCCGCCCACCAACGATCTGAAATTCGTAAAAAACTGTTTGAGTTTGAAGACAATCGCCTTGCTGCGGTAGTTTTTGGCCAGCATGACCGCAATTTGGCGCGCATTGAGCAGCTTTTAGGGGTCGTGCTTATCAACCGCGGCAACCGGGTTGCCATCGAAGGCTCGGCGGATCGCACGGAAGTGGCTTATCAGGTGCTGGCTGATCTTAATGCTCTGGCCGGTGAAGGCCGTGAGATTGACACTGGCGAGGTGGACGGCGCGGTTCGTATGGCGGAAGGCGCACCCGCAGCCAATGACGGACTGCAATCTTCGGAGGGCGGAAACGTTGGCCGCACTGATACTTCGCCGAGTTCCACCCCCCGTGGCAGTGATTTGAAAATTACCACCCGTAACCGGGTGATTATGCCGCGCTCCAAGGGGCAGGCTGATTATATTTCAAAGCTGGCAACCTCGGATATGGTTTTCGGCGTTGGTCCTGCGGGCACCGGCAAAACCTATTTGGCTGTGGCTATGGCAGTAGCACGGATGCTTGCCGGTGAAATCGACCGGATTATTCTTTCGCGGCCAGCGGTAGAAGCAGGTGAAAATCTGGGTTTTTTACCGGGAGACCTTAAGGATAAAGTCGACCCTTATCTGCGGCCCCTGTATGATGCGCTTTATGACATGATGCCTGCGGAACAGGTGGAAAAGCGTATTGCCAGCAACCAGATTGAGATTGCGCCGCTTGCATACATGCGCGGGCGAACACTGGCTAATGCCTTTGTCATTTTGGACGAGGCGCAAAACACGACGCCGATGCAGATGAAAATGTTCCTGACTCGTTTCGGCGAAAACAGCCGCATGGCCATTTGCGGTGACCCCAGTCAGGTTGACTTGCCCTCACATGTAACCTCTGGCCTGAAGCATTCACTGAATAAACTCAGAGATATTGAAGGCATTGCGGTTACCCGCTTTGATGCTAGCGACGTGGTGCGTCACCCACTTGTTGGTCGAATTGTTGACGCATACGGCGATGATGATGGCCGGTAGCAAGCAAGCTTCAACGCATTAGCATGAGCGACAGCGACATACATATAGACCCTGAAGACGAGCCACCGTCCAGTATCATCGATCGACAGGACGCTCGCGTCTTTCCCAGTCTGGAAATTGATATTGATATTGTTGATACTTCGCTGGGTGGGCTGGACCTTCTCGCGCCACAGCTTACTAGAATTGTGTCTGCCGTTCTGCAGCAGCAAGCTGTTGCAAACAGCGTGTGCGCCGAGATATTTGTTCGGGTGGTCGACAGCGACGATAGTCAACAACTAAACGGCCAATTTCGCGGTAAAGATTATGCAACAAATGTGTTGTCATTCCCTGGAACAGAGCCAGATGACCTGACGTCAGCTATAATGACTTCTGCCGCGGGTGGCCCGCCGGTGATGTTGGGTGATATAATCATCGCAGCACCAGTTGTAACAACCGAAGCTACGGCGCAAGGCAAGCCGATTTTGGATCACTTTTTTCATTTAGTGACGCACGGCCTTTTGCATTTACTGGGTCATGACCATATAGAAGACACGCAAGCAGAAAAAATGGAAGCGATTGAGATAGTGATTTTGGCAGACTTGGGCATTGCAAACCCCTACGCCGCGCCCCCCTACAGCTCGGGACAAAAGCCATGACAGGTAAACCACCTGCCGCGGATACTTTAGCTGGAGCTGCAAGCACGCGCACGTCAGGCGGTTTCTTGCGGTCCGTTCGGGCATTTTTCGGCGCGAAGTCTGGTGAAGTTTCGCTCCGGGAAAGCTTGGAAGATGCCATCGAAGAACATGAAGAAGGCAGCAACGCCGTCAGTCTTGGCGACAAAGAACGCGAAATGCTGTTCAATGTGCTGGAATACGGCGAACTGCGTATCGATGATGTGATGGTGCCGCGCGGCGATATTGTTGCAGTATCAAGCGATATTTCTTTCCCGGATATGGTGAAAATTTTTGCCGAAGCTGCTCATTCGCGCATGCCCGTCTTTGGCGAAACGCTCGACGATGTTGTTGGTATGGTTCACGTGAAAGACACGCTTAAGCTGATCGCCGACGGTAGCGACCCCAAAACATATAAGATGGCGTCTATCCAACGCCCTGTTCTTTATGTGCCAGCCTCTATGCGAGTGATCGACCTGCTTGCCAAAATGCGGGCATCGCGCACTCATATGGCTGTCGTCGTTGACGAATACGGCGGCACCGACGGACTAGTGACTGTTGAGGATATGGTTGAGGAAATTGTCGGCGAAATCGAAGACGAGCACGATTCGGTCGATGAACCAGACTTGGTACCGCTTAGCGGCGGCGGCTATGACGCTGATGCACGAGTTGATATTGAAGAGCTGGAAGAAACTCTCGGCATTGATCTAACGCTGGATGAACGGTCGGAAGATGTGGATACACTGGGTGGTCTGGTTTTTCTGCTGGTGGACCATGTGCCGGATATCGGCGAGGTTGTTGTGCATGAAACCGGCTACCGGTTTGAAGTTTTGGATGCCGATCCGCGCCGCATACGCAAAATTCGTATTCATCCGCCGACAAAGGCCAAATCCCAAGCAGTCAAAAAGCGCTCTGACCAACAGCAACGGGCCAGCGCAGATGATGCCGCGCAACCCGACCCCAGCGAGGCGTTGTGAGCGGAGACCGCGCCAACAAATCAGGCGCCAGCATAATTTCTAACGAAGAAACAGGAACCCCCGGCAACGAACCCGCGGCGCCTGCAGAGCTCTCAGTTCGGCCGGTGGCTGCGCTCAAACGCTGGATGAACGCTAAACCCAGGTGGCGTTTTCCGTTGATGGCTTTTTTGGCTGGTGCGCTTCTAACCGCAACATTTGCACCGCTTAGCTTTTTTCCAGCAGCTTTTGTTGCCTTTCCATTGATGATTATTTTGGTCGATTGCGCTGCATCGCGGCAGCAAGCGTTTGCTTTTGGTTGGTGGACCGGCTTTGGCTTGTTTTCCATTGGCCTGACCTGGATCGGCCATTCCTTCAGTCAGCAGGATAATGTGCCCCAGGTGCTTGCGCCTTTCGCCATTCTGGCGCTTGCGGGACTGATGGCACTTTATATTGCCGTAACATTTTGGCTCGCACATCGCTTTTGGGTTAAGGGCGCTCTGCGGGTTGTATTGTTCGCTGCCATATGGATGTTGCTTGAATATGCCCGCGGGTTCCTATTTACCGGATTCCCATGGCATCTGGCGGGTAGCATGTGGGCGGACTGGATGCCAGCCGCGCAGATTGCTTCGGTAACTAGTATATATGGTTTGTCGGCGCTGACCGTGTTAGCGGCGACCGCTCCGGCTGTCCTTCTGACGAGTCGATTGAAGCCTCTGATTATTGGGTTGGCCGTTGTGCCTGCAATGGTTCTCGGCGGCGGAGTGTTATGGGGACAATCGCGCTTGGTAGCCAACGAAACCGAATATGATCTTTCGGTCAGCCTGCGAGTGGTGCAGGCCAACATAAAGCAGCGGGAAAAATGGATACCTCATCTTATTGATGACCATTTCAACAAACATTTGCGCCTGTCTCGTACTGGCAGTGACCGCGGCAAAGCAGAAGGCGTGAAGCTGCTGATTTGGCCCGAAGCCGCAGTTCAACGGCAGAATTTTGACCGCGAAGCATCACTACTGCGCTGGCGCATGGCACGTATGCTCGAGTTCGGCTCCTACGCTATTACTGGCACACCCAGATATCAGCAAATTCCCGGCCAGATAAAATATTACAACAGCCTTGTTGCTTTCAATTCACGCGGCCAGCTCCATGCAAGGTACGACAAGGTTCGTTTGGTGCCGTTTGGCGAATTTATGCCGTTCAGAGGATTTTTTAGCGCAATTGGCCTGTCCGCGCTTGCGGGCAATTCGTTTGATCATGGTGCGGGTGCCCAAACCATTTCTTTGCCCGGTGTGCCGTCCTTTTCGCCCATGATTTGCTATGAAATTATTTTCCCGGGCACTGTGCCGACGGGTGCCGGCCGTCCGTCGTGGCTGTTGAATATTACTAATGATGGCTGGTTTGGCCTCACCAATGGGCCTTATCAGCATTTGGGCCTGGCCCGATTCCGTGCCATCGAGGAGGGCCTGCCGATTGTGCGCTCAGCCAATACTGGTGTTAGCGCTATCATCGATGCATACGGCCGCACGGTTCTCAGCCTGGGGCTTGATCAGGAAGGAGTGCTCGACAGTCCATTGCCGCGCCCCATAATGGCACCCGCTTATTCAACTGCCTTTAAAATGATGGTTACGCTTAGTGTGTGCTTGCTCGTTATTCTGGGTTTCGTCGTCGCTCCCATGCTGCGCAGGCGGTCTAAGTAACAGAAAACTCTTTGCCGAAGGCCGTCGGTGCGATATAGCCGCGCTATGACCGATACATCTGATGACATATCTGATTTTCAGCCGCCCGAGCTGCGCTTTTTTGGTCGTCGCAAGGGGCCGTCTTTGTCGGACCGAAAGCAAAGCCTGATCGACGATTTGCTGCCGACCATTTCGGTGCCGGTGGACGGCGAGAACAGCACGGAGGATCAAGCCATTGATCTTGCCGACCTGTTCAAGGGCAAAGCTCAGCGCTACTGGCTGGAAATTGGATTCGGTAAAGGCGAGCATCTGGCGTGGCAGGCACAGAAAAATCCAGATATTGGCCTGATTGGGTGCGAGCCCTACCTGAACGGCGTCGCAGGCCTTTTATCTTTCATTGACGACGAGGCCATCGACAATATCCGCATATACGGCGATGACGCCCGCCATGTGCTGCGCGCGCTGCCGGATGCATCGCTGGAACGGGTGTTTCTTATTCACCCAGACCCCTGGCCCAAACGCCGCCATGCCCGGCGACGGTTTGTTAACCCGCCCAACCTGGATCAGATATCCCGCGTGTTGGCAGACGGCGGCGAGTTTCGTGTGGGTACAGACCACCCCATTTACCGGGAATGGACGGCTTTGCAAATGTCGTTGAGAGAAGACTTTGTTTGGTTGGCCGAAGGAGCGGCTGATTGGCAAACTCGGCCAGATGACTGGCCTGAGACGCGCTATGAAGCCAAAGCCCTTGAAGGAAAAGCAACGTATTTTCGCTACCGGCGCGCTGCTCGTCCGCACCGTGAAGCTAACAGTGAAGCCGGAGTAGCGGGCAAATGACTATTGAAGCCTTCCCGTGGGGCATGATGCAATGGATTGAGCAGGGCCACAAAAGCCTCGGCATTAGCTTTGCTAAAATGAGTTTGCGTGCTGGCTGCGAAACGGACCTGCATATGCATGATAACGCGCATGAGCTTCTTTATGTAGAAGAAGGTGAGGTCGTGATTGAAATGGCGGGCATCGCTAAAGGCAACAGCGATCTATGGCAAAAGAAGACCCTGAAAGCCGGAGGGAAAATTGCGCTGCAAGCGCGCCGCGCGCATAAGATAATTAACGAAGGTTCCACAACAGCAGACCTGACGATTGTCTATACTCATCATGATAGAGAGTTTACCGCTCTTTGAGAGGCATCCTTCGGAGGGTGACTTTTAGGCTACTTGGTGGTTTCGGGGCGAGTTTTGGCGCCGTAGGAGAATAAATCGCCTTACCCGAGTCGTTTTCGCCGTGCTAAATTGTCTGCCAACCATCCATCGCCAAACGCGCGGAAAAACTTGTTTTTTAGCCCTTGCCCCCGGCTTTGCTTGGATGTATGTAGAGGCCACTTCTCCTAGATTGATGGTAAAGTTTAGGGTGGGCCCGGGCCCGCTCAGCCATAACTCATACCTGATGTCTTGCTATGCGAGGTCTTACTATGATGACCAAACAAAGCAAAGGAGGCAGAAAGGATAGAGAACGTGACAGAAGCATCGGTTCAGATTCGGGAACTGATTGAACCGACAGTCGAAGGGCTGGGGTTTGAGCTTGTGCGCGTGACATACGGCGGTGGTCGTAAGCCGACCTTGCAGATTATGGCAGAGCGCCCCGACGGTACTATGGGTGTTGAAGATTGTGCCACTCTGTCGCGCGAAGTGTCGCTTATTCTGGATGTTGAGGATCCGCTGCCGGGCGAATTTTTGCTGGAAGTAAGTTCGCCGGGAATTGACCGGCCGCTGACGCGGGCGAAAGATTTTGAGCGCTGGGTTGGCTTCGAGACCAAAGTCGAGCTGGACAACCAGATGGAAGGGCGCCGCCGGTTCAAGGGCCGGATGACCTCTTTCAATGGTACGGAAGTGGTTATTGATACGGACGAAGGCGAAGTTGTTTTACCGTTTGGCGAAATTTCGAAAGCGAAATTGATCCTGACGGACGAGTTATTGGAAGCGGTGCAAAAACAGGCGCCAAATGAAACCGCAGGCACCGAATAACCGGCGTCAGCGCAAGCCCTAAAGGGCGATGAAAACAGAAAGCTGTCGGGGGCGACGCCCTCTCAAGCGATGGAGTATTAGTGATGGCAACAGCTGTCAGTGCAAATAGGCTGGAACTTCTGCAGATTGCGGAACTGGTTGCGCGTGAAAAAGTTATCGATAAGGAAATTGTGCTGGAAGCGATGGAAGATGCCATTCAGAAAGCAGCACGGTCCCGCTATGGCGCGGAAAATGAAATTCGCGCTCAGATCGATAAGAATACCGGCGATATTCGCCTATTTCGCGTTCTGGAAGTGGTTGAAGAAGTTGAAGAGCCCGCAGTGCAGATCAGCCGCGAAGATGCTCGTAACGACAAGCCCGACGCTGAAGTTGGTGACTATCTGGCGTCTAGCCTGCCACCAATGGACTTTGGGCGCATCGCAGCCCAGACAGCCAAGCAGGTTATCGTTCAAAAAGTACGCGACGCCGAACGTCAGCGCCAGTATGAAGAATTTAAAGACCGGGTCGGTGAAATCACCACTGGTATCGTTAAACGTGTTGAATATGGCAACGTGATTGTCGATCTGGGTAACGCAGAAGCCATTATGCGCCGTGATCAGGTGATTCCGCGCGAACATGTGCGCCAAAACGAGCGCATGCGTGGTTTCATTTATGAAGTTCGCCGCGAAAACCGTGGCCCGCAAATTTTCATGACTCGTACCAAGCCAGAATTTATGGGTGCCTTATTCGCTCAGGAAGTGCCTGAAATTTATGACGGCATCATTGAAATTCGTTCAGTTGCCCGCGATCCGGGCAGCCGCGCTAAAATAGCGGTTATTTCCAATGACAGTTCTATCGACCCTGTGGGTGCCTGTGTTGGTATGCGCGGCTCACGGGTGCAGGCTGTTGTTAACGAGCTTCAGGGTGAGAAGATCGACATTATTCCCTGGTCGCCAGATGTGGCATCTTTCATCGTGAATGCGTTGCAGCCAGCTGAAGTTGCCAAAGTGGTAATGGACGAGGAACGGTCACGGGTTGAAGTTGTTGTGCCTGATGACCAGCTATCGCTGGCAATTGGTCGCCGTGGCCAAAACGTCCGCCTTGCCAGCCAGCTAACCGGCTGGACCATTGACATCATGACCGAAGCCGAAGAAAGCGAGCGCCGCCAGGAAGAGTTTATGGCCCAAAGCGCACGTTTCATGGAGGCGCTGGATGTGGACGACACGTTGGCGCACCTGCTGGTGGCTGAAGGCTTCACTGAAGTTGAAGAAGTTGCCTATGTTGAGCTGCCTGAATTGCTCGCAGTTGAAGGCTTCGACGAAGACTTGGCCGCTGAACTACAGCGTCGTGCTAATGACTTCCTTGAAGCCGCTGCACGGGCTGCTGACGAAAAGCGGGTCGAGATGGGTGTTGAAGATGCCTTGGCTGATGTTGAGGGACTGACACCGCAAATGCTGGTAGCGCTGGGTGAAGAACAGGTCAAAACGCTGGAAGATTTTGCTGGCTGTGCCGCAGATGAGCTGACGAGCAAGGAAGACGGCATCTTGCGCACCTTCCCGCTGACTGAACTTGAAGCTAGTGCGATGATTATGACGTCGCGTTTAGCTCTTGGCTGGATCACAGCAGAAGATGCATTTGGTAACGAAGAAGACGAAACTGAAGAAGCTGCCGAAGGTGGTGAAGAAGAGGCTGTAGAGGTATCGGCAGAGTCGACTGATGATGCGCTCGAAGCAGCAGCTGAAGAAACTGCCGCCGAAGGCGAGTCGGAGACGAAAGAATAAGGCCGGGACATGAGCGGCAAAAGGCCAATCAAGGAGACGCCTGAAAGACTTGGGCCTGAAAGGCGCTGCATACTATCGTCTGAGAGCATGCCAACAGATATGTTGGTGCGTCTTGTGATTGACCCGGACGGAAAATTGGTTCCCGATGTTGCGGCAAAATTGCCGGGGCGTGGGGTCTGGATCGCGGCCAACGGGCCTTTGATCCGTGACGGAATAAAAAGTGGTCGCTTAATAAAAGCAGCCAGCCGGTCTTTGAAGATGTCGCTGAAAAAAGAAGCGATGTCGCCTGACCTGGCAGAGATGGTAAGATCGCTGATGACAAAACGATGCCTTGATCGGCTTGGTTTGGAGCAGCGGGCGGGAAATCTGGTAACAGGTTTCGACAAGATAAAGGCAGCACTTGCCAAAAAAGGTTCGGGTGAACCGGCTTTGGTTTTTGCGGCTAGCGACGGAGCGGATGATGGCCGCCGGAAAATAAAATCTGCTGTTGGGGCCTCGGTGCCTGTGGTGGATTGTTTTGACCGGGACCAGTTGTCAAATGCGCTTGGACGCGACAACGCGGTTCATGTGCTGGTACTGGAAAGTGGCGGTACGGAAAAATTGAAGGCCGATATTGGCCGACTAGTAGGTTTGTCTGCCACCGAGTGACGCAGAGTAAACCCGATAGGCGCTGGCAGTAAAAGCGCAGAGGAACGAAGAACAGTATGAGCGACGAAAAGAAACTAACCTTATCCGGACGCACAACCCTTGGTGTTGGTAGAGGTGTCGAAACTGGCCAGGTTCGTCAGAACTTCAGCCATGGTCGCAGTAAATCCGTGGTGGTTGAGCGCAAGAAAAAGCGCATTCTGACCAAAGGCGGAACGCCAGAAGCGGCGCCAGTGGAACCAGCCAAGCCGGCGGCTCCGGCACCCAAGGCATATGTTCCCAAGAAACCAGTAGGTGCATCATCGGGTTCTTTAACCGATGCTGAAATGGAAAACCGTCAGCGGGTTCTTGATGAAGCCAATAAGCGCGCTGAAGAAGAAGCGAAACAGCGTGAAGCCCTGGAAGCTGTTCGGGCTCAGGAAGAGGCAGAGCGTAAGAGCCGTGAGGCTATAGAAGATGCGTCCCGCGACGAAGAAGCCGAAGCCCGTCAGCGCGCTGAGGAAGATGCAAAGAAAAAGGCGGAATCGAGCGCAAAAGAAAAAGCCGAAGCAGAGGCCGCACAAAAAGCGGCAGATGATCTGGCCGCGCGCGAAAAGGCTGAAGCTGAAGCGTTGCAGAAATCTGAACTGGAAGCGCGGGCAGTGCAACTGCGCAAGGCCAGTGAAGCTCGTACAGCAGAAGGCGGCACCAGTGATGCGGCCGCGCGCACCGGCAAGCCAAAACGCAAGGACAATAAAAAGGGTGGCGCACAGGACCGTAACCAACGTGGTCGCGGTCGTGGTGATGACCGCGGCCGTCGTGGTCGTTTGACTATTTCAACTGCTACAGCGGGCGATGAGCGTCAGCGTTCGCTTGCCGCCTACAAACGCGCGCAAGCCAAAAAACGCGCTGCAGAAATGGGCGGACAGGTTCCACAAGAACGCCAGGTGAAGGAAGTAACAGTTCCAGAGTCGATTACTGTTCAGGAGTTGGCGCAACGAATGGCCGAAAAGGCCAATGCGGTGCTGAAAACTCTGATGAATATGGACGTTATAGCAACGATTAATGACACGCTTGATCAAGACACGGCGCAGTTGGTCGTGGAAGAATTTGGTCACAAAATTAAGCGGGTTAGCGAATCCGACGTTGAGATCGGGCTTGTGGGCGACGAAGATACAGACACAGATATGGAGCCGCGTGCGCCGATTGTTACCGTGATGGGTCACGTTGACCACGGTAAAACCTCGCTGCTTGATGCGCTTAAGAAAACCGATGTTGTGTCAGGCGAAGCTGGCGGTATTACCCAGCATATCGGTGCCTATCAGGTACCAATAGATGGCGGCAAGATCACCTTTCTTGATACACCTGGCCACGCAGCGTTCACCCAAATGCGCGCGCGCGGAGCCAGTGTAACTGACATTGTTATTCTGGTAGTCGCAGCCGATGACGGTGTGATGCCGCAAACCATTGAAGCAATCAACCACTCGAAAGCCGCTGGCGTGCCGATGATTGTCGCGATCAATAAAATGGATCGTGAAGGCGCGGACCCAACCCGTGTGCGCAACGAATTGTTGCAGCATGAAGTTGTGGTTGAAACCTTCCAGGGCGAAACCCAGGAAGTTGAAGTTTCGGCAATTACCGGCGCGGGCCTTGATAAGCTCAAGGAAGCAATTGCGCTGCAGTCTGAAATTCTTGAACTTAAAGCCAACCCAAACCGTGCAGCAGAAGGCGTAGTTGTGGAAGCCAAGCTTGATAAAGGCCGCGGCCCGGTTGCTACAGTGCTGGTTCAGCGTGGCACACTGCGTGTGGGCGATATTTTTGTCGCGGGCGCCGAATCTGGTCGAGTGCGGGCGCTGGTTAACGACAAAGGTGCGCAGGTCAAAGAAGCAACACCAAGCCAGCCTGTTGAAGTGTTGGGTCTGAACGGTGCACCAGCTGCTGGCGATAACTTTGCTGTGGTTGAAAATGAAGCGCGTGCGCGTGAGGTTGCCAGTTATCGTCAGGATCAGATGCGGAAGCGCCGCCAGGCGGCATCCGCCACACCGAAAACGCTGGAAAGCATTTTCTCTAACCTTAAAGACGCTGAAGGCCAGCAAACCTTTGACGTGGTTATCAAGGGCGATGTGATGGGCTCGGTTGAGGCGATTACGCAGGCGCTGGAGAAGGCTGGAAACGAAGACATTCAGTGCCGCGTTATCCACGGTGCCGTTGGCGGCATTACCGAAGCCGACATTACGCTTGCTGAAGCGTCGAACGCGCTGGTTATGGGTTTCAATGTGCGACCCAATAAACAGGCACGCGACGCGGCCGAAGCAGAAGGTGTCACCATTAAATATTATGCGGTGATTTATGATCTGATCGACGAAGTGAAAGCAGCGATGATTGGTCAGCTTGGACCTGAGTTTAAAGAAAACATCATTGGTCGTGCCGACATCAAAGACGCGTTCCAGGCCGGTAAGGCCGGCAAGGCTGCGGGTTGTATGGTTACTGACGGCGCGATCCGCAACGACCTGAAAGCACGTATTCTGCGCGATGATGTGATCATCTATACTGGCCAGATTGATAACCTACGCCGCTTTAAAGATGATGTGAAAGAAGTTAAGTCGGGCCAGGAATGTGGTTTGACCTTTGAAAATTACCATGACTTCAAATCCGGCGATGTGCTTGAAGTTTACGAGCTGGAAGAAATCGAACGCGTTCTTTAAGGGCGCGCGTTCTGCTCCACTGAAAGTAAATTAATGTCCAGATCCCAGCATACCAGATCCCAATCCGGGGGAACGGGCGGGCCAAGCCTGCGTTTGCTGCGCGTTGGCGAAAATGTACGCCATGCTATCGCGGCTATTTTAACCCGCGGCGAGGTACAGGACCCTGATCTGGACGGCAAGTCAGTGACAGTTTCTGAAGTACGCATTAGCCCTGACCTGAGGAACGCTACAGTATTTGTGATGCCGCTTGGAGGTGACCCCAAGGGTGTGATTACCAAAGCGCTAAACAAAAACAGTGCCTTCCTTCGCGGTGCCATGAGCAAAGTGGTACATATGAAATATATGCCGCGGCTTACGTTTAAAATTGATGAAAGCTTCGATGAAGCCAGTCATATCGACAACCTACTGCGTGACCCGAAGGTCAAACGCGACCTCGAAAGTCCCTGACGGGTAAGTTGGGGCAATCAGGTGGCAAGACGCAAAAAAGGTGACAAAGTTGACGGCTGGATAGTGGTTGATAAACCAACCGGCTTTTCCAGTGCCAAAATAGTCGCGATCGTCAAACGAACCTTTAACGCACAGAAGGTCGGCCACGGCGGCACGCTCGATCCGCTAGCGACAGGTATTTTGCCCATCGGACTTGGTGAAGCCACCAAAACCATGCCTTATATTGTTGATGCCACCAAGGAATACGACTTCACAGTAAAATGGGGGTCCGCAACCGATTCGGACGACTGTGAAGGCGAATTTATTCACACTGGCGGTAAGATTCCCACAGAAAATGACATTCTGGCGGTTCTTAGTGGCTTTGTAGGCTCAATCGAGCAGGTGCCACCCGCCTATAGTGCCATCAAGGTGGGCGGCAAGCGTGCCTATGCCCTCGCACGAGCGGGGGAAGATGTTCAGTTAAGGTCGAGAGTCGTTGAAATTCAATCACTTACGGTAATGGGTAACAACCCTGTAGCAGAATCAACCGATTTTCATGTGGTTTGCGGCAAGGGCACTTATGTGCGCTCTTTGGGGCGCGATATAGCGTTGAAACTGGGTACTTTTGGTCATATAACGGCGCTTCGGCGCACTAGGGTTGGTCCTTTTGACTTAAAGGGGGCGATTTCGCTGGAATTGCTGGAGGACTTGAGCCATAGTGCGCGCGCTGCGGGCCTATTGCAGCCTGTAACGACCGCGCTAGACGACATCCCGGCGCTTGCCGTTACGGCTCCGGAGGCCACCGACATCCAAATGGGTCGGTCAATCCAAAATCCCAAAGCTAAGCAGGGCGTCTGCATTTTAATGAACGGCACGGTGCCGGTCGCGATTGCGGAAGCCAAGGCCGATATTATTCGACCACTGCGGGTCTTCAATATGTAAATTTTAAGGAGAAGATCGATGTCGATTACTGCTGAAAAGAAACAAGAACTGATCAAAGAATATGCAATTCAAGAAGGCGACACCGGTTCACCGGAAGTACAGTCCGCTATTTTGACATCGCGTATCGTGACGTTGACCGAACATTTCAAGGATCACAAAAAGGATAACCATTCCCGACGTGGCTTGATAAAAATGGTAAACCAGCGCCGCAAACTTCTGGATTACTTAAAAGGCAAAGACGTCGAGCGTTATAAAACGCTTATCGGACGCCTTGGTCTCCGGAAATAAGCTGATCATCATGGCCGGTCCTGTTGGACCGGCCTTCTTGCTTTTCAGGTGCAAGAAAAACGGCAGACGCCGTTCAATCCTGAGAATCAGCAAATACTTCCAGAACCGGCATGGGGTCGGCTTTGGACACTATACGATAAGGCATACCCATAGGGGGTGTGCAGAGCCAGCCCGGCTTTTGAAAATGCGACATCTGAAAATGCGTATCCGGGGGCTCGTGAAAGGTAAAAAAATATATGTTTGATATACATCGCAAAGAAATTGAATGGGGTGGCCGTACCCTCGTACTGGAAACTGGTCATGTAGCGCGCCAAGCAGGCGGCGCTGTAATGGCAACTTACGGCGATACAACAGTGCTTTGTACTGTTGTTGGTAAACGTTCCGTCAAGCCTGGGCAGGACTTCTTCCCGCTGACGGTTAACTACCAAGAAAAATATTATTCTGCAGGCAAGATCCCTGGTGGCTTCTTCAAGCGCGAAGCTCGCCCCTCTGAAAAAGAAACACTGATCTGCCGTTTGATTGACCGTCCGGTTCGTCCACTATTCCCTAAAGGCTTTAAAAACGAGGTACAGATCATCTGTACCGTTGTTAGCTACGACCTGGAAAATGATAGTGATATCGTTGCCATGATCGGCGCGTCTGCTGCCCTTACCCTGTCTGGTCTGCCGTTCTTCGGCCCGATCGCGGGTGCGAAGGTTGGTTACAAAGACGGCGAATATATCCTCAACCCAACACTTGACGAAGTGAAAGAGAGCGATCTCGAGCTGGTTGTTGCTGGTACTGGCGACGCTGTTCTGATGGTTGAATCAGAAGCAAAAGAACTTTCAGAAGATGTTATGCTCGGCGCCGTTAGCTTCGGTCACGAGGCTTGTCAGCCTGTGATCGACATGATCATCGACTTGGCTGAATCAGCCGCTAAAGAGCCATGGGAACTGGAAGAGCCGGTTGATACGTCTGCCCTTGAAGCTGCAATTGCGAAAGCCGGTGAAGCTGGTGTGCGTGAGGCATACGAAATCACTACCAAGCAAGACCGTGTTGTAAAGCTCAGCGAAGTGAAAGCAACAATCTCTGATGCTGTTGCTTCATTGGTTGAAGAAAACGAAGACTTCACATCGCAGATGGTTGGTGACCTGACCAAGAAACTCGAGAGCAACATTGTTCGCGGTAACGTTCTTAAAACCGGTAAGCGTATCGATGGTCGCGCCCTTGATGATGTGCGCGATGTGCGCTCAGAGGCGGGCATCCTGCCACGTACTCACGGTTCTGCGCTTTTCACCCGTGGTGAAACACAGGGTCTGGTTGTTGCGACGCTGGGTACCGGCGAAGATGAGCAGATCATTGATCAGCTTGCTGGTTCTTATCGTTCGAAGTTTATGTTGCACTACAACTTCCCACCCTATTCTGTAGGCGAAGCGGGCCGGATGGGTTTCACCAGCCGCCGCGAAGTTGGCCACGGTAAACTTGCCTGGCGCGCAGTTCACGCTGTATTGCCTGACGCTGAGGAATTCCCTTACACAATCCGGATCGTATCCGAGATCACCGAATCGAACGGTTCGTCTTCAATGGCGTCAGTTTGTGGTGCCTCGCTTGCGATGATGGATGCGGGTGTTCCGATCACGCGTCCGGTTTCCGGTATTGCCATGGGCTTGATCAAGGACGGCGATGATTTCGCGGTTCTGTCAGACATCCTGGGCGACGAAGATCACTTGGGCGACATGGACTTTAAAGTGGCTGGAACATCAGAAGGCATCACAGCCTTGCAGATGGACATCAAGATCACTGGCATCACTAAAGAGATCATGGAAGCAGCACTAGAGCAAGCTGGCCGCGGTCGTGCCTACATTCTCGACGAGATGAACAAAGGCCTTTCCGGCGCACGCGAGGAACTTTCCGAGCATGCACCGCGCATTGAGACCATGAAGATCCCGTCTGACAAAATCCGTGAAGTGATTGGAACTGGTGGTAAAGTGATCCGCGAGATCGTTGAGCAAACCGGCGCCAAGATCAACATCGATGACGATGGCACAATCAAGATCGCTTCCTCAGTTGCCAGCGAGATTGAGGCTGCTAAAGCATGGATCACTGGCATTGTTGCTGAGCCGGAAGTCGGCACCATCTACAAAGGTAAAGTTGTTCGCATCATGGACTTCGGCGCATTTGTAAACTTCATGGGCAGCCGTGACGGCCTCGTGCACATCTCCGAGCTTGTTGAAGAGCGCGTAGAAAAAGTGACCGACGTGGTCAATGAGGGTGACGAAGTATTCGTGAAATGCCTTGAGATTGATGGCCGCGGCAAGGTGCGTTTGTCGATGCGGGTTGTAGATCAGGAAACTGGTGAAGATGATCCAAACGCAGCACCACCAAAGTCTGGCCCGAAAAAAGGCCCTCGCCGCGACTAAACTGCGCGAGTATGCGACAAGACCATAATGGTCATAAAACAGAAACTGGCGCGAGGTAAGCTCTCGCCAGTTTTAAGATGAGACAGAATTAATTAGGATATGCGGGTGCGTTTGCTATGATCGCACCTGATAATGGTAGGGGCCAACATCTATTGAATACCCTGCCTGACGATGAATGCCAGGGCTAGTACCGACTGTTGTAGGGGACATTGATGAGTTTGAACCTGAATTCTATCAGGGTTGGAGGCAAGGATATATTGCCTCTTATCGAGGGCGGTAAAGGTGTCGCCATTTCAACTGGTGCAAGCTCGGGCCCGTGGGCCAAAGCGGGCGGCATTGGTACAATCTCTGCCGTTATTGCGGATCAGTATGACGCTCACGGCAATGTGGAAACACACGAATATCTTGGTCGCACCCGCTTGGATCGCCATGAGGAAATGATTGAGTACTCTGTTAAGGGCACCATTGATCAGGTACGCAAAGCTTGGGAAATTTCCAAGGGCCAAGGCCATATCAATATCAATATGCTTTGGGAAGTTGGCAGCGCGCAGCGTATCCTTCATGAAGTGCTTGAAAAAACCAAAGGCATGATTCACGGCGTCACCTGCGGCGCTGGCATGCCGTTCAAACTAGGTGACTTGGCGTCAAAATATGGCGCGCATTATTATCCAATCGTATCTTCAGATCGTGCGTTCAACCTTTTGTGGAAACGCGCATATAAAAATGTGTCTGATCTGCTGGGCGGCGTTGTTTATGAAGACCCCTGGTTGGCCGGCGGCCACAACGGTCTATCGAACGCTGAAGACCCGACCAAGCCCGGTGACCCGTATCCACGCGTACTAGAGCTCAGGAACATCATGCGCAAGCTCGGTCTTGGTGAAACGCCGATTATCATGGCTGGCGGTGTCTGGAATTTGAAAGAATGGAAAGACTGGATCGACAACAAAGAGTTAGGTCCGATTATGTTCCAGTTTGGCACCAGGCCGCTTCTGACCAAGGAAAGCCAGATTTCTGACAAATGGAAAAAACGACTGATGGAGTTGAAGTCCGGGGATATTTTGCTGCAGAACTTCAGTCCAACAGGCTTTTTCTCTAGCGCACTTAAAAATAGTTTTATTGGTGAACTGGTGGGTCGCAACGACCGGCAGGTTGATTTTGCACCGAAACCGTCGGAAGAATTCAACACCGAAATGATGATTGACCGCAAAAAATATTTTGTGCGCGGCGCTGACGTGGAAAAAGTTCAGAACTGGCAGACTGCGGGTTACCAGAAGGCAATGAAAACACCGAGTGACAGCCTGATATTTGTTACCAGCGAAAAATGCGCAGAAATCCGTAAAGACCAGGCCGATTGTGTCGGCTGTCTCAGTCAGTGCCGTTTTTCAAGTTGGGCAACAAACGAGAAAAATTCAACCGGTCGCCTCGCTGACCCTCGCAGCTTCTGCATTCAAAAAACGCTGGAAGATGTGTCGCACGAAGGCAGCATAGATGATAACCTTGTGTTTGCTGGCCATAACGCTTTCCGCTTCGGCAGCGATCCTTTCTATTCGAATGGGTTTGTGCCAACGGTCAAGCAGCTGGTCGACCGGATCATGACCGGCGATTAAGCCAAACGACATTAGATCGAAGAAAAGCCCGGCCACCCGCCGGGCTTTTTTTATTGTGTGCTAATCGGCGTGCCTTGATGAAAAAATAGCCGCCAATTATCGCCTGTCAGTTTCCATATTGAGCTGCGCCGGGAACCATTTTTTGGCTGGCCATGACAATCGGTGCGCGCCGCGATCATATAGGTTGCCAACACAGTGTCCGCTCCAAGCGGGTTTAGTTTGAAGTCACATATTTCATAGGGTGTAAAATCGGCCTCATTTGATAGAAGGGCGATAATATCTGACTTGTTGAAGCTGCGGCCGGAGGCACCAAATTCGACGAATTCATCCATAAGCATTTGAGATAACTCGCTCGCATTTTGTCGGGCACTGCTAGCTGCTAACCTCTTTTCCTGCTTGAGGATATGATCCGTTAGCTGGGTGATATCCAAGGTAATACTCCATATAAAGTCAACTTTGACAATACTATCCAAAAGCAGCCGATAATTGTCCAGAGCTACCAGACAACACCTCGACAGCAGCCTATAGCGCGATTGCGGGCAAGAAGCTGTGAATTGTTTGATCCAGAGAGTGATTCTCGACAGCTATTTCGTTTCTATTTTAAGTTGCCAAATATACGCAATGTTCTCTTTATTGATGTATTGAGTCGCTAGAACCGTTGGTGTGCTTGGCATAGAGGCCGACTGGGTTTACTTTATTTTTACGTCCCTCCGCTATGTAGGGGGTTGGGGAGCAGTATTATTCAACCGCAGCTAACAGAGTTTGAACGGAGCATCGGCATATCCCGGCGTGTGCTTGTGTGGGTTATGGGCCTGCTGTGTCTTGCCACAACTTCGATCACCGTTGCCGGATATGAATTTGGGGTTGTTTCTGCCTTTGAACAGGTGATTGGCCCGGTATTTTCGGTCGGAACATTCTTATTCTGGCTTTGTTTTATACTGTGCGACGGCGTACACCTCGCTAAACTGGCGTTGGCGTTCAAGCTGTTTGCCGGTATAATTTTGATAGCTGGTTTCGTGGAAGGCTCCGTTAGCACGGAGAGCAATATTGACTATTATCTTATGTGGGCGCCGGTATTTTACGCCGCACTGATTTTCGCTGCAGCCAACGCCAAACAGCGGCGCTGGGGTTGGCTGTTTTTTGGTGCTTCCGCCGCAAGTGTTGGCCTGGCGTTAACTTTCGGCCCCCTCCCGTTTTTTGATCTGCACACGGTATTCCTGATATCGACGCTATTGGCTCAGCTCGTATTGCTACTGGTTTTCACCGAATTGGCGCGTTCAATACGTTTTGGCGCGGTCGCAGAAAAGCGGTTAACCGTGGTAGAAGACAACGCACGTATTATGCAGTTTGCTGCGCGCGAGGCAGAACAAGCCAATCGGGCAAAATCTGCTTTCATCGCCAACATGAGCCATGAGTTCAGAACCCCACTTAATGCGATGATCGGGTTTTCGCAGGTATTGCAGGGCGACGCGGGCTTTAAAGTATCACCCGATAAAACCCAAGAATATGCTCGCGACATAGAAAAAAGCGCCAACCATTTGCTGTCGCTGATTAACGATATTCTGGACCTATCAAAAATTGAGTCTGGTAAGGTCGATTTGGCACAAGATCGCGTCAATGTCGAACAGATGTTTGATACGGTGCATCAAATGATGGACATGCTGGCGAAAGAAAAAAACATAAAGCTTGTCGTTGAAGTGGTCGGTGCCGTACCGCTGTTGCTGGCAGATGAACGCAGCTTTCACCAAATTCTTACTAACTTGTTGTCCAACGCCATCAAATTCACCCCGCAGGGCGGCGTGATAGTGTTGTTGGCAACAGCCGTGTCCGGTGGCGGCCTCGAAATTTCGCTCACCGACACCGGCGTTGGTATGGATGCTGCAACCGTAACCCGTGTGCTGAAACCATTTGAGCAGGGTGAAACAACTTATAGCCGCCAAAGCGGCGGCACAGGGCTTGGCTTGCCGTTGGTGAAATCTCTTTTACAGTTGCATGATGCCGAGTTTCATATTCAAAGCAAACCGGGCTCAGGCACTGATATACTGATTGTATTTCCGAAGGCACGAACCGTTAATTGATCGTGGCTTCATTTGGCTTTTGCGCCTTGCCATTCCATATAAAGATCGCAGCCGTCATAGTGGCTGTCACCCGGGTTTCTAACCGTGGTAAAATTAAGGTCTTTATATAGGCGCAAGGCCGGTTTCAGCTTGTTATGGGTTTCCAGATAAAGCGTCGTACCGTTGTTTGCGCAGAAAAAATCGATCACTGTTTCGCATAACCAACGCCCCAACCCCAAGCTTTGGGCTGCCGGACTAACTGCAAGTTTGGTCAATTCATATATGCCGCCGCCCGCATTGCGCACCCCCACGGTGCCCAGTACCTGACCGGCCCGAACCGCAAAAAACACTTCGCCGCCACCGGTCACCAGCTCTGCCTCGGGGTTCTCCAGCATTTGCCGGTGGGCGGGCTCGACCGTGAAATACTCCTCCAGCCATGCAATATTCAGATCATGGAAGGCTTGTTTGTATGCGGGGTTATAACCGGTGATTTCAACGAGATTAACCGTCATTTCGGGGCCTGCCATTCCATGTAGTAATTTGAGCGCTCGTAAGGGCTTTCCTCCGGAAATGGTTTTTCCACAAACCCGAGTTTCTGGTACAGTTTGATTGCGGGCTCCAGCACAGTATTGGTTTCCAGAAACAGGGTATCGCCGCCGCGCGCGATAAAGCGCTCGATCACCCGCTCACACAAAGCTGCTCCCATGCCGCCTTTTTGCGCCGAGGGGTCGACGCCCAATTTGGTCAGTTCGAACACGCCCGCGCGTTCGCGTTTCATGGCAACTGTACCAACCGCTTGGTTTTCAGCGATGGCAAAAAATATCTCACCGCCTTTGGCAAGAATTTGATTTTCCGGATCGCTGAGCATTACTTCGTCGATGGGTTCAACTTCGAAATAATCTCGCATCCACCAGATGTTCAGATCGTAGAAGGCTTGTCGCCAACGGTCGTAATATTCTTCAACGGTGAAACTGGGGCAGGGGCTTCCAACTAGTTTTTCCTGAAGCCGGTCATAAACACTGCAGCGCTTCAGCGCCGCCTCCACTCCAGTGATTGCGCCGATGATGTCCACGCTCGATTCAGCGCAGGCGTCTTTGATCATTCCGTCCGCTGCTGTCCACATCGGGCGCATGCGGTCAACCATATGGCTGCCATGGTTAGTAAGCGCGATCTGTTTTTGCCGACCATCATTTGTGGCTTGCGCTTCCACTAGCCCTCCCGCCACCAGTTTTTTGATCGTCTGGCTAACGGCTGAATGAGAGAAGCCTGCCAGATTGGCAATGGCGTTTATGGTTAGCGGCCCGCGCTCGGCCACCGCATAAAGTGCATAAAAATGACCGGTGCGTACATCAACGCCCGCTTCGTCGTAGACCCGTTCCATGCCCGTTGAGATGGTCTCGATCAGTCGCCGCATGCGCGTGCCCAGCCCCATCTCGAAATAAAGTTCATTGTCCATCAAGCTGCCTCATATCATTTCATGCAACTAATTATATAAGTACTTATATATTCGTCAAGAGAAAGAGTGACGGTGTCAGCCTTTCTGGAAATTTGGTTGAAATTGACGCTGGGGTCTAAGGCGGGTTTAGGGTGGGCCGCCCGGTCGTCGGGGTCGGTTTTTCCCCTGTGTCTCTAGTCTATCTCTTCTGTGGCATAAACACCCCAAACATGCCGGCGCTCAATCCATCCGTTGGAGCCATCGATGACAATTTCGCACCAGAGGCCGTCGCACTGGTCTATTTCACCGATTACGCCAGGGTCGGCGATAATTGTTACTGGTGCGGTCAGCTGGGGTGCGTCACGCAGGCTGCGTTGTTTGCCGCGGATCATCACGGTACGCTTACCGTACAAAAGCGAAACCAACATCCAGCCCGCAGTACCCTCATGGTCGCGCACTTTGCGCCAGGCACCGTGTTCATCGATAATCTCCAGCGGCAGGCCGCGCTTCAGGTAAACCCAGGCCACCGGATATTGCCGTCCTGGTCCGGTGCGCAGATTGGCTTTGCTAGCACTCATGGCAACGAATCGGGGCAAGGGGTTACCGCTTGCGCCTACCATTTGTCCTTGGGCCTGAGCTTTTACGCCGCTACTTCCAGCAAGTACTGCCAGCGCCAAAAACGCCATAACGCCTTGTTTTAGGGGGTGTCCAATCACCGCGATGTTCCCTTTGTCCTGCACTTAAATCTGCACCCTGTGCTTGTGGTTTGAAACGCCTGACGTCATCTGCTAGACAACGCATTCGCTGAAGGGCGACCAACCACTAATATTTTCGCCAACACACTGATAAAAAGAAAAGGGTATTTTTTGGCATGAGTCAAATGGGAAACAGAAACCGGCCCAAGGTTATTGTCACACGTAAATTACCCGACAGCATCGAGACCCGCATGGCCGAGCTGTTTGATGTAAAACTGAACCTTGCTGACGCGCCCATGACCGCTGACCAATTGAAAGCGGCTGTGGCAGAAGCCGACGTGCTTGTGCCAACTGTTACCGATAATATTGACGCTGATGTTCTGGCAGCGGCGGGCGAACGACTTACCCTGATTGCCAATTTCGGCGCCGGTGTGGATCATATTGACCTGACCGCAGCCAAGGATAAAGGCATCAAGGTGACCAACGCGCCCGGCGTACTCACGGAAGACACAGCCGATCTGACCATGGCGTTATTACTGTCCGTACCGCGGCGCTTGTTCGAGGGTGAAAAAATTCTGCGCGCAGGTGAATGGACCGGCTGGACCCCCACTTTCCTGATGGGCCATCGTATCGAGGGCAAGCGCTTGGGCATCATCGGCATGGGCCGCATCGGCCGCGCAGTAGCACGGCGCGCGCGAGCCTTTAATATGGCGGTACATTACCACAACCGCACACAGTTGCCGGCGGATGTAGAGAGCGAACTGGAAGCCACCTATTGGGAAGACCTGGACCAGATGCTGGCACGCATGGACATTGTTTCTGTCAATTGCCCGCTTACCGCTGACACTCAGCATCTGCTGGACCGTGCTCGGCTTAAGAAACTGCAACCCCATGCAGTGATCATTAACACAGCACGCGGCGAAATTATTGACGAGGAAGCCTTGGCTGACCTAATCGAGGTTGGCCGCATCGCTGGCGCAGGGCTGGATGTGTTTGAAGCCGAGCCTACCATTAATCCCAAGCTGTTGGAGTTGGATAATGTTGTTTTGTTGCCCCACATGGGTAGCGCCACGGTTGAAGGCCGCACCGCCATGGGTGAGAAAGTACTGATCAACATTCAGGCCTATGCCGACGGCCACCGGCCCCCTGACCGGGTCCTGCCTATCTAGATTTTGTGCCTTCGCTTGCCTGCCGTTCTTAGGGTGCGCAGCAACAAGCTGGCGCAGGTCAACACAACGTATAGTATCGTTGCCGCCAGCACCCAGTATGAGGTTGGTACACGGCCTTCTGCTGCTTGCATGAAAAATACGACAGTGGGTCCAAACGCCGCTACAATTCCAGTGGTCAACGGCGAAGTGATCGCGAGCCCTTTACCCACCAGATACAAGGGCGCTACCATCAATATTAAAATTTTCAATGTCACAAGGCCGATCTCACCCCCATCCATGTCACCCATCTGGCTTTCGCCGAAGCCGAACACTGCAATTGCCCCTACCAACGCAATCATGACAAACCGCAACGCCAACACCCCGGTTGCGGAAATGTCTACTTCGTTCATGCGTTTCGCGAAAACCGTTTCGGCGGTGATCGCCAGCCCGCTACAGGCAGCAAGTGTCAGGCCGAAAACTGCATCAGACAGTGAGATGCTCGCCGTGCCGGCCCGGCCCGACAGCACCACTCACGCCAGGAAGGCCATGGCCGCCAGAATGGCAATATGCAACCGCCGTTCGGCGGGCTGGGCAGCCGCGCCGTCAGCGGACCGAAGGCCCAACAATGCAAATAGCGCTACGCCAATAGGTGACACGCCCGCGAAAATGGTACTGACCACCGATGGTTCGATCAGATTTAGTGCGCCGAAGTAACACAGCCACGCAATCGTAGTGGTAATATTCACGGCCAGAAGGCTTCGCCAATGGCGCAGTAACAGTTTAAAATCTGTTGGCCTTGCCACCGCCAGACATACAGTAAAAAACGCTGTTGCGCTGGTGAAGGCCAACAACACCAAGTCAAAAAAACCAATCGCGCCGAAGGCACCTGCCAGATAAACATCGCGCAAGCCCTGCGACAGCGCGTAACCAACAAGAAGTAATAAGCCGATCGTTCGGGTGGAAGGCATGGGAGTTCCTTTTTTTGGCATGGGGCGCGGCTTGCGCGGTGTTGCACGGCTCGCTTCTTAGCTCTTGCACGGCTGGCATACTCGCTGGAATCGGCGGTGGAGTTGGCTTCGATGTTGGCGCGAATGCAGATGCGCGCTATTGCTTTTGCCAAGGCACGGGCGTGCCGACCGAAACAATGCTCAGGTAAAAGGAGGCAGGAGATGACATTTCAATTAATGGGATTGCCGGCAGAAAGTTTCGCCCCGTATTTCGCGATGTCAGAGGCGGACTTGCAGGTCGAGGGCGCCGAAATGCTGATCGCCGACAACAGTGACCCCGGTTTCCCCTGCCGGGTCAGTGTGCAGCATGCCACCCCGGGGGAGCGGGTTGTATTACTGAATTACGCTCACTTGCCGGTTAACACGCCGTACCGGTCTGCACATGCAATCTTTGTGGCAGAAACGTCGGCGCAGGCGACGCTTGGTGTGAACGAAGTGCCAGCGCCGCTTCTGGTGCGTACGCTGTCGGTTCGCGCGTTTGACAAGGCGCATATGATGATCGATGCCGATGTGGTTGA
>JAALKD010000058.1 GCA_011088215.1 Sphingomonadales bacterium | reverse complement strand
GACAAGGAAGCAATGCCGATAGGCATGCGCACCTAAAATCCTACTCCCGCAACCACCATTGTCATACAGTATGACGACGCCCTCGGATTAATATCCGGGGGCGTTTTCTTATTGTATAATTGATCAAGTTAAAATGTATGACATTGAGTAAATCAGGCTCCCGCAACCATCAAAAACTCCCTACCACCTCGTGTGGTGGGGAGTTTCTTTTTTGGCTCCCTGATTAAGCTTTGAACCGTCAAAGGTTCAGACCAAGTAAGTGTTGCAAAGCATAAGCTTACGCAGGGCCTCGGAGCATTGAAGATACATCTTCAAGCGGGCGTAAATCCTACTCCCGTAGCCAATACAAGCCAGTTAATTTATGAGTTAGGTAGCTTTTTCTTTGTGCTTACTAGGCCAAAAACCAAGGTACTTCCCAGTAAGGTAAAGACTTAGTCGGATTGGGAAAATTCTTTTACAGAAACCCCAAATTCAGCTTTGAAAGCCCGGCTAAAGCTACTGCGATTTTCGTATCCTACCATGTAAGCAGCTTCTTCAACAGAATGCGCCTTGCCTGTTTGAAGTATATCTTGCGCGGTCTTCAGGCGTTGATGGCGCACCATTTCCATTGGCGCGCCATACGGTTTACAAAGCCGAAATAGCTTCGCGCGAGACATGCCAATCCCACGAGCAATTCGTTCCGGAGATAATTTGGGGTCAGTAAGGTGCTGTCTAATATAATGCCGTACAGCACGTATCGTCTGCTGGTCAAAAAGATCAGAGTCGATAGCATTGGGTGTTGCGCCAATCATAAGCACAGCACTCAATGCTTCCAATGTAACGTCTGATAGTCTTTCCGCCTCAAGCCGGCCGAGGCTTGGCAAAACCTCAAAAGTTGACCTGAAATGCGCAGACAGAAAGTTTGCCATGGGAGATCCTGCTATGGTCACGCCGTGCAAGTCTTCCAAATTGGGCACCAGATCTCGAAGCTGTTTCTTTTCAACTAAAATACCAATATTGTCATAATGTGCATTCGCGGAAAAAAAGGGCTGGGTCAGATCCATTATGCGAATATCGCCCGGTTCAAACATTCGTTCAGTCTCGAAACTGTTCGCGAGTTCTTGGCCGCTCAGTCTTAACTGCACTGCCAAAACGTCAGCCTTGGCATTGTCAGCATAGGACTTCGTTCGGTCAATACTGCTGGGCTGCGCAACGCTATGCTGGGAATAGGTCATAGAAGATGTGTAATGGGTGTCGTTGAAAGCGGTGAAAGTGCTGCCGCAATTTTCAAGTCGCTCAAACTCTCCAACATCCGTGGCATAGTCGCGCCAGAAAGCATATTGTTCGTGTTGTTCCACTTTCCGGGTATCAAGCCCTGTGCGCAGTACGTTTCTGCCTTCAGGCTTTTTCTCTGAACGGCGTATTTGGCCTGCAGTTTTGGCATCATGCCAGTTGCTGCACCAAGCTTTCGCGTTCATTTCATTCCCCACTTGGTTGCATTATCGC
Source organism: Sphingomonadales bacterium (assembly GCA_011088215.1). Lineage (GTDB taxonomy): Bacteria > Pseudomonadota > Alphaproteobacteria > Sphingomonadales > Kordiimonadaceae > Kordiimonas. The sequence continues at coordinate 26,349 of JAALKD010000058.1, read as the reverse complement.
ACTCTGAACACTTTGCCAATTTTGAGACGCAAAGCAACATATTTCAGACGTACTGCAACACATAAAACCCTGGCCACTGATAGTTTGTCTGAGGTGTGGCCCTCTATTCCACCAATGAAAACTAACCACGAAATTGTGAGTTTTTATATTTTAAGGCTAGGAAATCATGCACAAAATGCTCCATGTCGACGCATTGTCGATTGAAAAAAAAGATTATACAGATCTGGTTGTCATTGACGCTACCATTGAAGGATATGAAAGACTTCTTGCGGGCGTTTTGCCAGAGGCAGATATAATTTTTGTAGAGAGTGTTTTTGATCTTGATAAGAAATTGCGCCCCTACCGTGACCTCCAGTCGCTAAGCATATTATCCCACGGCGAGCCGGGAAAGCTTCGTATCGGGCACGATACAATTACAACAGAAACACTTGATGAGCATAAAACGCTGCTCTGTGAAATTGGACGGGCACTATCTAATGACGGCGCTCTCTGTCTTTACGGCTGTGAAATTGCCAAAGGCATAGAAGGGCAGCGGTTCGTAGAGGCATTGTCGCATTATACCGGCGCCCCTGTTGCAGCATCAAAAACCTTAACCGGAAACTCTGAGAGCGGCGGAGACTGGGAACTGGATGCCAACGTTGGTGCTTTTGCGCATATAGCTCCCATAGCTGCCGCCAATATGCAGGGTTTCGCATCTGTTCTTGGCGGAACATTTGATCTTGTTGGCACGTCTGGTTCAGGTTCGGATACGCTCACCGAAACGGTTGACGGCGTAACCATGACAGTTACCAATTCAAGCACTGAAACTGTCGGCATAAGCTCAGGGTTTCTTGATCCCGGCATTATGACTTCAGCCCAAACATACACAGTCGCATTTGACACCCCTGTTGATATTACAAATTTGCAATTGGGTGAGCATGCTAACGGAAATTCAGGCAATTATGTGCTGACTGTTACTGCGGGCAATGGCACAACTTTCACCATCTCCGATGCCGATGCAGATTTTGGGGACGCAATTGCCGATGTGTCTCCTGTCGGCTGGACAAATGTTACCAGCTTTACCGTTTCGTACACTGGCACGGAGAATTGGCGACTGGGTTTCGATAACCTTGTGTTCAACCAGAGTGTGACCAACAATGCTCCTACAGTTACCGGCACGCCTGATGACATAACAGTAGCTGAAGACACGGCCAGCAACCTTGATCTATCTGCCGTTTCTGTCGCCGATTCAGATGGTGACAGTCTAACGGTAACGCTATCCGTAAGCGCGGGTACTTTCAGCACTCCTGCGGACGGTGCAAGCGTAGGCTCGGGTGTGACGGAAACCCTGGTCAATGGCACCACGATTACACTTGCGGGCAGTGCTGCTGATATCACCACGTATCTGGATACAGCTTCAAACATTCAATATACTGGCGTGTCAAATGCAAGCGGTGATAATCAGGCCACGCTTACCATTACACCCAACGATGGCACGGCGGACGGCACCGCCGCTACAGCCAACATCGATATCACAGCTGCCAATGATGCTCCAACCGCGACGGGAGCGCCGTCTGCAGTGACGGTGACCGAAGATGCAGCTAGCAATTTTGATCTGTCTGCTCTCGATATTGCTGATGTGGACGGCGACAGCCTAACGGTTACCGTTGCAGTCAGTGGCGGTACGCTCGCTGCCATATCAGGCGGTAGTGTTACAGTTGGTGGTTCTGGCTCAGGTTCTCTGACGCTTGCTGGTACGGCGGCCAACATCAATACATTCCTCAACACGGCTTCTAACATTCAGTATATCGGGACACTCAATGCCAATGGCACAGCGGCAGCCACCTATACGGTGCATGTCAATGATGGAACAGTGAACCCGCAATTGGCGAGCGGCAATGTTGACATTACAGCTGTGAATGACGCCCCAACCTTGACCGGTCTATCAACGACGCTTGCAGTTAATGAAAATCAGACTGTCTTGATCGACAGCGGAGTAACCTTCGCGGATATTGATAGCAATCTTACCGGTGGCACCCTCACAGTCTCAGGCTTGGTGACAGGCGACGTTGTATCGGTTCAAAACACTGGTGGCGGGACGGGCGAAATTGGGTTTGTAAGCGGCACAGGCGTCGTTAGCTTTGAAGGCACACAGATTGGTATATTAACTGGCGGCGCCGGTGCGACCGCAACCATTACCTTTAACGCCAGTGCAACACCGAATGCGGTTGATGCGTTGATTGAGGCGCTGAACTTTACCGCAACGGCAGACGCACCAACTTCCAGCCGTACATTGACAATAAATGTCACTGACGCAGCAGGCGGAGCACTTGATGCGGGCATTTCTTTTTCCGGGGTTAGTGTTAACAGCAACCCATTCAACGGTGTGGACGTTGGTGATTTTTCAATCCCGACCTTTGTCGACATTGATAACGACGCTTTCATCGGCGAAAGTGATGGTACCATTAATTTCTTCCGTAACGATGGAACCACCTCAAGCCCAATCTTTTTGGAAGTAACAGGCAGTAGCAACCCGTTCAACGGTGTAGACGTTGGTAATTTCGCCGCTCCGGTATTTGTCGATATTGACAACGACGGTGACCGAGATGCCTTCGTTGGGGATGGCGATAACAGTATTAACTATTTTGAGAATACGGGCACTGCCAGCAGCCCCGTTTTTTCTTTGATCACAGGAAGCAATGACCCGTTTAACGGTGTAACTGCTGCAGACAGCAGCGCCGTTCTAGCTTTTGTTGATATTGACAATGATGGCGACCAGGATGTGTTTATTGGTGAGTTTGATGGCACCATTAATTTTTTCCGCAATACGGGCACCGTTACCGACCCTGTTTTCAGTCAGCAAACTGGCACCAATAACCCTTTTGATGGGGTCGATATAGGCGAGGATGCGAAGCTGGCCTTTCTTGATATCGATGGTGACGGCGATCTGGACGCTTTTGTTGGGGAAGCCGGGAATAATGTAGTTAATTTTTTTCGTAACACAGGCACCAATCTAAACCCTGTTTTCACGGAAGTTACCGGCAGTGACAACCCTTTTAACGGCGCCAGTGTTGGTACCTATTCAGCACCCGTTTTTGTCGATATTGACGGCGATAGTGATCAGGATATTTTCTTCGGGCAGTTTGGCGGCGCCATTGCTTTTTTCCAGGCGCCGCCCGGGGACACCGCGGTGATCACTGTCAATGTTACTGCTGTAAACGATGCCCCCACGGGTACTGGCCTGCCAGCAACTCTGACAGTGGCCGAAGATGCAGCGAGTAACATTGATCTCAGTGCGCTCGCGCTTGCCGATGCAGATAGTGGCTCCGGGAGCATTACGCTAACGCTTGTAGCTTCGGAGGGCACACTGGCAGGCTCGGCGTCTACCGGCATTACTCTTGGTGGCTCCGGTAGTACGCTGACAGTGTCGGGCACGGTGACTGATGTAGATACCTATCTCAACACCGCCACCAATATTCAATATACTGGTGCATTGAATGACAACGGCACACCAGGTGCAACTCTTTCTGTAACGGTTAATGACGGCGGTAACACTGGTACAGGCGGTGGCACCGATGTCGCCCTTGGCACCGTTAACCTTAACATTACGGCAGCCAATGATGCACCGACAGGTGCCGATGGTAATGCGGCCTTAAACACCAATGGCACAAAAACCTTTGCAGCCAGTGACTTTGGCTTTGCAGATGTGGATACCGGCGATGCCCTTGCCAGTGTGCGAATTGATACGCTCACTCTTGATAATGGAACACTGCAGCTGTCTGGAACGAATGTTACGCTAGGGCAAGTTATCGCACTCGCGGATATTGCGAATCTTGTTTACACGCCAAGCGGAACCGGGGCTGATGAGTTTACCTTCAGTGTTAATGACGGTACGGCCTTTGATGCGGCTCCGAATACCTTTACACTCAATGTAACACAGGGCAACCGGCCCCCATCAAGCATCAGCCTGTCTGGTGGTAACGTAGCCGAGAACGAAGAAGGCGCAGTTGTCGGCACGCTCTCTGGTACAGATCCGGACGGCGACAGTATCACCTTCTCATCTCTTGATAGTCGTTTTGTAGTCGACGGCACAACTCTTCGGCTTGCGGACGGCGTTTCCCTCGATTTTGAGACCGAACCAACCGTGCAGGTCGGGGTGCGTGCAACAGCTGCAGGCGGAAGCCTGGCGGCCTCAGTCTCTGTGACAGTCACTGATGTTGAGGAAGTCGTTACTCAAACTGGCGGCGAAACGAGTGATACTCTCACCGGTGGCAATGAGGATGACAGCGTTAACGGTGCTGGCGGCGATGACAATATAACTACCAGCAATGGCCGCGATACCATTGATGGTGGCACCGGCAATGACACTATTGATGGCGGCAATGACAATGATTTGATTATTGGCGGCGCAGGTGATGACGAGGTAATCGGCAACACAGGTGAAGATACGCTGCGCGGTGGTGCCGGTAATGACCAGATCTTCAGCGGCAACGATGATTTTGGCGATGACACAGTTGGTGGTGATGCTGGCAATGACACCGTTGGTGGTGGGCGCGGTAATGACGCCGTCAGCGGTGGTGACGGCAACGACATTCTCTATGGTGGTCGCGGCGAAGCCGCGGACAATAACGATAGCCTGCAAGGTGGTATTGGGGCAGATACGCTCTACGGTGGGTCCGGTGACGACACAGTCGACGGCGGAGCAGGCGACGATGAGATATGGGCTGGGGCTGGCAATGATGACCTCTCGGGCGGCGCTGGTGCAGACAGCTTTGTCTTTGGTGCCAACAGCGGCAATGACACCGTGCAGGACTTCAGTGCATCTGAGGACACAATAGACCTAACCTTTGCAACCACAGACTTTATGAGCCTTGCGGAGGTGACAGGGGCAGCCAGTGATAGCACTCAGGGCGGGCAGGCTGGTGTGCTCATAGACCTTGGCGGTGGTGATAGTGTTTTCATCATTGGCATTGCTGTCACGGACCTGACAGCATCCAATGTAACTTTCTAGAAGCCAGGCTTTTTGCTTAAAAATACAAGTGAGGTGCCTTTAAATAGAGACTTCAAAGAATTGAACTGTTTTTAATGTCCGCTGCATTTAGTTATAGGCAGCGGACATTGTTTTCTATTCTGTAGACAGTCCAAGTTTTGATGCCAACGTATTCCCAAACAAATTATCTCCCGTCACGACTGTGTGGACGCCTTTCATTAGCTTCACATAGCAGCCATATTGAAATTCAGTGTCTGGAACAACCCCAGTATTTTTACCCAAAATGGCAAAGACATGGAGATTGCCTTTGACGCCGCCTTTGATCCCAAAATACTTATTTGCCTTCACTTCCACCTTATAACGAGTATAGGACAGGTACAAATTGCAATGCTCCTTGAGGTGCCCTGACTGGTTACCCGTGTTGATGATAACACATTTCTCTGTTTCAGTCTCTAGGTTTGGCTCAATCCAAGCACACCAGTTCTCTTCACCTTTGACCGGAGTTATGTTTTCATCTTTTCCGGTAAAATATGCGTCAGACTTGAAGATGTGCGGCACTATGCCGGTATACTGGAACTTTCCAAAGAGTGGAACAGTGTGAGTCGTGGCGTCTTTGTAGGGAAAACCAAATAGCCCAGCAACGTCTGGTCCCGTTGTGAATTTTGCGCCACTGTTTATATATACTAGCGGCTGTGACGGGTAATTATCCATTGCTAATATATTGAAATCATTCTTAAGTTTTCCATTGTCTTCCATAAACTTGACCATATAGGCAACAGCGGTATTGTCGACAAACCCACCATCTGCGAGCCTAGCCAGCCCTTTCGCGGACATATTAGCAAGTTTCATGTCTTTTACTTCAGAGCCTGTTTTGTATTCAGCACCACCTTCATTCGCGAATGTAAAAGCTGGCGCAAAGTTATCCAAAAAAGCTGCCATATGGGCAGGGGCAGCGCGGATATCAAGAAAGGTACTCTTCGCCATATTGGGGATATCAATAAACCCGGCACCTGCAGCTGATGAGCTAGCGGCAACATCAAGAACGCTAGCATTACCAAACTCAACTTCCTGCCGAAGCGTATATGGCTGTATCTTATCTTCTTTCACAAAGGTTTTGTCCCAATGCCCATACTGCAGAGTTACATCGCCACCAGGTACAAAATTTGACGATACATTGGGGATTGTAAACATAACAGGTGTGGCACCCGGAACGAGAGCGAGCCGACCGTCTAGAGAATCTTGATACCCTGCAAGTGACTTTATCTTGATGATACCATTAAGTGCAGGTGCATCGGTAAGTAAGGCACTGGCAAAAATCAGCGATTTATCTTTTGCCCATTCTTGGCGATCGCTTGTTATCACGTTGCTTTTCGCATACTCGGCCATTTCTTGCCAGGGCGCAGTAAATTTTGCCCCGAACACAGCGTTTTCAGCTAATTGGTGCCAGCTGGGGCTTGGTGATGTGGCTTTAACGCCGGACAATAGAAATCTTAAATAGGAGTCTGAGGATTGAAGCTCATTTTTGCAGTTCGTCCAGAAAACCGCGATACTGCACACCTCAACAATATCTATTTTGTGGGTATCAATGTAATCATATGCCTCTCCCAAATAGCCACCCTCAACGTCGCGTTCCGGTCTTTTCGTGTAATTTAGCCAAGCATTTGTTTCTTCGAGGGATGTGCGAAATTTATCCGTATAAGCTGCCTGAGACAAAAACCAGCTGCCACCTGAATTGGAGGAAATGGCGTCAATGTTTTTGGTAATACGAGACATATCAGCATTGTCACCCACTCTGTCCATTAACGACATCATAACGGCTGATGCGCCGGCATGGGCATGGTAACCACCGCCGGAGAGGGCCATATATACTTTTGATGTTTCATCCAATTTGTCATCTGACTGATGATTTTCTGAAGATTCGCTGATCGCATTGCTCGTGCAAAGCATGCACATGAAGACGGACGTACATAAAAATTTAAGGTAAGGAAACATAGGGTAATATCCTCATATGGTAAATCCATGCCCGACGGCGACAGCATAGCTGACGGCTGCCAAAACAATTGTTACCCGGTTGCATTTAGCTCAAGAGAAGGCTTGCCCCCCTCTTTCAGCAAGCTGCACGAATATTACCATGAGATGTATATTTGCACGTTGCAGTGCGTATCAAATTTGTGACTTTGAGTGTCTATTTGGTGCCGTATTTTAACTTTTGAATAATCCGGCTACCGTGGTGCAGTATCCACAAACTGCAAAAGCTTAAATTTTTGTTCCTCAAGAGCACCAAGCACGATACATCACCGCGTATGAAGCCGATCTGTGAAGAAGCAATGAAAGTGCTAAAACTCCTATACGCTGATAGAAGCTATGATAGCCCTTTGGTGTTCCATAGCAGTGACCCGACCAAACCGCTCAAGTTTGACAAACGTATTCAGAAAGCAATCAGAGATGCTGAATTGCAAGACTTCCGCTGACACGACTTGCGGCACACCACCGCTAGTTACCTAAGTATGTTGGGAGCTGGGCAGAAGGAGGTGATGGACGCTTTGCACCATAAATCTCTTAAATCATCCCAGCGATATCAGCATTTATCGAGCGATCACACGCGCCAAATAATGAACAACCTAACCAATACTGTTCTTGGTAGAAAGGAGGCACCGTCCCGGTTTCATGCAGTGTCAGCAACCTGATTATTATGGTTGCATATAAGAGATGTATACAAACCATGATGGTGGATTAAACGATAGGAACGATAAACTTTGACAGGCTGATAAGCGTGGATGATCTGGTCACGCAAGCGCCAGCTTTTAAAAGGGGAACTATTCGTAATTGGCTGTTTCACCGTAAGACCAACATGCTGTCATCAGCTGTCGTGAAAATTGACGATAATGTTTGGATAGATATTGACCGGTTTAATATCTGGCTATCGCTCGATAAAGATATGGTTTCCGATTTTCGTGACCTGCGAACCAAAGAGCAGCTATTTGAGAGCTGTTATATCAATACAAGCAAACTAGAAGACTGGTTGCGCAAACGCCATTGGAATGGCCTTGAAGAGGCGGTGGTTTGAGGATCGCTATACGGTAACTTCTGTGCTAGGAGTCTTGTATGATTTTGCTGTGCTGGAACTGATTGCGGCCATCCTGTTCATCTATTGGCTAAAAGGCTTCAGTTGGCAACTGCCTACAATTAGCTCATCCACTTGGCCACATTGGTCCTGGTCGCATGCTGTATTCCCCGTCTTAGTCTTGATTTGGGGGGGCTTTCCTTATTTGTTTGGTGCGCAAAGCAGCCTCACTATGTTTTCGAACTTGGTCACAGAATCAGAGCGTCAAAATCACCTCTTGATTAATACTGACCATACCAAGATATGGGATTTCGAAGATGACCTAGTGTATGTGGATAACATTCTAACAGACGTGCGACCGCCTAGTCGATATGATCTGCAAGGCTATTATATTCCACGGTCGGAATTTAGCTATATAGCTTCCATATCAAACAAAGATCCTCAGTACCGTCAGTCGATAGAGATTAAGTACCAAGGTCGCGATGAGTTGATCAAAGACTTGGCACAGTTTGAATATGCTTTAAGACCCCTGTCTTCCTATCTTTTTACGTTTAGGCAGATTGATCCATACGGCGTGGCTAAGTGCCGTTGGTAACGACGCACACGACGATTGGCAAACAAGTAAACTTTTGGCCTGGCCAATTAAGTCGACGAATTTACATATGAGCTTGCCACACTGGTTCCACTAATTAAGTGGAGACACCGTGTTAGCGTACTCGCGAAACTATGCCTATATTTGACACGACAAAGTAAGCACTCGGACAAAAAAGCGTTTTACTCATAGCTTGAGCATAAGTTATCCACCATTATGCCTATGAGGATATTCATAAAAACCAGAGCTTGTTTTGAATGCTATACTTTACATTCATCGAGTTTGACTTTTGACATAGATTAGCCTGGATGATGTGTTGGAATACAAACACCCAAAAACCGCAGTTTGTTGATGATGGTACTTTAAAATGAGTTTTGCGAATCTCAAGACTCACACAAAATTTGCACACAAAAAATTACACGATTGAAATATAATAATAAAATCAATATGTTAAATCCCAATCAATCAGGCTCATAACCTGAAGGTCGTGGTTTCAAATCCTACCCCTAGGACCGATAGAAAAACCCGTTAACATAATAAGTTAGTGGATTTTTGCGTTGCAAGACTGTTTCGGGTTGAAGAGTTCCTGCAGATTGTAGACAAGTGCTGGTCATTTGGCGCGAATGCTAAATAGCAGTGTGTACATCACTGGCACAAAGCCAAGTGTCACGACGGTTGCAACAATACTCGCTTCATAATCAACCTTTGGCCTAGAGGGCCAGCGCGAAATGTCTATGTATCCCAGTCCGCCTATAATCGGAAATTGCGATAGTTGGGGTTTGTAGCCTTTAAACCCTGAGTTTGCAGAAAGTGGTGGCACAAAACCGTATTTTAAAAGAACGGACAAGCGTGTAGCTGAATGACAAATCTCGATACTCTTAAGGTGGCTTCAGCTCTACCGAAGTACGTGAAAGCCAATGGCACATCGCTGAAACTTCTATTCTAACGCGGGTGTTTACTCCATTTCGGGCTGTACTTGAGGTCCAATTTATAAAAAGGGGGATGGGAGAAGAAAGCGCATAAAACTCTCTCCTCAGTTTGTATAATCATGTCTTGAATGGCTTGCCTAATTCTTGCAGGTTCGTTTCGCTTCATAACATCTAAAATAACGCTCTGCTGGTCGCTGGAGTATGGGAAGTTTTTGCTGGTACTCACATAAAGCCAGTAAATACGCATCGCCATATCTTCCAATTGGCGAACCCAGTCCAGCATCAACGGGTATCCGGTTTTTTCACACATCGCCAAATTCAGTTGTCTGTTGGCCTTCAGCACTTTCAATGCCGATCGATCACCTGTTATTGGTTGTAAGCTTTGTATCTTTTCGTTCAGTAAAATTAATTTCTCAAAATCTACATTTGCAGCGGCTAACGAGAGTATCTCTGTCAATATCATTTTGCGCAGCGTGAAATTCTGTTTGATTTCCAGCAATGTGAGAGGGGCGACCTGTGTCACTCGTTGGGATACAGAAACGACGAAACGTTTGGCTATTAACTGTTCTATCAGGTTTCTCGAAACCGTTCGACTGATACCAAACATATCGTTGATGATGTTTTCAGAGATCTTCTGGCTGGGCGACAGTTTCTGAATAACAATTGCATCCATAATTAGTCGGTAGGCTTCGTCAGAATCGCTAATTTGTGTGGAATCGTTTGGCATGTTCGCACTCTTTCTGAATACTATTTGCGTGGCCTTTTTATACTGGTTGGATGTCCTTAATCAATCCAACAACACTACGAGGTGACTAAAATAATCAGCTTTATTATATATTAGTCACGTTGTAATTTACAATAAAGCTGTACAATTGAATAATACATATTTATTGAGATAGGTGAAGCTTTGTTCGAATTTGCATGACAGAGAAGAACGACGAAGCTGGCGCCGCAGGGAATCATAGTAATTCCTGAGAGGAAACTTTGTTGAGGAACATTTCACGTAAATATCTAATAATGACTGCGGGTTGCGCGATTGAGCTGGGCGGTGCCACTTTTTTTATCACGGATACCGACAACACGCCCCTGTATAAACCTTATATTTTTCAAAGACTTTATCAAGTTGGGCGTAAGTGATATGTTAAAGATAAGGTTTTTTATTTGGTGGTTTGTTCACTTGAAACTTGACGCGGAAGCAACGTTGAAGTGAACGCTAATGATAAGGATATAAAGCGCAGCATTTTTTCGAGCGTCATGATGCGGACGTTCAATGAAAATGAATCTATACTTCGTAAATATCTTAGGCGCTTTACATCCAACTTTCACGACATTGAAGATATCACACAGGAGACAATTCTTCGTGCTTTGAATGCTGAAAAGAAGACAGACATTGAACAGCCTAGGGCCTTTCTTTTTGGCATCGCTCGCAATGTAGCAAGAAAAGAACTTGAAAAAAGATCCAAGTCCATCATTGACTTTATAGAGGATTTTGACACCAAAGAGTACATCTCTAAGGAACCTTCGCAGGAAGAGAACCTGGAGGGGCGCCAACGGATGTTATTGTTTATGGATGCGGCAGCAACTTTGCCAGCTCAATGTCAAAAAGTGTTCGTTTTGAAAAAGGTGTATGGGTATTCACATCAGGAAATTGCTAAACAGTTGGGAATTTCAATTAGTACAACAGAGAAGCATGTTGCTGCAGGCTTAAGACGCTGTAGTGAATTTATGGATCGAAGAATGCAAGGTGAAGAGCTAAGTGGTAGTTCTTCGTCTATTCTTAAACGGATATGACCAGGAGCGATGCAAGTTTAATTGCACTGATGAAAACGAAATGACTAAAGAAAAGTTTTCGAACAAGGCCCCGGATATTACGGGTGAAGCATGCGGATGGGTTGCGCAGCTTGAAACCGGAAACATGTCTAGAGAAGACTTTACAGCCCTTAAAGAATGGATGGGACGCAGTCCGCAGCATATCAATGAAATTCATAAAATGGCTCTCTTATCAGATGATATGAATGTGCTGATAGAAATGGCAGATTCCATCAATGCCGCAGCAAAGAAAAACAGTTCTGCTGTATCTCAAAGTTCAGGCGGCTTTGCAGTCAAGTGGTACAGTGCATTCACTGCATGTGTTTTAGTGCTTTTTGCCGGTGTAAGTTACTTTTTGGTGGATTCTTCACAGGACCCCAAAGCGCCATTGATTCTAGCAACCGATATTGGTGGCTTTGAAGAAATAACACTTGCCGATAATTCAATTGTTAAGCTCAATACTAACAGTCAAATTGAAGTTGATTTTGATAAAAGTCAGCGCCGTATAAGACTTTTAAAAGGGGAAGCAATTTTTAAAGTTGCTCACAACCCTGCGCGGCCTTTCATAGTGTATGTGGACGATAAATTTGTGAAGGCGGTTGGAACAGCATTTGCTGTGCGTTGGACCGATGGTGACCTTAGTGTAACTGTTTCGGAGGGACGGGTTGCTTTTGCTCCAGTTGTCGTCAAGCCTTATCAAAATCTGGCTGGTGAAGTCGAACAGGTTAAAACCCATCAAGTCTTAGCTAACATTAATGCGAAGAAGCCTCTCTTTCTCGACTCCGGACAGAAACTAGTTTTGTCGAAAAGTGTAGAGCCAACTTTAGTTGCCGCAGTAACTGCGCGTGAACTGAAGAGTGAAATGTCTTGGCAAGACGGTATCTTAGATTTCTCTCCGCAGCCACTTATTGAAATCATTGATGAGATCAATCGCTACACGAACGTTAGAATTGAGATAACAGATCCAAATTTGAGTCAGTTGAAGTTTGGCGGTATTTTTCGAACAGGAGAAACAAAAGCTCTGTTTGATGCCCTTGAGTTAGCATTTGATGTAGAAGTCGAATATGTGTCCGAGCGCTACGTGCGCATTCGAATGACCGAAGGATGAATGTGTAACGCACATTTGTCACAAAATAAGCAAGAACATTGAAAATAATAAAAAAATAAATAGAGGTTTTTGGCAATCAAAGGAACTTCCCTTGTGAGGCCACATTTTGGTGTGTGTTAATAATGAAGCGGGTCACGCAGAGTGGGAGTAGCCATAGAGTGTTTATACGAGCATGGCTTGTTGCTTGTCTTGTAGCTTTCAATGCTGCTTTAGCAATTTCAGCTTATGCGGATGATGAATTTCAACTGAACATACCGTCCTTACCAGTGGCGGAAGCAGTGAAGACTTTATCCTATCAAACAAAACATTCTGTTTTATTCCAGGCAGATCAACTTGGTAACACGCATACACAAGCCATAGATGGAATCTATTCTTTAACGGAAGCACTTAACGTTCTTCTTTGGGGGACAGGTTTAAAGGGTGGCCTCACGGAGAGCGGGGTAATTGTTGTCTCGCTTAATAAAAGTGCGAATGCACTTAGCCGGGAGGAACATATGCCAAACGTAAGCATAAGAAAAACGAAAAAATCGTTGCTAGCCAGTATTTCAGCATTCGTTTTTGGAGTGACTGGTAGCGTTAATGCTCAAACACAAGATGCGGCTGATGATGTATCACTTGAACTGGATGAAATCATCGTCACTGCATCACGCAGGTCGCAAAAGTTGCAGGATGTGCCCATGTCAATCGCGTCCGTTGATCCTGCTGATTTTATTGCCATAGGTCTAACGTCACTTGAGGACATTATTGATTATGTACCAGGTGTGAATTTCATTGGTACGGGTCAAGCGGGGCAGGGCAACATCACAATGCGGGCCGTTAGTCAGGAAAGCTTTATTCCTGTAACGGCTATTTATGTTGATGATGTGCCTTTGACTACATCAACACCGTTTGCCTTTGGGGCTAATGTATTCCTGGATGGTTTGTTGGTGGATCTGGAACGTGTTGAAATTGTATAAGGCCCTCAGGGCACACTATACGGGGCAAGTTCCATAGGTGGTATCATTCGGTACATCACCAAGGACCCGGCTCTTGAAGAGGTGCGCGGCAATGCCTCTGTTGATATATCAACAACTAAAGAGGGAGGGGTCAGTCAATTATACCGGGGTATGATTAGTGCACCGATTGTCAAAGATAAATTTGGTATAACCGTTGCGGGTTTTTACAATGATCAAGCTGGATATATTGACAGGCTAGACCCCGCCACCCTTGAACTGGCTGATGATGATTTTAATGAGTCCGAAGTATACGGTGTAAGTATAACGGGGTTATTGAAGTTTTCTGAAGCCGCAAGCTTGCGGGTTTCTGGTATGTATCAGAAATCGAAAGCCTCAGGTAATAACTTGGTGCGTTTTAATGTGGCCGACCCTGATAATATTGTGCTGGTACCGCAGAACGGCGACTATGAAGTCGCTGGCCCTGACCCTGGATTTAATAATCTTGAATATAAAAAAGCTGATGCGACATTTAAATACGCTTTTGATTGGGCTGAGTTCACTTCTGTAACCGGGTATGCCCAGCATACTAATCCACAATTTTCTGACCCCATATTAACAATAGGCACTGTGATTGATTTTATTTCTGGATCCCCTCCAGGAACAACTACGTCTATTCCTGTTTCTGCTGAAGCCGAAGCTGAGAAGTTTGTTCAGGAGTTCCGCTTATCATCCTTAAACAATGATACACTTGAGTGGCAGGTTGGCTTATTCTACAGCAAAGATGAAACCAGCAACATTCAGCTTGCTGTAGCGCAGCCTCAAGAGCTTATTTTGAATAGCTCCCAGTTTCCATCTAGCTATGAAGAAAAGGCTGCTTTTGCCAATGTTACATATTATGTGACGCCAAATTTTGATGTCACAGCCGGCTTGCGCTACAGTGAACCATCCTTGGATGCCGACTTTAATTTTAGTGGATTACTTGTAACCCCTCTTGCTGGCCAGTTTAGCGTTTCAGAAAATGTAACAACCTATCTGTTCAATGCTCGCTGGCGTGTCGAGGATAATCTCTCCCTATACGCGCGTGTTGCTAGTGGGTACAGACCAGCGTGGGTTAATATTCCCGTAGTCGATGCTTTTACTGGGCAAGCAACCTCTAGTATTGTCGATGCGGATAGCCTGTGGAGTTATGAAATAGGTGCCAAAGGTAGCGTATTGGAAGGTAAGCTTTCCTATGATGTCGCCTTGTGGGCCATGCAGTGGAATAATTTTCAAACTTCTCTCACGCTGAATGCATTGACATCCGGCGGGAATGCCGGTGTTGGTCAGTCATCCCATGGTTTTGAAGGTACATTTAATGCTTTTGTAACCGATCAATTTAGGCTTCATGCCACGGTTGCTCATACAAAAAGTACACTTGATGCAGATAGTGTTGGTCTAGGGGCGGTTGCGGGCGAGGCAACACGTGGTTTGCCTGATTGGACAGCTTCTCTCAGGGCCAATTACGATTATACCATTGGCGATATTAATGCGGCTGTTGGGCTGGGCGTTAGATATGTTGACGAGCTTAATGGGCCCTACCTTGGTGACCCCGCAAGAGGCATAGGTTTTGGGTTAACGCGGCAATTCTCTTTCGGAGAGGTTGTGTTGACGGATCTGAATGCGAGATTCACCAAGGGTAATGTCACCTTAAACTTATATGCGACCAATTTGTTTGATAGTTACGACTTTGCCACTGGGGGCGTTGGCATAGATGGCTTGGGTAATGTGTTGGCAGCTGCTCTGTTGTTAAACCCCGTACTGTCGGCGCCTCTTTAGCGGTTTCTTTCTGACAAAAACGACACCCAAAAATATTATCCTTGGCCCTATTGTGGGGCCGAAGGCTCTTCAGTTTTGTAATCAAAGTTCAATAAGTATGCCTTTGAAAAGGTGAATGCGGGGATGACGTGAAGAAAGTATTAAAAATACTAAAAGTTCTTGGACTTATTCTGGTTGTGGTGATTGTAGTACCGATTATTGTTGGTCTGACGGTGAAAACCTTTAAATCAGTCCCTCCGCCAGCGGGCGAACTGTATGATGTTGGTGGCTACAGGCTGCATATCAATTGTATTGGCCCAAAAGACCCTTCTGGCAGTTACTTACCAACAGTGGTTGTTGAAACTGGAGCAGGTTCTGTGTCGTCCTTGTATCACTGGATACAACAGGGAGTTTCTGAAACCACACAGGTGTGCCTGTATGACCGTGCCGGTTTGGGACGCAGTGATGAAAGTGGTTTGCCGCGCGATTCTGAAACAGTCTCAAAAGCCTTGCATGCACTACTGGATAAAGCTGAAATTAAACGCCCATTTGTTTTTGCGGGCCATTCGATTGCAGGTTTTTATATGCGGCAATATGTTGAACTTTATCCCGGCGATGTTGCAGGCATTGCCTTTTTAGATGCAAGCCATCCCGGTCAAGGTGCTGCTCTAAACATTGACATGGCAGAACAATCGAAGAAAGTGGAGCAAATATTTTTTGTTGCTAAAATATTCAACAACCTTGGTTTGGCGGACTTTTTAAATCTTTTTTCCACTGACCCAACATTACAGACATACCCCCTTGTAATTCAAAAGCAGTTAGAGGCTTCATATCTGCGATCAGAATATATGGCTACATCCCTTGCGGAAATGCGAGATTTTGACAGTGCCGCAGAACAAGCCGCTACAAACACCAGTTTGGGTGATAGGCCCGTTGTTGTTATTACCGCTGGAGGAGAAGGGCCTGAAGGTGCTTTGCCTGCAGGTGTGAACCCTGAAGAATTCCGTGATTTGTGGCTGGGCTTGCAAAAAGAGATAGCAGCTTTATCCAGTAATAGCCGTCACGTTGTGGTGGATACTGCCGATCATAATAGCTTGATTATAGATAAAGCTAATGCTGACACGGTTGTTTCTTACATCAAGGAAATAGTCATGGAAGTAGCTAAGGATCATGAGATTAGTACTAACCCTACGAAGGAAAAAGGCCGGGTCAATTAGAGTGTGAAGACTGAAACGACATAAATACGCGTGAGTGAGAAAAAAGGGAAAGGGTTCAAACAATGAAGAAATTATTCAAGACAGTGTTGATGGTTATGGTGGTTTTGTTGCCACTCAATTCATATGCAATGGCAGCACCTATAGATGTTGACACTATAGAAGCTGCTTTGAAAACCCGGGTCACACACGGTGACGGTGTTGGTGTGGCTGTTGGTATCTTTGATCAAGGACAGCAATATTTTACTAGTGCTGGTCAAGTACGCAAACCAAACGGGGATGCCCCAAATGAGATTAGCCTTTTTGAAATCGGTTCAATCACCAAAACATTCACAGGTATTTTATTGGCCGACATGGTTTTAAAGGGTGAGGTTAAATTGGATGATCCTGCGGCTATGTATTTGCCCAAAGGCGTTACATTGCCAACGTATAACGGGGGAAAAATTACGCTTCTGAATCTAGCAACGCATACATCTGCATTGCCGAGAATGCCGGATAACTTTACCCCTGCAGATATGACCAACCCCTATGTGGATTATACAGTTCAGCAAATGTATGATTTTGTATCTGGTTATACACTCGAACGGGCTATTGGACAGGAAGCCGCATACTCAAACTTAGCTACGGGTTTACTTGGTCATATATTGGCGCTGAAGGCGGGCATGTCTTATGAGGAACTGGTAACTGAGCGCATTCTGAAGCCGCTAGGCATGAATGATACGTCTATTACAATATCGGCTGAGCAACAGCCTCGCTTCACTACTGGGCATGATGCGGCAGGGGAGGCAACATCTCATTGGGATTTGCCGACACTAGCCGGAGCCGGTGCACTGCGGTCTAGTGTTCATGATATGATGCTTTATTTGACAGCAAATATGGGGGTGGTTGATACGCCAATATCTGCAGCGCTTGAACTTAGCCATAAAGTTCAGCACCAATTTGGTCCAGCAGATGCAGGGATGCAGATTGGCCTGCATTGGATCACTACGACAAGCCCAGACAAGGCTGTGGTTTGGCATAATGGTGGCACAGGTGGATACAGAACATTTACAGGGTTTGATAAGGCTAGTAAGCGCGGCGTTGTTGTGCTTTCAAACTCAAGTGACAACTCAGATGCCATAGGGTGGGCTATCTTGAATGATGATGTTGCCTCCATGGTTGTTGAAGAATCCAAAGTTGTTTTGAACGAGGAACAGGTTGCGGAACTTGTTGGTGACTACCAACTGACGCCGGATGTGATTATTACGATTAGCGAGAGTAGAGGTCGTTTCTTTATACAAGTGACAGGGCAACAAATTTTACCGCTTTTTATAAAATCAGAAACGGAACTTTTCCTAAAAGTCGTGGAAGCGTCTATCACTTTTGTATAAGATGACAGTGGCAAGGTAAGCTCTTTGGTGCTGCATCAAGGTGGTGATCATATAGCCGAAAAAATACGATAGTTTACCTCCCCTATCACGCCAATTTCAATTGCCGTAAAGGCAAAAGAGGTTGGCGTGATTTGTCAAATAAGAGGTGGCGAGAAACTACTGATGTTACAGAAGTTGTTGCTTAATGATGGCATGCCTATTTCATGATGAAGCCGAGGTGACAAGCTGAATTGATATTGTAGCTTTTCATACCATTGTTAAATAGTACAAAATATAGCATAAAATCATTATGCAAATCGAAGTCGATATGAGTGGCGTCACGCCCGTCTATAAGCAAATTGTGCATCAGATTAAGCGGGGCGTTTTAAGTGGTGCCTTATCCGCTGGTGATGCTCTGCCATCCATTCGCCAATTGGCGAGCGATCTGGCATTAAACCATAATACGGTCGCCAAGGCATACAAGCAGCTGGAAAAGCAGCATGTTACGATCTCTGCCGGGCGCAAAGGCACGTGTATTCGCGAAAGGGCAATCCGATATATAAGACAGGCCAATAGCCTGAGTGCGGAACTCCAACTTGAAGAATGTGTCGCATCCTTGCGTGCTAAAGGCATGAATAACCGCGATAGCGGTAGCCTTGAGACACTCTATAATTCTCATTGGAACGACCTTTGCGGATATATCCATGCTAAGTTCGGCGCGGGGCCGCCAGAACCTGCCGACGTTGCCCAGGCCACCTTCACTCGTTTTGCCGGGCTCGATGAACCAGAACGAGTAAAAAATCCTAAGGCTTTCCTGTTTGCCACCGCGCGAAACATCGTGATCGACCATTTCCGCCGGGAAATGCGATTTGACGCCTATGTTGATGACGTTGTGAATTGCTCTGCTGAAATTAGTTTGGAAGCAATCACTCCCGAACGCGTCTCACTAGCAAAGGAACGTTTCAGAATTTTGAATGAAACAGTAAAACGCCTGCCCCATAAACAGCAGGTAGTGCTGTCTCTGAGCCGCTTTCACGGTTTGAATTATTCGGAAATTTCGAAAAAGACCGGTTGGTCAATGAGTGATATCAGTCGTCAAATCAAGAAGGCAATTCATGCGCTCGATAAAGCGTTGAGATAGATATTCATCGGAACAAAAACACCAATTTGGACACAGTAGATGACGAAAAATGGCAACATCAAAGAGCACACAGCGCAAAAAGCGGGTGAATGGCTGTCTGTGGTGCAATCGGGTACGGCCGATACTCAAACGCTCACGGAGTTTGATAGTTGGTTACATGAGCACCAAGATCACATGAATGCCTATGCGCAGGCCGAGCAGGTCTGGCGCGACCTGAGCCTTGTCAGTGTGCTCGGTGATGTTGATGTAGCCACGGCGCTCCAGCCGTCGCGGGCAGCCGCTTTCAGGGTTTGGTTCGTTGAATGGGTTATGAGGCCGTTTAAAAAACCGGCTGGACTAGCTGTTGGCATGGCGTCGCTTGCCTTGGTCATCTTTTCGGTCTGGTCAGTGGGTGAATTTTCGGAATTTGATGGGTCGGGTCACGTAACTTATGCCACCGACACCGCTGAAACCCGCGAATTGTTACTGGAAGACGGGTCGATGATAACGCTTGGGGCAAAATCGACGATTTTGACGGACTTTTCATTCGAGGACCGCCGAGTAGCTCTGATCGCAGGTGAGGCATTCTTTTCGATCAACAAAGATCCCTCCCGTCCCTTCTTTGTGACTGCAGACGAAACTATTGTGCGGGTAGTGGGCACGCAATTTGAGGTTAAACAAAGCGCTGAAAAGATACACATCGTTGTTCTTGAAGGCGTCGTGGAGGTCATCCTCACAGATAGCCTGGTAGACGCCGCCTCCGTGGATAACACCTCGGATTTACCGAGGCAGGCCCTCATTGCGGGCCAGAAAGTCGTAACCGAAAAGTCGAAGCGGGCCTTTGATGTGGTTGAAATAGCGCCTGATCAGTCCGGCGCCTGGCGATCAGGATTTCTTGTTTATGAGGATGCCAGCCTTGTAGAAGTGATTGCAGATGTGAACCGCTACTCTGAAATTGAAATCCGTCTAGGAGAGCCAAGTCTCGGTGATATTCGTATAACGACTGCATTCGGGGTTGACCAGATTGACCAAATGCTAGCAGGCCTTGAGGGGTCTCAACCGATCCGGCTTGATCGCTCGGCACCAAACCAGATTGTCCTGCGCCGCTCGCGGAACAAATCATAAGATATAGTCCGCCTTTTTGAGGGTCTCGCCCGCAAGTCTTTCGTTATTCGTCAGTCTTTTCCAAATTTTCTGAAAAAAACTCTCTCTCCAACGCCCAATCCCCTACACTGCCTCAGAACCTATGTCGGCACGCCCACTTGTGTTGCCGGTTCTGGTTACAAACATCGAGGGGCGAACCGAGTGACTATCCGGGACAGGTCGGGCTCAATTCGAAACCGAAACATCTGCAGGCTGTGCTTGTATGTTTTGGTGCCCGTATTGGCGTTTATGTTTGCTGCGCACACCGCATCCGCCCAGATGTCTCGCCAATTTTTCGATATTGATGCCCAGCCGTTGGCGAAGGCACTTGTCGAATTTGCCAGACAGTCCGACATACCGGTAGTGGTCTCCGTCGAGTTGGTCAGGGGTAAAACAGTCGCATCCGTATTTGGCGAAATGGTGCCTGACCGGGCATTGGCGGCGCTGCTGAAAGGTACGGGGCTTTACTTTCGCCGCACCAACGGCAGTATAACGATTGCTCGAATCCCCGCCAGCCGCGACACATCCGTCTCACCTCAGTCAGACCAATCCGGCCAACAGTCCGGGGCTATTGAAGCTCAGGGTGAAATCGGGGAACTTTCCCTTGACGAAATTATTGTAACGGCGGCCAGGCGCGCGCAAAATCTTCAGGATGTTCCGGCGAGTGTCACCGCGATTGGCTCAACAGAAATTGACCGAAAAAACATCATTGGTGTTGGCGATCATCTGCAAACGCTGCCGGGGGTAAGTTTCATTGACCGCGGGCCAGGGCGTAACGCCGTCATAATTCGGGGTGTCACCGCCGACCCACAGGCAGAGACATTCGCGTTCGGTCCAACTGTTGGCGTCTATTTGGGTGACTTGCCGCTGACCACGATTGGTATCTTTGGCACGGCGGATATCAAGCTGATCGATATTGACCGCGTTGAGGTTCTGCGCGGGCCGCAGGGCACCCTGTACGGATCGAACTCGCTGGCTGGTACTGTCAGAAGCATCCCAAATGCACCAAACTTCAATGCGCTCGAAGGCAGTGTTAAAGCGGGATACTCCAACACCACTCGCCAGGGCGGCGACAATTATCTGGTACAAGGCGTGATCAATGCGCCCCTTGTCGACGATGTGCTGGCCATCAGGGCGGTTGCTTACAGACACGAAAATAGTGGGTATATCAACAATATTGCAGGCTCGGACCCGGGTGCACAGGCGAGTGCAGCTGCCTTCAATGCGGCGGCTTTTGCCATTGATCAGGACCAGGTTGGCACAGATACAAGTCAGGGTGGGCGTATCTCGGTTTTATGGCAACCAGCCGAGAAATTTAAAGCAAATTTCACTTTCCTGATGCAGGACCTGCGGCAAGACGGTCTGGCTGAAGTGGAACTGGACAAAGGCACGTACGAACAATCGCGCTTTCAACTTGGCCCCAGCATAAGCGGCGGCGAACGGCTGGCCGATGATATCCGGATCGCTAATCTGACACTGGACTATGATTTGGGTTGGGCTGGCCTCACATCGTCTTCCTCATGGCTGAATGAAGACACGCTGCGCAATAGAACGCTGCCCGTGTTGTTCGATGGTGTGCCGTTGGCGCAGACCGATGCCATAGTAGTCAAATCACTGGTTCAGGAAGTTCGGCTTGCGTCCCAAACCAGGGGGCCGTTTCAGTTCGTGGCCGGGGTATATTATGAGGATATCGAGGCGGTATTGAATGAGTTTCTGTTCTGGGGCGGCGAGGATGTGGCAGATAATATTTTTGTCCCCGGCGAAGCCACGTTGATTGATTTCCAGCAAGATGAGTTGACAAAACAGATCGCTGTTTTCGGCGAAGTATCTTACGATTTTTCCGCGGAGTTCAAAGCAACTGTTGGCGGTCGTTATTTTAACTATGACCGCCGAACCAAACTGGCGCAGGGCGGGTTTTTCACGGGCGCACCGTTAACCGATCCCGCAGTTTTTGATACTCCCAGCGAAGATAACGGCACTACTTTCAAAGCCGGTTTGAGCTATACACCTACCAGTGAAACACTGGTGTATGCGCAGTGGTCTGAGGGTTTCCGTTTGGGGCGCTCTGTCAATCCTGCCCCCGCAGATATTTGCGACCTGAACAGCGACGGCATATTCGACGGTACAGGTCTTTCCATCGACACTGATAGAACCAGACCGGACGATATTGAAAGCGTTGAAGTTGGCGGCAAGTTTCAGTTCTTCAACCGAAGGGTCGTGCTCAACACGTCAGTTTATTACAATAAATGGACCGATATTCCGGTGAATGTCGCCGGCACATGCGGGCTGTCACTGCAAGCAAACGCAGGAAAGGCCAGAACACAGGGGCTGGAAATAGAAAGCAGGATGCTCCTGACCAACCAGTTAAGTGTTGATGCGGGCTTTTCGCTTGTTGATGCTGAGTTAACCCGCGATGTGCCAAATGTGGGTGGCGCTAACGGTGACAGGTTGCCGGGGTCTCCCAGTGCAACCATCAACCTCGGATTTCATTACGAGTATGAACTTTATGGCTTCCCGGCCTTTATCCGCGCTAACTACGCATATGTTAGCGGGTTTTACAATAATTTGGCCGAGGTCGGCCAGAAGGCAGGCGACTATCATCGCGCAAACCTCAAAGCGGGGGTGCAACTTGGGCGCGTTAGTCTTGAACTGTTTGTCAACAACCTGAGCAATAGTGACGGGCTGACCTGGGTGGATAGTATTTTACCGGGCGGCAATGCCAACCGCATGCGTCCCAGAACAATTGGTTTCAGCACCAGCTATATATTTTAACCGGTATCGGTTGCGGCGCAAGAAACAAGCGCCTTGTTTCCGAGCCTGACAGCCGTTCGTTGGATCTATATTTTGTTGCTTCCCAATTTTTATTGAAAAAGTTTCTCTCTCCAGCGTCTCACCTACATAAGCCGCTTATAAAAACCTGCTATCGATGCCGTCGACGCTGGTCACGTGCAGCAATTTTATCGGCCACTAACGGGTGGACTCAGAGGGAGGGAAACTATGCCAGAAGATGACGAACCAACGGGTAACATTGACACCGAAATTAGCGTTGATGTCGGCAGCAGTTTTGCCGGTGAGATTGAAGTTGAAGGCGATACTGATAGCATCGCTGTCATACTCACCGCCGGTGTTACCTATCAGATTGATCTTGAAGGAATAGAAACAGGTGAAGGCACACTGTTTAATCCCTTCCTTTTCGGTATATTTGATGAGAATGATATGCAGGTTGCCGATGCAGATAATAATGGCGGCGTTGGCCTCAACAATCGCATTCTGTTCACGCCTGATGAGACAGGTACCTACTTTATTGGGGTAACAGCATCCGGTGCCATTACCGGCACCTACACCCTGTTCGTGGACGAAGAGGCATTGTCGACCCGGCCTGACCCGATTTCTCTCGACTTTGTAGAGCTGACGGGAAATGCGCTGATTGACGGTCTGACTTTTACAAACGCCTGGCCAGGAACGGCGGAAGCTACCACTGTCGTAACCTTCAGCATACCGGGGGAAGATGCGGTATTTCCCGTGCCGTATGTGTCAGGCGGCGTCAACCTTACAGCCAGTTTCACGCCGGCATCCAGCGAGGCCGTTGCTATTTTTCGAGACGGTCTCGATTTCATCGAAACGATCGCCGATATCCGGTTCGATGAAGTTACGGAGACGGGCACCGAATTTGGCACGCTCCGCCTTTCCGCGACAACCACCACAGACGAGAGGCGCGGTGACGTACTCGGCAATGCCGCTTTTCCAGATGACGGGACGATTCCAGGTGATATTAATCTTTTTGAATTCAGGATTGAAGCCGGAATTGCGGCTTTTGAATTTTTCGCCGGGCTTACCCCCGGCAGCACCAACGGTCTGCAATTCGTAACCCTGCACGAGGTGGGGCATGCGCTGGGCCTTGAACATGCAGGCGACGGCCGTACAGAGTTTCCTGATGCCTTTTTCGGTGTTGAGTATACCTTGATGGTGCCTTCGTTTACTTCCGCCTTCTTCCCAACTGCTTTTGTCGCCGACTTTGGCCCCACCACCTTTAGCTATGCCGACATACTGGCGCTGCGGCATATGTACGGCGAGGTAGATACCGCAAGCGGCGATGATACCTATACATTCGACCTTTCCGAGCGCTATTTCGAAACCATTTTCGACACCGGAGGCACCGATACTATTCGGATTGTCGGTGAAGGCGGCGGGGTAAACATCAACCTGACACCAGATAGCACAGCACTGGGCGGCTCGTGGATTGATGTCGGCACCACGGTTACTCGTCCCTTCAGCCTGTCGGTACCCGCACGGAGACGGTTTTCCTGACGCCAGAGACCATTATCGAAAATGTATTCACATCTGCTGGTGATGACCGGATCGTCGGCAATACGGCAGACAACTGGTTTGTAAGCAAGGCGGGCGATGACCAGCTGTTGGGTGGGGATGGTGCTGATATCCTGTTTGGGGGCGAGGGCGCGGACACGCTTTTCGGCGGCACGGGTGATGATGTCATCAACGGCGACGATTTTGTTGATAGCGTCGGCAGTGACGACCTGATAGGCGGCGGAGCCGGGGACGACCAGCTGTTGGGCCATGCTGGCAATGATACTGTATACGGTGGGGCGGGTTCAGACGTGTTGCGCGGCGGCGCTGGCGCCGACCTTTTGTTTAACGGCGCGGGTAATGACGTTGTAGACGGCGGTACAGGCAACGACACCCTGTGGGGCGGCGGCGGTGATGACATTCTCACCGGCGGTGCGGGGGCTGATGTGTTTGCCTTTGGTACCGGCAACGGCAGCGATACCATCACCGACTTCGACGTTTCGGAAGATGTACTCAACTTAACTGCACTTGGTTTTGCTGACGCTGGCGCGGTGCAGGCAGCGGCAACTGCGACCATTCAGGCCGGTGTTTTCGGTGTGTTGATCGATCTTGGAGACAACGACAGCATTTTTCTTGTTGGCCTTACGCTGACAGAGTTTTCAGGTGCCAGCATTTCACTCTAGAGCGAGTTGGAAACCCAGCGGCAGTATGGCCGGTTGGGCAGTTTATCAGTTTTAGTTGGGAGTTTTTATTTCATATAGAAGGAGGCTTTCAATATGACTACCATTCTTGAGTTCAAACAGACCAATGTAGAAATCATACACTAGGACCTGCTCGTTTCAGACTTGGAAGCTTTATTTCCGACTGGTTGGTTCGACGGTTCGAACAGTATCACCGATCCTCGCTATTGGGCGCAATCCATCATGCGTTACGTCGCTCAAAATGGCTACGCTATTGGGCTGCCCAGTTGGGAAACCGGTACAGATGGTGGCGGTAACGAGGTCCCGGAAGCCTTTTTATTTCCAATAGGCTTCGCCTGTACCTTGGCTAATGCGACAGAAATGGCTTTGTTGGGTTGCCTATATGAAAGTTACAACCTCGATGTCGATAATCTCGACGACCATCGACGTTGGGCTGCTGCCGTTCATCTCTTTGCAAAATCTGAGCAAGCGGCAAGTGCTATAACCCAAGCATGTGTTTCGTCGAGTTTCGTCTGGGACTCGTCAATTACTTGAGCTTTACCAGGAACTCCCCTATATTCTGGAGTTCAAAAGTTGATAGTTGAGACAAAAAAGTGTTAGCTCAAGTTTTTTTGTGTGGCAGCGAAAATTGTGGCAATTGTATTTGCAATTGATAAAGATTCCTCTCTAATTACTATTAAATCAATTTGCCGCATTGCTCATTGAAGTTTATCGATACATGGTAGAGAACTTGGGTCAATACTAATCTATTGTTCGGCGTCATGTGAAATGGGACCTAGATTGGCTTCCAAGACGTTTGGTCTTTTATTAGATGCCCAGAAGTTGGATATGAAAGAAGGAAGGGGGTTTTCAACCACAAACACCAGCCTCTTCGGAAGTTTCTTCAATTTTATCATGGCTGATGGAACACAGTCCTACTTTGAGCCATTGAAATATGAATTGCTGGAATATGTTCATGGGTCGAAGTTTAACGCGCAAGTTACTGGCAAAGGCGGCAATCGTTTGAACGAAGTGCCTGTTGATCAGAAACAGTATTTGACGCGTACTGAGGTGATGGAGAAGCTTCACATCTCGGCTGCTACCTTTAGGCGGTTATTCAGAACAGGTTCGTTGAAAGGCAAAATCTTACATATGGGAAAACAACATGTTTACAGCGTAGAGGCGGGGTCAGTTTTAAAGTATAGACAAGAGTTTAAGGTGGATTGATTCTTTCCGAGATGGTCGTGCGGTGTAAATTCTGGTTACCTGTTAGCCTGGCACTATTGAGTTTGTGTTTTTGTAACTGGTTGTATTTGTTCTTCTAATAATTTTCCTGTG
>JAALKD010000057.1 GCA_011088215.1 Sphingomonadales bacterium | reverse complement strand
CCATGCCTTGCGGTGAAACCGGCGCTGATAGCAGTGTATCAGCACCTGAACCAGACGAACTTGCCTTGCTCATATCTGTCCAGCCGAACATGACACCTTGGTCTGATGGGTTGATGGGGGCAGCCTCGACCTGAACAATCACTTGGTCAGACGTTGGCGTGGGCATTTCCTGTTCCATCAGCTGCATGCGCAGCTCGCCGTCTTTTGTGACGGTTGAGAACATTTTCAGGTAAGTGGCAGGTAATGACATGATGAACCTCTTCGGATGGCTGAAAGTTAAAATAGCAATTCAGTATACAATTTGCGAATGCGCGACGGTTTACAGACTAACTAGTGCTTTTCGCAGGAAAGGCACGGCACTTTCCAAAACAATGGCAATGTAGGGGCGGCATAGTTTCGTCCGGCAGATTAACGAGAAGCAAGCAAATGACTGCTGCAATGGCCGCAGTCACTGCTACCAAAGCCGGGGATTATGGTCTGAAATTGGCCCAAATTGGTCAGAACTTTACGGAGTTCGCATTCGTTGCCGCCGGGTACAGCAATGGCACTGACGCGTCCGGTTTTGGTTGTAAGTTGGTCTACATGCCAATGAAGTTTTTTGACTGGTTTGAAGTGACGGGTAAGCCGAGCCTTTATGCCGCCTGGACCATTGGCACTACCCACATACAGATAGGTGCCGGGGACCAGAGGAATGCAGCGCTGACCAGGTAAGTTGATTGCTACTGCATCATCCAGTTTTATTACCAACACATACGCACCTTTTATTGCACCCAGACTGCAAAGTTCGCCGGGCCGTGCAGCCATGCCAGCAACATTTGCGTTCCCGAGTAGCTGGGTAAGCTGGCCCAAAGTGTCAATTTCACCGTCTTTGCGCTTACCCAATTGAGCCCCTGCTTTCCCTTGTCACTTTGGTGCGTGAGTTGCCTAGTCCGCCGCGAATACTGATCGCTCTTTCATTTGCGTCGCCACATGGGCGGAAATGGCCTGAAATGCTGCAACTTGCAGATCTTTCTTGCGCGGCTCATTAGGGTCAGTGAATTTCAGGTCTGACGATGTTTTTGCGATCACCACACCCGTAGTCGGGTCGATATAGATGTACTGGTAATAGATGCCCGCAGCGAAAAAGTCGCCGTGCGGTTCAATGGGTGTCCACCACTGGAAACCATACCCGTTGGGATTGCTGGAGCCGGCGTTTTCTTTGCCCGGCATTAGATGCGGTGCATCGGGTGTTTTTGACGCTTTTACCCAGTCCGTTGGGACAATCTGTTTGCCGTCTATCATGCCTTCGTGCAGATACAAACGGCCCATGCGTGCCATGTCGCGCAGCGCCACATTCATGCCGCCCATGGCCATTTCCATTTTTACGCCGTCGGTCAACCATTGGCCGTCAAACTCCATGCCTAGCGGCTGCCAGATTTTTTCCTGTAAATAGCTGGAAAGGCTCTGGCCCGTAACTTTTGTCAGCAACATGCCCAGTACATGGGTGTCGACGCTGACATAATTATTATAAGTGCCAGGCTGCCACTTGTTTTTCAGCGACAGGGCAAACTCGTTGAGTGAACCGCCAGTGGCAATGGTCAGGCCCATTTGGTTCACGTCCGACAATGGGTCGTTGTAATCTTCGTTGAAATAGACACCCGACGACATTTGCAGAATGTCTTTTATCCGTACCCCGTTGTAGCCGGAGGCGGACAGTTCAGGCAGATATTTGGTGATTGGATCTTCAATACTGTCGATTTTGCCTTCATCCAGCGCTATGCCAACGAGCGCGGAAACAAACGATTTGGACACTGAAAACATGATGTGCCTGTCGCTTGCTTTTTCACCTCGATAATATTCCTCCAGCAAAATCTGGTCATCCAGCGCCACCAGAAAGCCGGTGGTGAAGGTGGCGTCAAGCATGCTCTCAAGCGTGTGCGTTTCGCCTTCATACTCAAATGTTTCGGGTAGGGTGATGCCGTCTAAGCGCCGGAAGGCCAGCGTGCTTTCTGGGGCCTTAATTGTGGTGCCACCAAAAGTTTGAAAAGCCGTGCGGAAACTCTCTGTGAGTGTTTCAGGGTCTGTGAAATCCTGAAACGGTTTGATTTTCTGGTAATAGTTCCAGCCCCACGCACCAGCGCCGACCACAACAACTAAAGCTAACAATCCAGCGATCTTTTTTCCGCTCACAGGTATTTCCCCTATTTTTATTTCCCCATCATCATATGGCGCAAACTATAGTGCAGACAAGCTTCGGCTAGACAAGTTAAAGCCATTTCGCTGGTTCGGTGCCCAGTTCGCATGCCGGTCGCTGCCATGTCATGGGTGTGCCTTCAATTTGCAGGGGTGGTTTTAATCTGTGTGCCGGTCCCCAAGGTGTGATTTCAGGAGGACCCGAGAAATCGTTGGCGGCGGGCTCTGTATCTAATGAGCCTTTTGCCGATTGCGGGTGGCTAACTAACAATTCTGCGGTGCGAGCAAGCGATAGGCGCGCATTTCTAATGCTTGCGCGGTCCGCAGCCTCTGTGATCGCCCGCACAACCGCGGCGGCCATCAGATACCCCGTGGCAAAATCCAGTGCTTGGACCGGCAGTGGTGTTGGTTTGTTCGAACCCGTCCATTTCGTACCTGCATCGGCAATGCCGCAACTCATTTGAACGAGACTGTCAAACCCGCGCCGCTTGGCCCAGGGGCCGGTCCAGCCATATGCGTCAAGGCACACCTCGATCAGGTTGGGTGCGATGTTGCGGCGCACCACTTCGCCCAGGCCCAAACCATCGAGCGCACCGGGACGGTAGCCATGAACCAGAACGTCCGCCTTCGATAGCAAATCTTCAAAAATTGCTCGGTCCGACGGTTTGTCGAGCGATAGGAAGCTACAGCGTTTGCCCAGCGTAATGTCGGGCACAATGTTGGCCTCGTCCCAGCCGGGTGGATCGATGCGTAGTATTTCTGCACCAAAACCAGCAAGGGTGCGCGTTGCCACTGGTCCGGCTAATACCCGGGTAAGATCAAGCACGCGCAGACCAGCCAATGGCCGATCAACTGAGCCTGCCCATTTCCGCATGGTACCGCTGCAGGCATCACTCCAGGCAATCAGGGGCTCGGCGGCGACCGCAATGCCCTGTGGGTGGGCCTGCCAATCGGCCCGCGACCGCATGGCGGCGGCGACACCGCCTGCGCCAACAATGACTGTTTCCAGCTCATCTGAACCCCAGGCGTGAACTGCGTCTGTCACTTTCTCTCGAACAGCTTCAACACCCAAAACAGAAAGGGCCGCGGCGCGGTGGTGAGGCAAATTTGTGTGGAGCTTAATCCAGCCATCTTTCGTTTTGTAGTCACCGGCAATGGCGTCCCAAATAGGTGGTAGATCCCAGCCGATGGGCTGAATGGACAGAGAGAACCATCTCGAGGCCAGCGTTTGATCTACAACCGATTTGGGCGCGGAGGCGGCGTAACCAAGGTCATTGATCAGGGTTGAAATAGCACAGCCAACTGCTCCAATGGATGCTGCAGCCAATGGGCTTACTGAGAAGCATGATGGTAAAAGTGCGTCACCGATTATCTCGGCATTGCGGTCGAGTTGAAGCGCGGAAAGAATTTCTTGCATGGAAGGAAGCCTAGCATTTCGTCGGCGTATTTGTCACTCTGAGAGACTGTGCGATTGCGGACACTTGTGTGTTCGAAAGCGAACAGAGACAGGAAAACAAGGGTAATATCTACTGCCAATTCATTGAAATATTTATGAATTTTGTCATGCCTATCGTTGGCATGGAATCTGCTGTTAGAGGGATACAAAAAGAAACGACCGAAGGATAGACGCCATGCTTAGCCATTATATTACTACTGCATTTCGGGCCCTACGCCGCGATAAGCAATATAGCATCATCAATGTTGTTGGCCTTGCAGTGGCGCTGGCGGCTGCGATCTTGATCCTGCTGTTTATCCGCGATGAGCTTTCGTATGACGATTGGGGCCTCAACGCAGATCGGCTATTCCGGATTGAGGGGGCGATTGGCAGCCAAGATGGCAGCAAGGAATTTGTAGGTGTGTCACCGGGGCGATTGCGTGATCCAATTGCAACTAGCTTTCCCGGCGATATCGAAGCCATTAGCAGGTTGAATTTTGAAGGGCACCTGCTGCTGCGTGACGGGGACGCCTTTATTGAAACCGTCGGTTATGTCGATCCGGGCTTCTTCGAAATGTTTGATATACCGGCGATAGCTGGAGATCGTGATGCGGTGTTCGCGGACAATACGTCTTTGCTGATTACCGAAAGCAAGGCCAGAAAATATTTTGGCGACACTGACCCCATTGGCCAAATTATGGACCCTGATGATGTTGATTATGCTTTTAAAATTGTTGGCGTGATTCCTGACTTACCTGAAAATACACACTTCCAGTTTGACTTTATTGCTTTGTTTGACCCGGAAAGGTATGTCGACAGACCGTGGGTAGCGACCTACTGGCAATCGCACAATGTCCATACTTATGTGAAACTGTCGGAGAACACAGACCCAGCAACACTGGAAAATGAGTTTCCAGCTTTTCTGGACCGTAGCGTGGTGAGAGAGGAAGCGCCAGGCGTGGAAGGTCCGCTTAGCCAAACCGTAAATTTGCGGTTGATGCCAGTGAGCGATATTCATTTGAAATCAACGGGTCGATTCCAGATGAAAGCCCCTGGAGATATGCGGCTGGTGATCAGTTTTGGCATCATTGCCGGACTTATTATTTTTATAGCCTGTGTGAATTTTATTAACCTTGCGACCGCGCGTGCCAGCTTGCGTACCCGGGAAATTGCTCTGCGCAAAGTGGTGGGTGCACGGCGCGGCCAATTGATCACACAATTTTTGCTGGAAACGGGGATTACGGTGGGTGTGGCTCTACTGTTGGCACTTACACTTGTTGAGTTTGCTCTCCCCTGGTTCAACAGCTTCATCGCGAAATTTTTGGCACTGAATATGGCCTCAGATCCGATGGCTATGCTGATGGTTACCGGATTGCTGGTTGTTGTGGGCCTGGGTGCGGGGTTGCATCCGGCATTTCATATCACGCAAGTGCGGCCAGCTCTCGTACTGCATTCGTCCGGTGCGGCAAAATTACAAAGCGGAAAGCTGCGCACAGCCTTGGTAACTATGCAATTTGCCATATCGATCGGATTGATTGCCATTACACTGATTGTAACAAGCCAGACTAATTATACGCGTGACAAAGACTTGGGCTTCGAGATCGAAAATAGGCTCCGTATCACAAATATGAGCTACAAGAGCATCGAACCCGTTGCCAATGCTATTCGTCAGGAAATTTCTGGTTTGCCGGGTGTACGCGCTGCTGCCTTTTCTCATCGCAATTTGCCGTTGCAGGGGATGTGGGGTTTCAGTTTCCAGAAAATTGGCGACCCCACTAACACAACATACAATCTCGAAACTGTGCCAATCGACCATGACATGCTCGATTTTGTGGGCGCTAAATTGATTGCGGGCCGCATGTTTGATGAAAATCGCGCCCTGGACAGAACATATAAATCTGAAATTGACGGCGTCACTGAAACGCCGAGCATACTGAGTAGGCAGGCGGTAAAATATATGGGATTTGAAAGCCCTGAGGAGGCGATTGGCGAAAGTTTCAGTTATGATCTTTCTGGCGAGATACACCGTGTTGCCATTATCGGGGTGGTCGAAGATATGCATATGCGTAGCTTGCGTGACACCTTGGAACCGCTCAGTTTTTATATGCCCAATAACGATGTTACCGTGCTGAATGTGAACGTTGCCGAAGGTAGAG
Source organism: Sphingomonadales bacterium (assembly GCA_011088215.1). Classification (GTDB taxonomy): domain Bacteria; phylum Pseudomonadota; class Alphaproteobacteria; order Sphingomonadales; family Kordiimonadaceae; genus Kordiimonas. Next base: position 22,106 of record JAALKD010000057.1, on the reverse strand, counting down.
AGCTTGAAACTCAGCGCGCTATCGAATTGCTTTGGAAGCGGCATGTACCTGCGTTCCCGATTAACTTATCGTGGTACGAGGAGAATTACGGCCAGCTATATGAGGCGGATCGGCAACGCGGCGAATTGTTCGGTGTGTTTGCGCTGTTCGCAATTTTTGTATCAGCCATCGGATTGTTCAGCCAGGCGGCGTATAACGCTCAGCGCCGAACCAAGGAAATCAGCCTGCGCAAGCTGATGGGCGCAAGTACCTTTGCAGTTGTGCGCTTGATGGTGTGGCAATTCTCGAAGCCGGTGTTGATAGCCAATCTGATTGCGTGGCCCGCCGCGTGGTTTATCACCCGCGATTGGCTCGCCGGTTTTGCCTACCGCATTGATCTGACACCAGTGCCTTTTATGGCAGCGAGCACAATTGCTCTGATGATAGCGGTACTAACAGTGATGTATCATGCTGTGCGAGCATCAAATGCCAGCCCAGCGGTTGCGTTAAAATGTGAGTAAAGGGCAGCTTTTGCGACGCGATTAATACGGACTAAGCGGCGGCGTTGATGCGAATGATGTCGCCGTAGCCGGGGCTTATTTCCATATCCGGGCCAAAGCCTTTGGCCAACATAATTTTGTGAACTTCCGGCAAGCGCCAGCAGGGCACAAATGGCACCATATGATGCTCAATATGGTAATTGACGAAATAGGGCGCGAAAGTCATGCGTTCAAACCAGCCGGCCATTATGGTTCGAGTGTTTTTCAGTGGGTCAACAAGGTCCGGCACTGCGGCATGCTCGGCAATATTGCGAATGCGCAGGAAAAACTGCTGGGTTGTCGCCAGCGGTAAAAGCCACATCAGCAAAAATAAATCTAGTCTACCGGTCGCGGCGAACGCACCAATAAACAACGTGTAAAATCCGATCGTGGCACCGTAGTAGGCTCGCAGGCGCGCTCCGCGGCCTTTGGTTTCGCCCCAAAGAAAACGGAAAATGTTAACCTGGGTGCGGACAAAAACAATGCCGGTAAGGTCGCGTAATATCTTGCGCCCCATACTACCTTTGCTGACAGGAAACGGTGTGTATAGGTAATTCTCCGGGTCTTTGTCAGTACGGGTAAAGCGGTGGTGCGCCATATGACGGATGCGGTAATTCTTCATATGAATCAGGTTTGGCGATGCTGCAATCCATTGCCCTAGGCGGTCATTCAATGCGCGGGAACGAAACAGCATGCCGTGGCTGGCCTCGTGCTGAATAATACCAAGGCCAAGCTGACGGCTACCGATTATAATGATTGCAATGATAAAAGTGGCAATATTTGGCCAAATAGCGAACAGGGCCATTGCTGCGGCGATTACGCCCCAAGCATGAAATAAAAGCCACGCACCCATCAGGTCGGACCGCTGCCGCAAGCGGTGTTGCTCCTCGCTGTCCAGGATATTTGACGGCTTAATATTTTGCCACTGTGTCGACATGGGCAGTTTTCCAAAAAGGCACTTCGTTACTATTCTTATCATAAAAATGGGGCGAACGCGATTTTGGGCAAATTTTATCCGTACGCTGATATATATGGAAGTCACATATTGGTCACGTAATTTTGCCCTTGAAATACTTTTCAGCCGACGATTGCTCGTGATAAAAATTGCCTATGGTTTTGATTCGGCGAATTTTCATTTGTGTTTGGTTTTTTTTGTCAGTGGATACCGTTCTGCATGCCGAAGGGAACCCGGTTCTTTTAAAGCAGCTGACAGATGCACCGAAAGTGGCGGCGGCGGCGCTTTCCTCATATGGTCATTATATTTCAGCGCTGGTTCGCGGGCCTGACGGCGACTCTCAAGTGGCGGTTTGGCGCGCGTTCGGTGACCGTAGTGACGCAGATATGTTGCCCTACACCCGGTCTGATCTGAATTGGTTTGCCTGGGTCGGTGAGGGCAGGTTACTGTTGTCCCTGCGCGATTACGGTCTTGTTCTATACGATGCCCATATTGGCAGACTGAGGCCACTTATTGAAAACGATGGCCCGCGCCCGCTCGGGCTGACGCCTGTTCTGCTCAGCGCACTTCCTGATGACCCCAGTAATATTTTGATGCAATGGGAAGACCCCGCCGTGCCGGGTTACCCGGCGGTATTTCGGGTCAACGCCATCACCGGCGTGTCGACCAAAATTATAGGTGCCTGGCGGCCGATTATCCGCTGGTGGGCCAGCCCAACCGGCACCGTTGAAATTGGCGAAGCATATAGGGGCCGCCGCCAACTTCTGTTCGGACGTCGCGCAGAAGGAACTTGGGAAAAAATATCCGAGAATGACTATTTCAGAGGATCGCCAATCTCTATTGTTGCGGTTGAGGCTGGCGGCGCAACGGCGGCGGTTATCTCGGGTCATGCAGGCAATACCCGGTCGTTGTGGCGCATGGACGCACGCACTGGTGGTTTTCTGCGGCAATTGGCCAGTAACGACCGCTTTGATATTGATGCCGCCATTTTCGATCCCGAAAATAACATGGTCGTCGGGGCAACCTTTGTTGAAGACCGCACCGAGCAAATTATCTGGCAGGCCCAGTTCAAGAATGAACTGCGGGACGTGGCTGCGTCGGTGGGCGAGACCAATATGTCCCTTGTGTCCCGCAGCCGGGATGGTCGGGTAAGCCTTTACCGTAGCAGCGAAAATTGGCGTTCCAACCGGTATTTTCTTGCGGAAAAAGATAACAACAAGCTGGTTGAGGTTGATGTTAACGACGAATTCCAGCAGTTGCCAAAACCAGACAAGCGCGGCGTGTGGATTCAACTGAAGGGCAAGCGCACCAAAGGTTTGGGCCCCATGCATGCTTTACTGTCGACGCCCGCAGGCGGCAGCAGTGGAACGGCTTCCGGCAAGGCGGTAGTGTTGGTGCATGGCGGCCCGGTTCGGCGGGTTTCAAACGGCTATAGCCCGGTTGTCAGCTGGCTAACCGCGCACGGTTACACTGTGCTGCAGCCCAACTTTCGAGGTTCTAGCGGCTTCGGTGAAGCCTGGCGACGTGCGGGTTACGGCCGGTGGGGTACAGATATGCAGGACGATGTGCGTACCGCTGCAGAGTGGATGCTGGAGGCCGGTTTTGCCGCCAAAGACAAAATGTGTGTGATGGGCGGGTCCTACGGCGGTTATGCCGCGCTGCTGTCATCAATGAAAGATGACGATCTTTTTGAGTGCGCCATCAGTCTGAACGGCGTGACCTCGGTCTATCATTTGGTTGAATATCTGGAACAAAACCGCTTTTATCTGCTGAGCGTTCCGCGCATTAAAGGCAACTTGTCTGACCGCACATTGAAACGACGCTCGCCGCTCAATCGCGCTGATTTGGTGCGGCTTCCTGTGCTGCTGTTGCATGCAACGCGCGACACCAATGTGCCGTTTGATCACGGCGTGCAAATGGCTAAAACGCTGCGCTGGAAAAAGAAAGACCATGAATTTATTGTGCTGAAAGGGTCCGAACATCAGCTGCGTCGACCGCAAGACCGAAGAATCTATTTCGAAGCATCGTTACAATTTCTGGAACGCCATATCGGTGACGACCAATCAAAACCCTGAGGCATAATCACAGGCGTTTGCGACGAAATGCATGTCGAAAGACTCGCATTCGCGTTTCAAATATGGTTTTTAGGGGTCGGGAGAAGATTGGCGGGTGATACAATAAAAATGTTGCCGAACCAGTCATCAAAAAATGGGGATGGTGCACCGCATCAGGGTGTGCCCGAAAATAATTACATGAGGTGGACATGACCGAAACAGTTGTTTCAACCGAGGGATCCCAGGAGCGGGAACTGCTCGGCCATCCAATTGGGCTGGCAATTTGCTTTTTCACAGAAATGTGGGAGCGTTTTTCTTACTACGGAATGCGCACAATATTGGTGCTTTATCTGGTGAAGTATCACCTTTTTAGCGCTGAAAAAGCCAGCATGATATACGGTGCTTATGCCGGCCTGGTTTATATGATGCCAATCATTGGCGGCTATATGGCTGACCGATATTTGGGCAGCCGAAAAGCGGTGACATACGGCGCTATTCTATTGGTTCTCGGCCATGGTTTAATGGGTTTTCACGGCCCGCAAGCCTTTATGGACGGAACTACCGTTGTTCGTGATCCATTCTTTTTGAATCTGTTTTTTCTTTCGCTTGCGCTGATTATTACTGGCGTAGGTTTTCTGAAAGCCAACATTTCTACTATCGTTGGCGCATTATATGGCCCGAATGATCCACGCCGTGATGGTGGGTTCTCAATTTTTTACATGGGCATTAATGTAGGTTCGTTGTTATCGACGGCAATCGTTGGTTACGTGGGTGAGACATATGGTTGGAATTATGGTTTTGGGCTGGCTGGAATTGGTATGCTGTTCGGTTTGCTGGTGTTCCTGTGGGGCCAAAAATTTCTCGACGGACGTGCTGAACCAACTAATCCAGAGGTGCTAAAAGAAGCCTCGCCTATTGGCCTGAACAAAGAATATTCGATTTACATATTCGGCATCCTGCTAGTGGGAATTAGCTGGGTCATGATGCAGTATCAGGAGTTGGTTATTTCTCTGCTGGGTATTACCGGAATAGGGATGCTGGCAGTAATTATCGGCTACGCGCTGATGAATTGCACAAAAGAAGAGCGGGACCGCCTGTATGTGGCGTGCTTTTTGATTGCGGTGCAATCAGTATTCTGGGCTTTGTTTGAGCAGCAGGCGGCCAGTCTGACATTGCTTGCGGACCAGCAATATGATCGAAATGTCTTGGGCGTTAATGTGCTTGCGTCTCAGGTTCAGTTAATGAACCCATTGTTTATCGTAATGTTAGCGCCTGTGATGGCCTGGCTGTGGGTTCGGTTGGCAAACAAAGGTGTCGAGCCGTCAACGCCGGGTAAGTTTGGCCTTGCGATGCTGCTAATTGGCATAGGTTATATCGTTTTCGCCTGGAGCATCACACTTGATGACAGCACTAACAAAGCCTTTATTTGGCTCGCGTTTATATATCTGTTCCTTACTCTTGCGGAACTGTGCCTCAGTCCGGTTGGCCTCTCCATGGTGACCAAACTGAGCGTCACCAAAATTGTCGGCACAATGATGGGAACCTGGTTCCTGTTTACAGCATTAGGCAACAATGTCGCTGGCTGGATCAGTGCACTGACCGGCAGCGGAGGTCACGGTGCTGATTCTGGACAACTGGATATCGTTGCTGTTGTGGATGTTTATTCAGTCATTGGATATGTTAGTGTGGGCGTTGGCCTTTTGATATTTGCGCTAACGCCCTTGATGAAAAAGAAAATGCATGGCGTTCACTAGATCGGACGCAATTGGTTATGGGCGAGGGCATCATTGCCCTCGCCTTTTCAGTTCCTGAGGCGATTAAAGTGGCGAATTTCCTCGCGCAAATTTGTTATCCTGACATCAGCACGCACTGGGTCGAATGCACTGGTTAATGCCATGACACGCCATCCCAAAATTCACTGTGACTATGAATTGTTTCACGAGTTGGAAATCTATGCCGACGGCCCGTGCCCGTTTAGCCTTGAAGAAAGGGACAAGGACCAATGGCAGTTCTTGGATACCGTTATGGGTTGGAGCAAGCAGCGTTACCCCAAGAAGAAAATCTATGGTTTTAAGCTGTTTTTTGACCACAGCCAGGCAGTTTATGATCAGATCATAGAAGACATCAGCTGGAGGAAAATTATACTGCGCCGCAGCAATATTCTCGATCAATTTACCTCCGAGCAATTGGCGTTTGCCTCCAACCGGTGGCATTCTGACGCCGGGCAGAACAAACCAACACCAAGCAAGGTTGATATCGATCTCGATGAATTTGATCGTTACCGGCAGTATATTGCGCGCCGTTACCAAAGGGCAGAAGACAGCCTGATCGCTAGCGGTCAGGACTATCTTATGCTTGACTATGAAGATGTTGCTGCGGGCCATTTTGACAAAGCATGCAGGTTTCTGTGTGTCTCTGCTTCCAAACAAGTGAAGACACATCTCAAGAAACAAAACCCGCTTAAAAGCGCAGATAAAATCGCTAATGCTGCGGAGGTCAGGCAATGGCTGCAGGACAAGAACCTGTCGCAGTGGTGGGTTGATTAGACGGACTTGTCTCTGCTCTCCACACGCTAAACCATGGTTTATTGTTGAAGTGCGTGACTCCGGCAAGGGTGCTTGTTAGGCTCAACGCTTCCGGACCAACGGCTACCGAAACAGGGGTGGGGCCGTCTGTATGTCCGAGATACTTGGGAGAATATCAAATGAAAATTAGAGGTCTGAACAGCACCATGCTCAAACGTACCGCAGTAGTTGCGGCACTTGGGTTGGTTGCGGCGGCCTGCACGCCGGGGGACGGTGAACAGGGCGAATTTGTTGACATTGACCGGGATCCGTTCCCGTCAAGCTATACGCCGCTACCGAGCAGCGCGACGCTGATAACCGGAGCAACCATTCTTGACGGTAACGGTGGGCGCGTTGAAGGTGACTCCATCCTGATTGAAAATGGCAAAGTGTCGGCGATTGGCGCGGACATAGCGGTGCCAGACGGTGCGACGGTTATTGATGCTGCTGGCCGCTGGATCACACCGGGTATTATTGATGTGCATAGCCATTTGGGCGTGTATCCAAGTCCTGGCGTACAAGCGCATTCAGACGGTAACGAAGTCGGTGCGCCAGTAACTGCAGATGCATGGGCAGAGCATGCCTTGTGGCCCCATGATCCGGGTTTCATCCGCACAGCGGCTGGGGGTATAACCTCGCTGCAACTGTTGCCGGGCTCGGCGAATTTGGTGGGTGGCCGTTCGGTTACAATCAAGAATGTACCGGGCCGCGTGGCGCAGGACATGAAGTTCCCTGGCGCACCCTACGGTCTTAAAATGGCTTGCGGCGAGAACCCCAAACGGGTTTACGGTGATGGGTCGCGCGGGGGTAATTTCCGCCCGCATACGCGTATGGGTAATGTGTCGGGTTACCGACAAGCCTGGGCCGACGCGCAGGATTATCAGCGCCAGTGGGACAAGTATGAGCGTGACTATAAGGCTGGCAAGGATGTGTTGCCGCCTGCGCGCGACTTAAACCTTGATACATTGGCTGGCGTGCTACGCGGTGAAATCCGTGTGCATATGCACTGCTACCGCGGCGATGATATGGGCACCATGCTGGATGTGATGAAGGAATTTGATTATCAAATCGCTTCTTTCCAGCATGCGGTTGAAAGTTATAAAATCGCTGACAAGCTGGCCGAAAACAACGTGTGTTCTGCCATGTGGGCCGATTGGTATGGCTTCAAGATGGAAGCTTACGATGGTATCCGTGAAAATATTCCGTTTGTTCACAAGGCGGGCGCTTGCGCGATTGTCCATTCCGATAGTTCCAGTGGTGTCCAGCGCCTTAACCAGGAAGCAGCCAAGGCACTAGCCGATGGCCGCAAGGCGGGCGTTGATATCTCAAAAGCCGATGCTTGGACGTGGCTGTCGCTTAACCCTGCAAAATCGCTGGGCATCGATACCAAAACCGGCACTTTGGCTGCAGGTAAAGATGCAGACATTGTACTCTGGTCCGGTGATCCGTTCAGTGTTTACAGTAAAGCAGATCTGACGTTCGTAGACGGCGCTGTGGTTTTCGACAGGCTCAACCCCGACAATAATCCGGTGATGGACTTCGAGCTCGGTCAACCCGGTGAAGGAGACGTGAAATGAGAAAGCTGATTTCAATCGCGGCGATTGCCGCAGCGTCCTTTACTGCAACCGTATCTGCCGAAGATATCGCCATCACTGGCGGTAAAGCCTTCACAAACGGGGGGAGCGGCGAAGTAGAAAACGCCACCATCTTGGTTTCGGACGGCAAGATAACTTCGGTTACACCTGGCGGCTCTGTACCTAATGGCTACAGGGTAATTGACGCCAGCGGCAAATGGGTAACGGCAGGTTTTATGGCAGCAGACACTTCGCTAGGCCTGACCGAAGTTTCCCTGTCTGGCGGCATCAATGATGCTAGCGCACCGAAGGAAAAAGGGGCGATCGGCCTCAGTGTTGTTCCAGCGTTCAATCCGGCCAATATCTTCATCCCGAACACGCGTATTGAGGGCGTAACCCGCGCCATGACTCGCATGACCACGTCCAGTGACATGTGGCTTGGTTTAGGCGCGGTGTTGAAGCTGACCGACGATGATATGGTCGCACAGGAAAAAGCCTTTCTTGCCATTGAGCTGGATGAAGGGTCCGCCGGTAAGGTTGGGGGCAGTCGTGCGGTTCTTTGGAGTAAGCTCCATGAGAAGTTCCAGGCAGCGAAAGACAAAATGGATGCCGCAGCCAAAAAAGACGACGATGACAAGAAAGATGCAAAACGTGCATCTGCGGCTGATGCCACATTGAATGCAGTGCTTTCTGGTGACATGCCGATATACGCTATCGTCAACCGTAAGGCTGATATTTTGCAACTGATCGCGTTTCAGAAGCGTTTTGGCATCAGGGTTATACTTGGCGGCGCGGCAGAGGCATGGATGGTGGCAGACATGCTAGCGGCCTCTGGTATTTCTGTGGTGCTTGACCCAACCGCGAACCTGCCCGGCAACTTTGACGTGCTGGGTCAAACCAGTGCGGCGGCGGGCCGGTTGCACGCTGCGGGCGTGAAAGTGGCTTTCATTCCGCCGGGCACACATAATTCGCGGCTGGTGGTGCAAAACGCTGGCATCGCTGTTTCCATGGGTATGCCCTGGGCAGCGGCGATGGACGCTTTGACCGTGAACCCTGCTGAAATGTTTGGTGTTGGTGACAGCTACGGCAAGCTTGCCGCTGGCATGGACGCGGACATTGTGGTTTGGGACGGTGACCCGTTGGAGCTGATGTCCAGCCCTGATGCGGTGTTAATCGCCGGCACTGATATGCCGCTGGTGTCACGCCAAACCAAGCTGCGTGACCGCTACAAGGACCTGGACAGGTCGCCCGCGTTTCATCGTTAGGGCGGGCAATAGCAACAGATATAAAAGCCGGGGCATGCCCCGGCTTTTCAGTAAGGGACAGAGATGAAATATCTATTTCGAAACCTTTTGGCGCCGTTGGCATTGGTGTCTTTCGGAATGCTCTCCGGCGCGCAGGCGACACCTGAACTATTGTCTGTCGCTATCGAAGGGGCAATGGAAGACGGTAACGAGCACACCGGCTATTCTTTTTATGTGATTGATGGTGACGAGCGTTATCGCGCGGTCAGGGGTAACGCCGCGCATGACATGCCGTTAAGCGACGAGCATATGTTCCGGATTGCCAGCATTACCAAAACCTACACCGCAGCTACAGTACTGCGGCTGATAGAACAGAACAGGCTTGACCTGGATAGGGCGCTGGCTGGCTTGATCAGCACGGAATTTGACACCCTATTGCGCGGCGACGGCTACAACACAAACGCCATTACGTTGAAGCATGTTCTGAGCCATACTGCGGGATTGTATGACCATGGTCAAAGCCAACATTACATCAACGCCATATTAGCTGATCCACAGCATGTTTGGACCCGAATTGAGCAAGTCACAGCGGGGATGAAATGGGGTGATCCGGTCGGTGCGCCGGGCGAGAGGTTTTTCTATTCAGACACTGGATACCTGTTGCTGGGTCATATGATTGAGCGAACAACTGGCAAGCCCCTGCCGCTGGCAGTTCGCGAACAACTGCGGCTAGACAAGCATGACTTAACGGCCACCGCTTGGGAACGCGGCGACAATCGAGTTGTGCCGCAAGCCAAACGAGCGCATCAGTTTTTAGCGGGTCAGGACACCCACGCCTGGGACCCATCGGTTGATATGTACGGTGGTGGTGGCTTGGTGGCGACGATGCAGGACGTAGCCCGCTTTTATGAACTGATGTTTGCGGGCAAGATTTTCGAGAGGTCGGAAACGTTTGCGACAATGCTGTCGCCAGACGACTTGCCCGCTGCCAGCCCTTACCGGCTTGGTGTTTTTGAAAAAGACTACGGCGATGTTCATGTGTATGAGCACGGAGGGTTTTGGGGTACGTTGGTGTTCCACGAGCCATCATCGGGCATCACGATCGCTGGGGCGGCATTGCAACAGGAAGACTACCCAAAGCTGGTGAAAGCAATGGCGGCCTTTCTTGCGGGAAAACCCCGTAAAGATTGACGCTGTGTTGTTGGGTTATTTCTTCAGTTTGCGGTGGGCCGCAATGCGCAGCCCCAGTGCGACAAAACCGATCAGCGGAATAATTGCACCCATGGGCCAGGATAGTGGAATTTCTGGTACGGTCGTGGCCATAAAAATTAGCCAGATATAGTAGCTGCCAATCTTATGCAGCCGTTTCCAGTTTTTTGCTCCCAGTTTGCGCACCGATGCGTTGTTGGAGGTGATCGCCATCAATCCCAAAAATACATAGGCAAGGCCGCCGCCTGTCAACACAGGGGCGGTGCGTGTTGCTTCTGTTAACAATAGATTGGATAGTACCAACCCGGCATGAACGAAATGCACAAGCGCGAATGACAGTCCAATATACCGACGATTTTTCATCGCCCAGCGGCCATAGTTGCCGGGGTACAAGATTTGTAGGCTTGAGGCCGTAAATGCTGTGATGAACAGCGCGAAAGCCAACCAGGCGGTGGGTTTCATGACACCTGGCAACATGCCCAGGTAACTGCCCCACACATTCATTGAACCCAAAAGGAAAACCGCCAGCAGTACGCCAACGCATGCAACCATGGTTGCATGCGTTGGTTTAAGGACAATCCGCCTGACTTTTGTGTCTTTTGTTCCGTCATTGATTACACCCGTTCGAGCCTTCAGCGCACTAATAGCTGGACTTATGTTTCTTTGTAATAGTTTCATACGGTAAGTGATTTTACCAGAGCGTAGCGTGAAACACAGACAGGATAAATTGTGACATTAGAACTCAGACCAGTTCCAGACGAAGATTTGCAGGTGTTTTTTGACCTGCTGAACGATGAAAGTTTGGCAGTACACACAGGCACAATACCGCACCCCATTAGTCTGGAATGGGCGCGGGAACGCCTGGCACAAAAGCGCGCTGGCGAAGAGGCAGGTACTTTGGTGGATCGCGGCCTGTATCTGGACGGTGTAATGGTCGGTAATGCAGGTTGGTTTACTGAAGACGGCGAACTAGAGATAGCCTATGCGATTCACAGAGATTACCGCGGCCAGGGGCTGGCCACCAAGGCTGCACAGTTGGTACTGGATATGTTGGTGGAAAGTGGCCACAAAGATCCAATTTATGCGGTTTATTTTGCCGACAACCCCGGCTCCGGGCGCGTGTTGGAAAAGCTTGGGTTCAGACGCATCAGCGAACTGATGGGAACAGGGGCGTCACGGGTCGGTCAACATGCGCAATATAAAATGATTTGGGACGGCTGAAAGCGAAAATTTAGGCCACCAAAAAGGGGAAAATTCAATGAAGATAGGGAAAGCTTTGATTGGCGTAGCGGTTGTGGCTGCGGTTCTTGGCGGTGGCTTTTTTTATGCCAAAGGTGATATAAAAAAGGGCGTGCAGGCGTACTTGTATGCCTACCCAGTAGTGATGATGTCGGCCACCCGAGACGCGACGGTAAATAGCGCACGCTATAATGCTATAAACCATAGCCGGACTTTTCCCGACCATAAATTTCGCCGTGTTGTGCGCCCCAATGTGGACACTCTTTATTCCACGGTTTGGTTTGATCTTGCTGATGAACCTGTAGTTCTGGAATTGCCGGATAGTAACGGGCGCTATTATCTTATGCCCATTCATGATGCATGGACCAATGTGACCACATCTATTGGTAGCCGAACCACCGGAAACGACGCGCAGCGCTATCTGGTGACGGGCCCTGCCTGGACGGGTGAAGTGCCGGACGGTTTAACGGTTGTTAAATCGCCTACTAATACCGCTTGGGCGATTGGTCGTTCGGACACTGGTGCAGCTAATGCGGACGGTTCACCTAGTGATGACATGCGCGCAACATATGCGTTCCAGTCTGCCATGAGTGTTACGCCGCTTTCGAGCTGGATTAAGGGTGATCGTGACAAGCAGGAAACTATTGAGTCTATTGCGGGCGCAGACCGCCAGCCCGCCAAAATCGTGGCAGCGATGGACGCTGAAACATTTTACGAGACTTTTTATGCCTTTCTTCAAGGCAATCCCGCGCCGGTTGAGGATACTCCTTTCTGGGATAGCGTTATGAAACCGTTAGGGTTTATTGACCCCAACGCTCGGGACGCCGCCGCGGATTGGTCCTATAGCGGATTGTCGGCACTTAATCGGTGGGCGCTGGAGGCGGCGTTTGACCGTATTCCCGCTGTGATGGAGATGATAGGCAAGGCCCGGAAGTATGATGAGACTGGTTGGGCCAATATGCCCGGTGCAGGTGTGCCGCTAGGTCGCTACGGCGTCAATTACGGTCTGCGGGCCTATGTGGCACACATCGGTCTCGGGGCCAACGAACCGATTGATGCCGTTTATCCGGGTGCCAACCGTGATTTTGACGGCCTGCCGCTGAACGGGGACACCAAATATAAGCTGCATTTCAAAGCAGGCGAAATGCCACCTGTGAAGGGTTTTTGGTCGCTCACGCTCTATGACGCGGATGCCTATTTGTTTAATAGTGATATCAAACGCTATGCGGTCGGCGGACGTGATGCATTGCGCTATAATGCAGATGGTTCGCTGGACCTGTTCGTGCAGGCTGAACCACCCGCTGATGCGACTGATTATGCCAATTGGTTGCCAAGCCCTCAAGGAGAGCACTTTGCCCTGACCATGCGCCTGTATTGGCCCAAGGACCGGGTGCTGGAAGGTGATTGGAAAATGCCCAGTGTGCAGGTTGTGGATTGGTAATTCAGTCTTTAGGTCTGTCAGGGCGGGTGAGCACAAAAGTGGCAGCGCAGGAAAGCACTACCGCCTGAATAATCAAGACCGTATTTGAGGCCTCCAAAAGAAAAGACAGCAGGAAAGTAAGCGCCATGACAACAGCGGCGCTTATTTTGGTGCGTTTGCCGATGCTGCCGTCGCGTTGCCAATTGCGGATCAGCGCGCCAAAATGTTTGTGGTTCACTAGCCAGTCCTCAAGCCTAGGCGAGGAGCGGGCGAAGGCAAATGCTGCCACTAACAAGAAAGGTGTTGTTGGTAATAAGGGTAGAACTACGCCGACAAAACCCAGTGCTAGCGCAGTCAGTCCGGCTATCATCCATATCAGTCGTGCTGGCATAAAGGCGTTTTTCTGTTGTTTGGAGTTAATTGAGGTCGACTGTTTTGATGTGTGAAAGAACATATTTGTATCGACCGCCATCGCCGTCTGTCACCGGCAGTTCCAGAATACCAATATCGCGGTATTCTTTGCCGAAATTTCTAAGGTCACGCCGGTAATAACGCAAGCGACGTTCTTCGATTTGGCTTTTCCATGATAATTCACACAGGCCCGCCGAAAAAGGCGTGGCTTCCATCAGGTCGACACCTTTTAACGATTTGCCTACAAGTTCCTCGACGCCGGACCCTGCAAGGCGTAGCTGCGCTGTTCGATCAGGCTTGCACACCACAAGCCCCAGGTTTTTGGCGAATTTGGCCATTTCCCTGAATAACAGGTCCGATTTCTTCGGAGGTCTCCCATCCACCACCATCGTTAGCCGCCAGTCAAATACCTCGGTTGCCTCAACACAGCGCAGTGTGCTCTTGAAGACCTTGAGTTGCTCTATACTGGGCATGGTGCCGATAAAAGACGGCCCGACATAATATTCCTTGATGGCGGGGTCCTTCTCGCCGTTTTGAATATAATCCAGTCGAACAATTTGCATCGTAGGCGTGTCCCTAGTTGGCCCAAGTATGGCACGGCAATGGAGAAAGATTAAGCGCCGCTGGAGGTGAGACTCGACCTCGTCTGAAATACTAGCATTTCATCTCATATTGCCGCTAGGACGAAGTGGCAGAGCTTTTAATTGCGGCACCCAGTGCCTCGAATGTTGCGGCACGTGGATTTGTCGGTCGCCATACCAGTCCGATCATCCGGGTCGGCGTAGAATCTTTAAATGTAGCGATATCCACGGCCATATTTTCTGTAATGCCTGCGTCCAGCGCCATGCCCGGCAACAGAGTCATGCCCCGGCCTGCTGCGACCATAGGTAAGATGGTGGCAAGACTGGTGTTGGCCAGCGCCCGCTGACTTCCTTGGCCGAGCAATTGACAGGCGCTCAAAGCGTGGTCGCGCAAACAGTGTCCTTCGTCCAATAGTAGCAACTTGTTTTCGTCCAGATCATCAGTGCTGATTTGTGTCCCCGGTGCTTCGCCCTTTGGATACACCGCAATAAATTGGTCAGAAAACAGCGGCATATCATGGACATTTCCACATTCAAATGGCAAGGCGAGTAAAACAACATCCAAGTCACCGGCCCTGAGCAAATCGCACAGTTCCGCTGACTTGTCTTCGCGCAAATGAAGATCCAGATGGGGCAGGTCTTGGCTGATCGCAGGGATGATTTTGGGCAGCAGGTACGGCGCAATTGTTGGGATGACTCCCACACGGATAGTGCCGCGTAGCGGGTCTTTGGCTGCTTCGGCCATGTCGGTCAGGTCATGAATTTCATTGAGAACGCCCTGCGCCCTTTGCACCACGTCATTACCAAGACTGGTGAACATGACCGAGCGTTTTGTGCGTTCCACCAACTGGGCGCCAAGCAGATTTTCCAGTTCCTGAATGCCTGCCGATAGCGTGGATTGTGTCACGTGGCTTGCCTCTGCCGCTTTGCCAAAGTGGTGGGTTTTATGCAAGGCAACCAGATAGCGCAATTGTTTCAAGGTTGGCGGAAAACTCATCGACTAATCCGATAATAAATATATTTTGAGCGTGTATGGTCGATTATAGATCGAGAATTACCAATCACAATTAAAATCGGCTGACAGGTGCAACTGGCATAATCAGCCGAACTGGTTCAACAAACCGTCCGTCGCAAAAAAAGCGCTAAATGTTCCAAATATGACCGTGTGCCCGATTGTTGCCATATTTCCTGTCATTGATACGGATCACGAGCTTTCAAGGGCCAAGACATGTTCTGAGTATCAGGTCCGTGGCGGTGTTGTTGCGCAAGCAACGGCAATGCAAAAGCAGCGGTTTGATGAGTGCCAACATTGACCGAAATTTACGAGTATTGAGTGTGGCCCAAAAAAATGGCCGGGTAAAAACCCGGCCCGAGTCACGACAGCGAGGATAGTGTGATCACGTGAAACGCGATCACAACAGGAGTGGGCACAACTGAGTCGCGCCCTCTCGCACCTCCTAAAAGACCAAATTATGACGGATTGGTCAATGATTCTCTTGCAAGAATCGAAGAATTCATCTGATTTGCCGGTTTTTTCTACACATGCGATTAAAATATCCCGCTTTAGGGTGCGCCGGTGCGGCACCAGTAAGCGTTGATTGTCGGCGACTTGTATTATAATGGGACGCCCGCTAGTGGTTGCAGCGTTTGATTCGCCTGCATAGCGGTGACAGAAGGCCGAGCGATGAAGGTTGCGGCGCAACCCAAGTTCAGGCCCAGTCTAGTTTTTGACGATGAAATCATCAACCACCTTGCAGGCGGCAGGACCCAAGAGCACAACAAACAATGTGGGCAGGATGAACAGGATAAGCGGAATGGTCAGCGTGGCGGGCAGGCGCGCGGCTTTTTCCTCGGCTTGCATAAGACGTTCGTTTCTGAACTCTGCGGACAATACCCGCAGGCTGGTGGCAAGAGGTGTACCGTAACGCTCGCTTTGCACCAATGTGGTCACCACGCCGCGTAGAGCGGGCAGATCAACCCGGTCAGACAAGTTTAAAAGCGCCTGCCGC
The DNA here is from genome assembly GCA_011088215.1 of Sphingomonadales bacterium. GTDB lineage: Bacteria > Pseudomonadota > Alphaproteobacteria > Sphingomonadales > Kordiimonadaceae > Kordiimonas. The sequence goes on along the minus strand of JAALKD010000057.1, from coordinate 6,328 downwards.
CGTTCGGGCAGGAAACCCAGCTCAATGGATGCCAGCGAAAATTCGTCAGCCAGTTCCGGAGTCGCCCGGCCCAGCTCTTTGGCAACACGGGTAAGCGCACTGTCCAGTGTCAGGCCAGCCTCGGCGCAAACCACCAACAGATCCAGCGCGTCGGGTAGGCCCTTGCGGATCGCGGCGGTGCGCTTTTGTTTGGTATTATTGACAAAAATATCCGGCATTTTAAGGCCCAGAAACACCATCGCCGCCGCCATAATTGGATGAAAGGTCTCATATTTGGCCAGTACACCCATGCCATAAAATAGCAGAATGCCAATCAGCCCCATCACCAGCGGCATCGCCAGGCGGGCGACCTGATATATCACCAAGGCGTCTTTGGAGCGAAATCCAGCCTGCTGGAGGCTAAGGGTAATTTTCTTGGTTTGCTCGGTTTGCAGTAGCTTTAGTTTCTCGGCCAGCGCGCGCAAATGGCCAACACCGTCTACTTTGTTAATTTGTGACTTGCGTTTGGTGGACCGGACCAGCCCCGCTTTCAGTGCGTCGCGCCGGTCCTGCAGGGTTTTTACCCGGCCTGTCATGGGGTTTTTGGCTAGCGCGGTTTGGTATACAGCCAGCAACACCATAAAGGCGACAACGCCTGCAAACATCGACAACAGGTCGACCATAGGAATACCCAGAAAGTTGCTTTCACCGCCCATTGTTACACCTCGAACCTTATCATTTTGCTCATCACCAGCATGCCTAGACCCATCCAGATCAAACCGCCAATTCCGGCAACAATTGCTTTGGGGTGGGTAAACAGAATGATGCCGTAATCATAATTCAGCATCATAATCAGTCCCAGCATGATGAAAGGCAGAACACCTACAATCCATGCACTGGCTTTGGCCTCTGATGACATGGCGCGAATTTTCAATTTCATGGCTTGGCGCTGCCGCAAAATGCCTGACAGGTTACCCAAAGTTTCCCCCAGGTTGCCGCCGGTTTCACGCTGAACGACCAGTGAAATGACAAAGAATTTAAAGTCGGGGGTGTCCAGCCGGTCCGCAGTTTCCCACAAAACATCTTCTAGCTGTTTGCCCAGTCGCATGCCATCGGTAATTTTACGGAACTCCGCGCCCGTTGGCGCGCTCAGTTCCTGGCCTACATTGGCGATACATTCGTTAACCGGCAGGCCGGATTTCAGGCCGCGCACCATCAAGTCAATGCCCTCGGGGAATTGTTTGGTGAAGCGTTCAATGCGAGATGCAATGCGTTTTCCTATGTAAAAATGCGGCAGCCCCACACCGGCAATCACACCCAGTGCCAATGACAGAAGAAACGGGAATCCGGCTAAGAGCAGCAGTACTAATGCGGTTATGCTCAATGCTGCACACAGGGCAGCGTATCGTGGAAGCGCAACATCAATACCGGCTTTCGACAGCCGAATTTGTAATTGTTCGCGCCTGGGCATGAGCATGGAGAGACTTGCCGCCAAGCCGGTTTGTTGCTGGTTGACCCGGATCGACGCAGCCTGGCTTGTTACGGCACGGCTTTCGCTGAAACGGGTTTTGAAACTATCCAACTTGGCCCGAATTTGTTTTTGTCCTTTGCCCAAAACACGTCCAAGCACCAATAGCGCGATGACCAAAATGGTGATCATCAAACCGGCGGCAAAAAGTATGACAGTTATGTTTGTGTCTTGCATGGCGTGTCCGTTCTGGCTTCGTGGTCTATTATCTAAATTGGGTGTTTAAATCGTTTTCTGGCCTCAGGAATTCATTGCGTCCATCAAGGCGCGGTCGAGGCCAAAATACTCGGCGTTGGTCAGGAAGTGGGGCCGCACTCCAGTTGAATTGAATGACCCCAGCAGGCGGCCGCCTTCGTCTTCTCCGGTGAATTCATACTTGAACAGGTCCTGCGTCGTGATGACTTCACCCTCCATGCCGACAACTTCGGTGACATGCGTGGTGCGGCGCCCGCCGTCACGCATGCGCTGGACTTGTACAATCAGGTCAAGCGAGGCGGCAATCTGCTCGCGGATCGCCTTGGGTGGCAGATTTAGGCCCGCCATATTGACCATATTTTCCAGTCGGGTTAGCGCCTCGCGGGGGCGGTTGGCGTGAATGGTGCCCATGGAACCATCGTGGCCCGTGTTCATTGCCTGCAGCATGTCGATGGCCTCGCCGCCCCTGATCTCGCCGAGGATAATACGGTCTGGCCGCATCCGCAGGGCGTTTTTTACCAGGTCGCGCATGTCAATTTCACCGCTACCCTCCAGGTTTGCCGGCCGTGTCTCCAGCCGCACCACATGCGGTTGTTGCAATTGCAGTTCGGCGGCATCTTCGATTGTGACAACGCGTTCGCCCTGCTCAATCATCCGTGAAAGCGCATTGAGCATGGTGGTTTTACCAGAACCGGTTCCTCCGGAAATCAGGATGTTGAGACGGCAGGCACCTGCTATTTTCAACACTTTGGCTAGCGGCGGCGAAATACTGCCGAAATCCAGCATTTTATCGAGGGTAATTTTGTCTTTGGTAAACTTTCGGATCGAAATCGACGCCCCATCGATGGCTAGCGGTGGTGCAATCACATTCACTCGGCTGCCGTCAGCAAGGCGGGCGTCACATATGGGCGAGCTTTCGTCTACCCGCCGTCCCACCGCGGTCACGATGCGCTGGGCAATATTCATCAAATGCTGATTGTCGCGGAAAGTAACGTCCGTCAGGGTCAATTTGCCCTTTTTCTCCACGTAAACCATCCGCGGACCATTGATCATAATGTCCGAAATGTCTTCGTCGGCCAACAGTGGCTCCAGCGGCCCCAGCCCCAGCATGTCGTCCAGCAACAGGGTGACCAGCTCTTTTTGCTCGCGCAAATTCAGGTTGATCTTTTCCTTTACCAGCAGTTCGCCGACTACCTCGCCCACTTGCTCTGCGAGTTCGGGGCGAGGCAGTTCAGCGGCAGCGACAGGGTCAATATGCTCCATCAGCAATGTCTGTATGTGGGTTTTAGCGTCCTGCAAGGCCTTGTGTTTGTCTTGTTTGCTTTCCTGCGCGGAACTTTTTGCTACATTGTTGACGTCTGAGTCGCCAATAGGGCCAATACAAGTCTCAACCTCATTGAGCAAATAGGTGGCTACATCCTTTTTCTCGCGGTCGGAAAGCTCCAGTCCATCAGCTTCAGACAGATCTGAAACAACGGCCAAAAGCTTTTTGGTCACGTCGCCTTTGGTTGACATGCGCAGTTCGTCAGGGGTGAAGCATTTATCCAGCGCCTGTTCGCCCAGGCTGGCGGCACGATCGACAACAGTGCCAGACGATGCCGGTGCAGGTGCGACCTCATCGGGATGATCATTTGCAGCACGCGGAGCGAGCTCAACAATTGGTGCGCCAGCGGCACTGTTAAGGCTGCCACCGCCCTCTAGCGGGATATTGCGGCCAAAACCGTTTGCCTGACCGTTTGTCGGCGGTCGCTTCAATCCGGTTTTTCTTTTGCCAAATGCTTGTGGTTTCATGTCCTGAAGCCTTACTGGAACCTATTTCCTAAACAACTTGCCTAACCAACCGGACGCTTGGTCGGCGTCTTCGTCTTCGGCGGATATGGCTGCAAGTACATCTTTGTATGCAGCGCTTAGTTTGCTGGCGGCGGCGTTGTCAGTCACCAATTTGCTTTGTTGCGCGGCGGCCATGATGGTTTTGGTGTCAAAGGGGATAGTTGCGCCGATCGCCTGCTCGATAGAGTTCTCGAAATCCTTTTGCTCAACTTCCTGAGGGATGCTGCTGGTTTTGCTGGCAACCACATGAATGCTTGCAGCTGGCGCCACTTGCTTGATGTGAGCGATAAGTCGGATGCAGTCACGGGCAGCAGTTAATGAATAGTCTGTTACCAGAACGATGTCTTTGGCCGCGGACAGTATATCCGAATGGCCGCCAAGCATTTGTCGGGGTATTTCGACGACCACATTCTTAAAATTGTCCGATAAGGAACCCACCAGGTGTTGCAACGCGCCAGCAACTGGTTCCTGCAAAGTTCCAACTGGGGCCTCTGAACCTAATATCGCCAGATTCTCCTGCGGTTTTAAAACAGCGCGCTCCAGAAACAGGCCATCTACACGGTCTGGGTTTTCCAGCGCATCGGAAAGACCTCGGCCCGGTTCCATATCGAATTGCATCGCTGATGTACCGAAATACAGGTCCAGATCCAGCAAGACAGTGCTTTGCTTTTTCTCAGCCATCAACCAGGCCACATTGGAAACCAGTGTGCTGGTACCAATCCCGCCGCGCAGGCCAATAAACACCGCCCGTTCGCCGGTTGACAGGTCTTCTGGTTCGCCGTCCTGCACAGGGGCTTGGGTGGCTTCCTGTGCTGTGGCAATGGCGTCTTGCAGAACTGTTGCAGTCAGCGGTTTTACTAGATAGTCGTGCACGCCAGCGTTCAGAAGGTCGCGGTACAGAGTTACATCGTTAATGGTACCTAGTGCCAGTACCACTGTTCCTGCTTCACACACATCGGCAAGTGCCTGCATGTCTGCGCGCGGATCGCTGCTGTCTGACAGGTCCACTACCATAAACTCGGGGCAGGGCATGCCGCCCAGCATACGCACGCCTGCGGCAATTCCGCCGGCAAAGATCATCTCGGGGGCCCATCCGCGTTCGATAACAAGTGGATGTATAATCTGGCTCGACATCTCGTCGCACATGAAAGCGGCGAACGGCGCGCGAGCGTTGTCTGTACTTTGATCCTGATCAAGAATAGATGCGATGGCATTCATTGGTCTACTCCCTATTTCTTGTCGCCGCCGCCAGATGGGGCAGGCAAATCTGCAAGCCCATCAAGCGACAGGGTCATGGTTGGGCCAGACGGAGTGGTGGACGGACTGTAGAGTGCGCCGACGGCTGCTGCGGTTGAATTGCCGCTATTCTGGCCTGCGATCAGGTCGCGAGGGTTAGCAATCATCAGGCCCAGGTTGGCAATGGTAGAACAGCCGTGATGGGCGGAGGCATTATTAACGTCGTTGCCGGTGGTCTCGACACTCCAAGTGCCGCAATTTGGTGGCACAACAATGTGACGTTCCACATAGAGCGTGATCTCGCCGTCGGCTGGTTTTACCCCCAGCGCACTGGTGCCTGCATAAAGCAGCCCGGCAGTTTTAATATGATCAATGATCGCATCGATACGCTCGGATGCAACATCGGAGGAGTCCAGCATTATCACATCTGCATGGCCGGCGTTGACACTGCGCAGGAATAAGCTGATCCCATTTAATGTATAGCTGGACGGTGTATCTGTTTCGTCGTCTTCTGCTGCTATGCGGAAGGGCAGGCGAACCATTTTCACTTCGTTGCGCATTATTTTTTCTGATGGAGCCGGGCTGGTAGCTGCTGTATGATTGCACGCGGCGAGCGACAACCCAATGCCAGCTATAAAAGACAACTTAATCAGGTTTTTTGGTTCTCTCTTCACGATTGAAATCCTTTCTAATCAAGCTTGAAACCGGCGCGCTGCTTCAACGAAGGGCCCGCTTTCTGGTCTTTTTTTTTCATGTGCTGCCTGAATTTTCCTGCCAACGTTTGCCGTGTAGGTAGCGGTCCATATCGCTTGGAGCGATATAGTGGTCCGTGGGCAAGGAAAGTTGGCGGTCGCTTACCGGGCGTACAATGTACGGCGTAATGACAATCAACAGCTCGGTTTCCTCGCGGCGAAATTCTTCCGATCGGAACAAAGCCCCGATGATTGGTATGTCGCCCAATCCTGGAAATTTATTGCTGTCTTGCACAACATTATTTTCAATCAAGCCTGCGATCGCGAACGATTGGCCGCTGCCAAGTTCCACCGTGGTTTCCGCGCGGCGGGTACTGATCGATGGTACGCTGATGCCTTCCACGCGGATTGCACCGGCGGTTGAAAGGTCGCTGACTTCTGGCATGACATGCATGGATATGCGACCCGTGCTCATCACCGTTGGTGTGAACTCAAGCTTGACGCCAAATTCGTGGTATTCGATGCCTAAACCATCGCGGCTGGGGATCGGGATCGGGAATTCGCCCCCAGCCAGGAAATTAGCGGTCTGGCCGGTAAGGGCGGTCAGATTCGGTTCAGCAAGAACCTTAATGAAGCCTTCTTGGTCCAGCGCATCGATGGCATAGTTAAGGTCAACGCCGCCGGTGAAAATTTCGCCGAATAGCGAGTTGCCCACGTCGGGCCGATTGAATATTTCAAGCGGTAACTGGGTCACCGGGTCGGCAATGATGTTGGATACGTCGCGGCCATTGGCGATACCAAAGCCCACGTTAGAGCCGGTATAGAACCCTTCCCCATTGACACGCAGTTGCTTGAGCACGGTGCGGCT
>JAALKD010000056.1 GCA_011088215.1 Sphingomonadales bacterium | reverse complement strand
TCTACCAGACCACCGTCCACATCTCCCTTCCATATCAACTATGTCAAAGAACAAAAAACACCCAAACCGGTAAACCAGCTTTCGCTTACTTTATCAATTCAGGCTGCGTCGGACCGGACATTTCGTCAGCGTGCGACAAGGTCGGACTGTATATTATGGGTTACCCCAAAATGTCAAGATGGCAAAACCACCTTTTCAGTCCTTACCAACCTGATGGCATTCCTTCCGGCGACCGCAGTGCCGAGGCACTCGTTACCGCAAGAGCAGCGCTCCGGGTTGGTGAGGCGGTTTCTAGTGATCCCTTTGACCAAAGGCAAGATGTTTTTTGCCTTTTATTTCTTTTTTTTGACACTCAATCCCAAGGCCCGCCGTTTTCCTCGGTTTTCCAGCAAAAACTTGTCAAAAATAATCGTCTAGTTTAAAGAGAATCTACGCGCGGGAACGTCGTTTATATATAACGGCGAAAAATAGCGTGGTGAAAGCGACGCAAAAATGAATCGGCTCGCTTAACGACTTTTGTGGGACGTTTGTTAAAAGTAAGTCACATATGTTGAAACAGACTCTATCTCGATATTTTTTTACCGCTGCCAGCTATTTAAAAGGCCGGAGTGAGAAATTAGCCATCAAAGACGCTTTGACCGCCAGCGAGTCGCCGACGGGTTTTCTCGTTATTGCAGGCATCGGGCTATCACTGGTCGTTGCCATCAACGTCATCGGCTCGACACCAAATTCCGAGCATGAGGCAAGTATCGACCAAGCTCTATCAACCGTACCGTCAGTTAACGCAAACACCGGCCCTGCAACAGCTGATATGTCTTTGCAGCCTGACGCTGGTGCGCCGCCAAACCAACCGGCCGCTAAGTCCAAGATAGAAACTGTGACATTGAAACGGGGCGAAACACTAATCGGGCTTTTGAAACGTGCAAAAATTACCAACGGAAACGCACATGCAGTTGTCAACGAACTAAGTAAAGTTACCAACCTGCGGAAGTTACAACAAGGCCAGGAAGTTCGACTGGCCCGGCTTTCCGACAAAACTCGGGAAATTAGGACACTTTCAATCCGTGATATGTTCGACCAGGAAGCGGTCGTCGAGCGCAAGGACACCGTATATATAGCAAGCCGTGAACCCCTGGAAACTATCGAGCTCACACATCTGGTTGAGGGCACCATCACCGATAACCTTTATCTGTCGGCACGCCGGGCTGGCCTTCCGGACAGCGTTATCATCGAGCTAATACGTATGATGAGCTTCAATGTGGATTTCGAGCGCGAAATTCGTGAAGGCGATCAGTTTGAGGTCTATTTCGAGCGCCGCTATGCGCCAACCTTCAACGATACGGAAAATGGTCGAATTCTTCATGTGAACCTCGCCCTGAAAAAGCAACCGGTTAATGCCACCTGGTATGAAGACAGCATTGGAAACGGCGGTTACTTCGATCACAAGGGCGCCAGTACCCGGCGTGCATTGATGAAGACGCCTTTGGATATTGCCGTTGTAACATCAACGTACGGCAGACGAAAACACCCGGTGCTGGGCTATACCCGTATGCACAAAGGCGTTGATTTCAGGGCGCGCACTGGCACACCGATTATGGCGGCAGGGGACGGCGTTATTGAAATGTCCGCACGCAACGGTAGTTACGGCAACTACATCCGAATTCGCCACAACGACACCTATAAAACGGCATATGGTCACCTAAGCCGCTACGGCAAAGGCATAAAACGCGGCAAGAGAGTTAAACAAGGCCAGATCATTGGTTACGCGGGCGCAACCGGTCGCGTTACTGCAGCGCACCTACACTATGAAGTGCTGATTAACGGACAGCAGGCCAATCCAATGACGCTCAAGCTGCCAACCGGCCGCGTACTAAAAAACAACGACCTGAACAAATTCAACCAAAGGCGTATAAATATCGTTGCCGACATGGAACAGATTAGAAAACGCGGTCAAATACTTGCCGGAGCCCAAACCGCCGCAACAGCAGCGCATTAGAGGTGCTGAACGCTTTGCTGTATGATTGTATGAACTGCAAGGCAGATGGAGCACCCAACAGTAATTGCAATGTCAGGCATCATTGCACTTGAAAATAAAATCGGGCGGGCACACTATGGCGACCGAATTTGTTAGTTCTCAGTATTTGATAGTGGATACAGACATGAAAAAGTCATTGATTTCAAAGGCAGCCATATACGTGGGCCTGTTGGTTATGGGTACAGCGGTATCTGTTGGGGCATCAGCTCAAGACGATAGTCAAATCAAAGACCTTTTAGCATGCGACAAAATCAAGAATGCAAACGACAAACTTGAATGTTTCAATGCGGTTATCGCCATATTAAAACAACAGGAAGCCCGAAAAGACCAAGACGGTGGAAGCGCTGACAGCGACCGAATGCGCCGCCGTGCTGCAGGCACTAGCTCACCGCGAGGATCGGATTTCGGGTTAAGCGACGAGCAAATTCGGCAACGGGAAGATAAGCGGTCTCCCGAGCGAGCGAGAACACCAAAAGAACAAACCTTCACATTTACGCACAAATGGCGCGATGCGGCCGGGAAATACTATTTTCTGATGACCAATGGCCAGATTTGGAAAGAAGTCGGCGGATCTCATCTCAAGGTTCCAAAACGCGCTAAAACAATACGGATAAAAAAGAATATGATGGGTGGTTTTGCCGCCTTTATCCAAGGCATGAATGGCCGAAAGGGCAAAGTGAAACGCGTAAGATAACAGCTACTTTTTGGGCACGGGGCCAAATAAACAACCACAAAATTGACGCGTCGCTAAAGCGGGTTTTCTGCCCAGCCATGTAGTGATGGTAGTCATCATCACCGTTCCCCAAATACCCATTTCAACGCAAAATATCGCTATTGCCGACTTTCGAAAAGCGGCAATTTATCCCGGATTCACAATAATTTCTGGCTTTTAAACCTTCGTTATTGTGGCTGAATCGCAACAGTACGCTCAGAGTCTTAAACTTTTGTGACGGTTTTGTCCCTTCTCGACTTTACTTATCGGTCAACTTTTCATTTTCTACGGTGGGCTTATTGGGCGGTTTCGCGGGTTTTTTGCGGTCAACAGTTCATCTGAGACATTCTTTGACAAACATTGGGTAGTTTCCCGAAACATCCTTGGGAGGATTTAATATGGCTCACTCTGATGAGTTTAAGCGCAAGTTGAGGCTAGGCACAGCTTGTACTTTATTGAGCGCTATGGGCGTCGCCGGCATTAGCCCGGTCTATGCACAAGATGCAGATGCCGATGACGAAAACTTTGAAGTAGAAGAAGTTGTCGTAACCGGTTCGCGGATTAAGCGGACAGGCTTTGACACTACTAACCCTGCTACAGTGGTTGATAGCGAGTTCCTCGAACTTCGTGGTTTCAACAACGTTGCGCAAGCACTGAACGAATTGCCGTCATTTGGTATTCCTGGTGCTTCTAACAACGGTGGCCAAAACAGCCAGAACGTTGGACAGAACTTCGTAAACGCATTCGGCCTCGGCTCACAGCGTACACTGACTCTGATCAACGGTCGTCGTACTGTGTCACAAAGCTCGGTATCTGTTACCGGCGTTGGTACAGCTGGTGCTGGCCTTCAGGTTGACCTGAACGTTATCCCTACATCGCTGATCGACCGCGTTGAAACCATCTACACTGGTGGTGCTCCAATTTACGGTTCTGACGCTATCGCGGGTACAGTTAACGTAATCCTGAAAGACGATTTCGAAGGTTTCGAAGTTGACGCTGAGTATGGCATTTCTGGTGAAGGCGACGCTGAAAACTACCGTTTCCGTTCACTGGTTGGCGGTAACTTTGCTGATGGTCGTGGTAACGTTGTTGTTTCCATGGAATACGCAAATCAAGATGGCCTACTGACTGCAGAACGCCCATTCTTTGGTAACGGCTCTGGTTTCCGCGGCCCACTTCCGGGTTCAACAGCAACTACTGACCGCGTATTCACTGAAGATGCCCTCGGCGTTTTCCAGGTTCTTGAGCCTGGTACTCCATTGGCTGCTGGTTCAACGTTCCACCGCGCAGGCACAACTAACGCTGGCCTATTGTTCAGCGGCGGTCGTGACGCAGACGGTAACGGCATCGGTACGCCTTTGACCTTTGGTTTGAATGGTGGTCTTGTTGATATCGCGGTTGCAAACATTGGCACACCAACAGACAGTATCTTCTTTACTACTGGTGCTAACCCAATCAACAACCCATATGTTCTTGCAACAAACGAGGCTAACTCGCTTGTATCACCGCTAGAGCGTTACACCTTCACCCAGCTGTCACACTTTGACCTGACAGACAACATTCGTTGGTTCTCTGAAGCAGCATACTCTCGTACAGAGTCTGTTGACGAGTTGAGCCAGCCGTCTTGGTCAACAACTTTCTTCGGCCCTGGTGTACAAGGTTTGCTGCAACTTAATATTGCCGACAACCCATACATCACTGACGATATTCGGGACATTCTGGTTCTCAACGATACATACGACCCTACCCTTGACGCCGACGGTGACGGCGTCATTGACGATCAGTTCCTGAACATTACGCGTTCTAACACTGATATTCTGCAAGGCCCGGGCACTGAGAACCGTCGTTCACAGGATAGCTTCCGTTTCGTAACCGGTCTTGAAGGTGACTTTGAAGCACTAGGTCGCACATGGAACTGGGACTTCACATACAGCTACGGTGAATCAAACGCTCAAACCAGCAGCTCAACGCTTAACGGACAGCGTTATGCTCTGGCTCTTGATGCGATTGCTGATCCGGTAACTGGTCGTCCTGTTTGTCGTGCTTCTGTTGAAGGCATCCCTGACGGTGGTCAGACCGGTGGCGTTCGCAACCCTGCTGCATCAACTAACGTTGACGAGTGTTTGCCGATTAACATCATCGGTTATGATCAGTTTGGCCAAGACGTTCGGGATTACCTTATCCAGAACACCTTTGCATCTCTTGAGCTGCAACAGAGCGTGATCGAAGCTAGTATCGCTGGTGAAATAGTAGACCTACCTGCTGGCCCATTCGCGATTGCGATGGGTGTAACTCACCGTCGTGAGCGTGGTCGTTTCGATAACGATCAGGCGAACCAGATCGGTATCGACCCGAATGCTCCTGTTGGTAACGTTGCCGGTGGCTTCGACACTGACGAAGTATATGTCGAGGGTCTGATTCCTGTCGTGCGTAACGGTGAAGGTCTTGGTGACACAATCGGTAGCTTCATTGAGAGCTTTGAAATCGACGGCGCTGTTCGTCTGGTGGATAACTCTGCTGCTGGTTCTGATTACACCTGGACACTTGGTGGTCGCATGAACCTGAACCTTCCCGGTCTTGGTGACGCTATCACTCTGCGTGGTGCCTACACTGAATCGATCCGGTCTCCTTCAATTGTTGAACTGTTTGCACCACAAGTACAAACATTCAACTTCGCGCAAGATCCTTGCGAAAATCGCTTCATTGATGGTGGTCCGAATCCGGCAGTACGTCGTGCTAACTGTGAGGCTCAGTTCGCTGAGTTCGCACCGACTATTGGTAACAACGATGATGGTTCGACGATTACACTTGCTAACTTCACGTCGATCATTACCAACGCTTCACAGCCTGGTCTAACTGGTGGTAACCCAGACCTGACCAACGAACTGGCGACATCTTACACTCTTGGTATGGTGTTCGAGCCTGAGTTTGTTCCTGGTCTGACTATTGCTGCGGATTATACCAACATCGAAATTTCTGATGTGATCCAAAGCTTGACTGCAACACAGGTGGCGAATGCTTGTTACGACAGTAACAACTTCCCGAATGAGCCTGCTTGTAGCTCATTCACTCGTGAAGCAGGTACGTTCCAGTTCACAAGGCCTGTTACTGGTCAAACCAACGCAGCACTTCGCACAATGGAAGCAATCATCGTAGATGCGAGCTATACATTCGACCTTGCTGATGTTGCGAGTGCTCTGGACGGTACAATGAACATAACAGGTAACTACTTCCTGTTGCTCAGCTCAGACCTGAAAGTTGGTTCTGGCGACTTGGACGTGCTCGACCGTGAGATTGGTCAAAACCGTCACCGTTGGCAGGTTAACGCTACTTACCAGCTTGATCGCTTCTCTGCTTTGATGCAGTGGCGTCATGTTAGTGGTGGTCGTTACAGCAACGAAGACCCAGACAACTTCCGTGATATTGAGCGGTTCAAAGACTATAACCAGTACAATGCGACACTTCGTTATCAGATTAACGACACACTCGCTGCACGAGTTGTAGTAAACAACATCTTCGACAACCTCGGTAACCGGACTCGCCAAGCGTCAACCGGTAACGCCCTGAACGTTGATGATACTGTTGGCCGTCGCTTTATCTTCGGTATCAGCGCTAGCTTCTAAGCTTAGCCAAAAACCTTTCGATAAGACGGGGCCTTCGGGCCCCGTTTTTTTTGAGCATCTCGCTCTCAGGTCAAAGCCTTTCACAAGCCAAGTTTGCCCAAGCCAAGATTTTCGTGGGCTGTGTTTGAATTCATCCATTTAATGCAGCGCCCATGGTGCCAATACGCCAAACATCGCCATTCGCTCTATACAGGCGCTTGCCCCCAACCGCCTGACCCAATGATGCAATGCGCGCGGTAAAATTACAGTCTATCGCCCTGCAGGCCGCGCCTGCAGGCCCGAATTACCCCGCAAAACCCTGATAAAATGCCTACCAAATGGCTGAAATTGCTAACCCTTACGCAGGCTCATATGTGGTTGATAGGTCACAGTAGCGCCACTTTTCGACCAAAAATCGCGCAAGATTGGCGAAGTTTTGAAGTATGAACGCGAAATATCTGCTTAGCTGCATAGCAATAAAGGTAGTTTTCTGTTGGTTTTAGACTGTTCGTCCGGATCTGCCTTTATAGGGAAATAAACATAAAGGATTACAACGTGGTTCAGGAACTTAAAAAATTCCGTCGTGCTGCCCTGTTGGGTAGTGCGGCAACACTCGCTGCTAGCTTCGCTCTTGGCGCCGGTGCATATGCACAGGACGCTGCAGACGAAGAAAGCATCGAAGAAGTGGTCGTAACCGGTTCGCGGATTATTCGCCGTGACATCGATGCGCCAAGCCCAGTAACTGTTATTGGTGCTGTGGATATTCGCGATTCAGGGGAAACAGACGTTTCTAAACTGCTTCGTGAAATTCCATCGCTCAATGGCTCGCTTACAGCAACAGGTTCAGTTGTCAACGCTGCCATTTCAAGTGATTTGGGCGATGATGCAGGTGTAGGTCGTTTGAACCTTCGCAACTTGGGGCTCAACCGTACACTGGTTCTGGTAAACGGCCGCCGTCACGTATCTGCCATTCAAGGTAGTTCAACGGTAGACGTATCAACTATTCCAATCGCGCTGATTGAGCGCGTTGAAACAACAACTGGTGGTGGTTCATCAATTTATGGTGCCGACGCCGTATCTGGTGTTGTTAACTTCGTTCTTAAGGATGACTTTGAAGGCCTTAGCTATCGCGGACAGTATTCTGTTTCTGACGAAGGTGACGCCGACAACATCTTTGCTGCAATCACCGGCGGTGTTAATTTTGATGACAACCGTGGTAACGCAGTTCTGAGCGTTGAATACACCCGCCAGTCTCGCATAAACCGTTTTGACCGCGATGATGCGTTCGGCGAAGGTTTCTTTAACCTGATCGCTAACTCATCAGAACTGTCGGCTGGACTGGGCCGCGACCCGAACGCGGACAATGTTTTTGTTCCTGACTTCCGGATCAACTTCTCCAGTTCTGCTGGTATTATCGCTCTGTACGATAGTGCTGTTGGTGGCTCCGTGTTTGACGGTATCGTTGGCGGCCCAGCTACAGGCGGCACCGTTGCTGGCGAGGGCTCCATTCCTGGCGTCCCTGGCGTACAGGTATTCGACAACGGCACACTCGGCGCCTTCGATTTCGGTATAATTTCAAGCCCGTTTGAAAGTTCTGGCGGTCAAGGTATTCAGGCGTCTAATCCGAACGCGGCAATTGTACCGTTCTTGGATAAAATCAATGTCAACGGCATGTTCCGCTACGAACTGACCGATGGCATCGAGATGTATTCTGAAATCAAATACGTACAGGCTCGCGCTGTTGACGGCGACGGTATTCCGTTTAACGACGATATTCCAATCGCTTTGGACAACGCTTTCATTCCTGCTGCTTTGCGCGCCCAGATTGATGCGGCGATTGCTAGTGGCATCACGCCAGAAATCACTATGAGCCGCGACATTCTAGACAGCGCAGCAATTGGTGGTACCGATACTGACCGCAACACGCTTCGTTTGGTTGGTGGTTTGCGCGGTGAGTTTGAAAATGGCTGGCGCTGGGACGTGTCTTATAACTATGGCCGTACCGAGATTGACACCGTCAATATCAACAGCCGTGTTGAGGACCGTTTCTTTGCAGGTGTAGACGCCGTTGTAGACCCTGCAACAGGCAATATTGTCTGTCGGTCGGACCTTGATGCGTCTGCGCTTCCTCCGGGATCACCGTTCCCGTCAAACCGTCCGGGCTTCCTGACGTTTGATCCGGGCGACGGCCAGTGTATTCCGATCAACCTGTTCGGTACAGATTCGATCACAGCTGACTCAGCAGCGTTCGCCTTTATCGACACACTGGAATCAAGCACAATCGAACAGCGCCAATTCCTGGCAACCCTGGCTGGTGACAGCTCTGGTGCTTTCGAGCTCCCTGCTGGTCCGGTTGACTTCGCTGTTGGTTTTGAATACCGCGACGAGAAAAGTGGCTTTATTCCTCCTGAGCTGGAGCGTGCTGGCCTGCTGTATAATACAATCGGCGAAGCCCGCGACATTGTGAACGGCGAATATGACGTAAAAGAAGTATTCGGCGAAGTTAGCATTCCAATCTTTGAGGATGTTGCATTTGCAGAGTCTCTCCGTATTGATGCATCGTTCCGCTACACTGATCACAGTACAGCTGGCAGCATCGAAACATACGGTGCGGCAATGAACTGGCAGATTGACCCGAATATTCGTATTCGTGGTGCTTACAACCGCGCTGTTCGTGCACCGAACATTTTCGAACTGTTCTCGCCTGCACAGCCTGCCTTTATCGGCGTAACACAGGATCCGTGTAACCCACAAAACATCACTGCAGGTACCTCAAACCGTGCCTCAAACTGTGCACAGTTCGTAGATCCTGGTTTTGATGCGGCTGACTTCTTGTCTGCTCGTGTTGCTGGCTCAACTGGTGGTAACCCAGCTCTTGCTCCGGAAAAAGCTGACACTTACACTCTTGGTGTCGTGTTAACTCCTGAGTTTGCACCTGGCCTAACGATCACAGCTGACTACTACAACATCGAGATCGAAGACGCGATTGACGCTTTGACTGGCCGCGAAGTTGCTGAGCTGTGCGTTGACTTACCATCAATCAACAACCCGTTCTGTGATTCGGTAACACGTGACCCGAGCAATGGTAACGCAATCTCTGACTTCTCGTCAGGGAATGTTAACCTCGGTGGTTTCTCTACTGAAGGGATCGACGTCGCGGTTAACTATGGCATGGACCTGAGCGAAGTGTTGGACGGCGAATACGGAACACTGGACCAGACACTCACGGCTACTCATGTGTTCAACAACATTGAGTTCCCTGATCCACTAGACCCTGCATTCGCGCTTGACGACAATGGTCAGACCAACCTGCCGGAATGGATCGTGAACTATCAAGCACGTTGGATATACGGCGACTTCAGCCTGACTTGGCAGTCTCGTTATCAGAGCAGCCAGCTAAACATTGGCATCAACAACGAAGATGTTGCTGGTAACCCGCTGTTTGCTGATCCGCTAAACACTGGTGACGCATTCGTGCATGATGTTTCGGCCTCATACCGGGTGAACGACTATGCCAACCTTACGTTCGGTGTAAACAACCTGACTGACCGCTCGCCGTGCATCGTCTCGCTGGCCCTTCCGGTTGATCCAATCGGTCGCACATTCTTCATCCAGATTGGCGGCAACTTCTAAGCCCTCAATTCTGAGAAAACAAAAAAAGCCGCGGTTCGCCGCGGCTTTTCTTTTGCCTGTTGTATGAAGGCCGGAATTAAAGTGCGTGGCTAGTGAACTGCAGCCTGCTCTATCGTCAGACCATCATCTCCAGCACCAAAGACAATATTGTCCCCCGGTTTAACATCACCAGCGAGTATTTTCTCGGCCAATACATCCTGAACCGCTTTCTGTATGGTCCGTTTAAGCGGCCGCGCACCATAGACCGGATCGTAGCCTGCAGTCGCCAACCAATCCCGCGCCTCTGGCGTCAAATCGATATTGATCTTCCTGTCCGCTAGCAGCGCGCGTAGGCGTTCAAGCTGGATATCAACAATATCTCCCATATGGGTACGTGCCAGTCGGTGGAACAGGATAACTTCGTCCAACCGGTTGATAAACTCGGGCCTAAAGGCAGCCTTCACCGCCTCCATAACCGGGCCTCGAACAGTCTCAACGTCACTGCCGTCCGGCAGTTCTGCGATCAGATGTGATCCCAGGTTGGATGTCAGAATTATCAGTGTGTTAGTGAAATCGACCGTGCGGCCCTGCCCATCGGTCAGTCGGCCATCATCCAGCACCTGCAACAACACGTTGAACACATCCGGATGGGCTTTTTCCACCTCGTCGAACAAAATCACCTGATAGGGCCGACGGCGTACCGCTTCAGTAAGAACACCGCCTTCTTCATAGCCCACATAACCGGGGGGAGCACCAATCAACCGGGCAACCGCATGTTTTTCCATAAATTCTGACATGTCGATGCGAACCATTGCCGTATCATCATTGAATAGAAACGATGCAAGCGCTTTAGTCAGCTCGGTTTTACCGACACCAGTTGGCCCTAGGAACAAGAAGCTGCCCAAGGGCTGGTTGGGATCTTGAAGACCGGCACGAGCCCGGCGCACAGAGTTAGAAACCGCCTCGAGCGCCTCGCGCTGGCCAATCACCCGCTTACCCAGTGCATCTTCCATGCGCAAAAGCTTGTCGCGTTCGCCTTCCAGCATCCGGTCCACGGGCACACCTGTCCAGCGAGCCACAACCGACGCAATATCCTGGTCGGTCACCTCTTCCCTCAACAACGTGTCACCACCGTCAGACGGCGTGGCAGACAATCGCTGCTCGAGGTCAGGGATAACGCCGTGCTGCAGTTCGCCGGCGCGGGCAAAATCGCCTGCGCGTTCGGCCTGCTCAAGTTCCATGCGTGCGCGATCCAGCTGTTCGATTGACGTTTTTTCTCCGGCAATGCGTTCGCGCTCGCTTTGCCAACGTGCTGTCAATTCCGCAGAGTTTTGCTCCAGATCAGCCAGCTCTTTCTCAATATCCTTCAACCGTGCCTTGGACCCTTCATCTTTTTCCTTATTCAAGGCTTCCCGTTCAATTTTCAACTGAATAATCCGACGATCCAATTCATCGATTTTTTCAGGTTTCGACTCGGTTTCCATGCGCAGGCGGCTTGCCGCTTCATCCATCAGGTCAATGGCTTTATCAGGCAGAAACCTGTCAGTGATATAGCGTTGTGAAAGTGTTGCGGCCGAAACCAGTGCACCGTCGGTAATCCGTACGCCGTGGTGGACTTCATATTTTTCCTTCAGGCCTCGCAAAATCGAGATGGTGTCCTCAACTGTAGGCTCCAGCACCATAACCGGCTGAAACCGTCGCTCAAGCGCAGAGTCTTTTTCCACATATTTGCGGTACTCATTCAATGTTGTTGCGCCGATACAGTGCAGTTCACCGCGCGCCAATGCAGGCTTGAGCAGGTTGGATGCATCCATTGCCCCGTCAGTTTTGCCAGCACCAACCAGCGTATGCATCTCATCGATGAACAAAATAACATCACCCTCACCGTGGGCGACTTCTTGCAGCACACCTTTCAGACGCTCTTCAAACTCACCGCGGTATTTTGCCCCGGCAATCAATGCACCCATATCAAGCGCCATTATGCGCCGGTTCCTGAGACTGTCAGGCACATCTCCGTTGGCGATTCTGAGCGCCAAACCTTCCGCGATGGCTGTTTTTCCTACCCCCGGCTCGCCGATCAGCACAGGGTTGTTTTTGGTCCGCCTGGGCAAAACCTGAACGGTGCGCCTGATTTCCTCGTCACGCCCAATCACCGGGTCGAGTTTACCCTCTCGAGCCCGTTCTGTGAGGTCCTGGGCAAAACGATTGAGCGCATCGTAGGCATCTTCAGACGACGCCGTGTTGGCAGAGCGTCCTTTGCGAATTTCATTGATCGCTTTGTTTATGCCATCTGGAGTCGCACCGGATTTCTTCAAAATTTCACCGGCTTTGGTCTTTGGCGTCAGCAAATAGGCCAGCAAAAGCCGTTCGGCGGTTACAAATTTGTCGCCGGCCTTATCTGATATCTCCTCAGCCTTGGCAAATACTTGTGCGGTTGTCGGATCAAGGTGCAGCTGTCCAGCCCCCGACCCTTCAATTTTTGGCATTTTAGCGAGCTCGGTTTCAACCGACAACAAAGCTTCATCCGGCCGCGCACCAGAAGCGCGCAACAGATTGGCCGCCAAACCTTCTTTGTCGTCCAGCTGAACCTTTAACAGGTGCTCGGGCGTAAATCTCTGGTGGTTCTCGCGAATTGCAAGCCCTTGAGCAGACTGAATAAAACCGCGACTGCGGTCTGTGAATCGTTCCATATTCATGTGTCATCAACCCCATGATTGTGGTTTGTCCCGCTTGCGGCGACGAACCTTGTTACACTACAGGAAGCGCCCTAAATGGGCACGCTTCACATACTGAATGTGGGGATGATTGCGCGTATCGCAAGTATTTTGCACACGAATTTTCTGGCCCATCATTACAACAACAACATTCAGGCCATAGTTTGCTGACAAATGGTTACCAAAAAGAAAAAGCACCCAAGTGGGTGCTTTTCAAACCATGCCAACGTTTTGTACCTTCAGCTCAAATCACTGGTCGCCGGATCGAGCGGCGCTACCGCAGCTGTTTCTTCCACCTTAATACTCGCTTTCCGTGGTGCTCTGCGCCGGGCAGGTTTTGACGGTACATCACTCAAATCGGCCACAGCACTATCAATTTTTTCAGAGTTTGTTTCTTTTTCTACTGACGAGTTTTGCCTGGGCGGCTCGTCATTTTGTGCCTTTTTAGCGCCCTGATCACCTGGTACCACCGGCTTTGCGTTGGTCACTTGACTAGTGTCGCCACCAGTTTCAGTCTTCGAATCGCCGGTTTTGTCGGCAGCGCCATTGACTTGGCTGGCATCTGCATGCTGTTCACCGTTAGAAGGTTTTTGTTGGTCATCGCGGTGCCGTCCGCGTCGACCCCTTCGCTGTTGATGGTCGCTCTGCTGATCAACCGGACCCGAATTGTTGTCGCCCTGTGCTCGTTTTCGATGGTTATTCTGCTGCTGGTTGTCGCGGTCACCTTGATTGGAATTATTATTCCGATTCTCATTCACAACCCGGTAATAATGTTCAGCGAACTGGAAAAAATATTCCGCCTGCATCCTGTCACCAGCTTGAAGGCATTCCCGCGCCTGGTTCTTGTATTTCTCAACCAGTTGTTTGGGGTTACCGCGAATCTGTTGTTCGTTCCGGTGGTTTCCCGAACCTCTGTTTGATTTCCCGCCCTGGCGGGATGACGATCTGCCGCGCTGTTGACGCGCGTTCGGAGCCTGTTTCATGCTTTGTCTTTACCAACGATGAAAAGAAATCATAATTCGGGCAGATATTGCTGCCAACGTTCCGAGATCGCTACACGATATTTTTCGGAAATCTATTCGAAACCGTCTCAACCGAGCCACTTGTTTCTGAAAGATAAGCCTACCCTAGCGGTAAAATTTTTGCTTTCCAAGCCCGAATTCAGCTTTCTTGCGGTTTTTTGCCTACAATAGCCCTATCTATACCAGAAAGGTCCCTATAAACCTCGATTTCGCGGTAACCTAAAGCCTCCATGAGCGCACATACGGGAGCAGACTGGTCAACACCGACTTCAAATGCCAGACAACCGTTTTTTGCCAGATACCCCAAAGCCTGCAGGGATATAGCATGGTAGCAATCCAGACCGTCGGCACCGCCATCCAGAGCGGATGTCGGTTCGAAATCCCGAACGTCGTCCATCAATTGGGCAATGTCACCGGCTGGTATGTATGGTGGGTTGGAAACAATCAGGTTGAACCTGACGCCCTTCTTTATATTGCTGAACCAGTTGCTCTCAACGAAATCCGTGCGTGCAACCAAGCTATGACGGCTTGCATTACGCAGCGCTACGTCGAGCGCCGCTGCAGAAATATCCGCCCCAACACCGCTGGCACCGACATGCTCTGACAATATACTGAGCAATATACAGCCTGAGCCACAACCAAGGTCCATCACTGTTGGCCGAGCCAAATTAGCAATTGATTTCAGGCCAACCTCTACAAGCAATTCGGTATCAGGCCGCGGTATCAACGTGTGTTCGTTAACATAAAAGTCCAGTGACCAGAAACCCTGTTCACCAATGATGTAAGCAACCGGTTCGCCAGTTAACCGGCGATCAACCATTGTTTGAAATCTAATCTTCTGGTCATTGGAAACTGCAGCGGTAAACAGCGGGATCGCGGCAGGTTCAATAGACAGAATATGCGCAAGCAGCAAATCCGCGTCACGGTGGGCCAGCGGATTTCCCGATGCGGCCAATGTTGCCGCTGCTGTTCGCGCAAGCGCTATCGCAGTTTGGCACGGGCCGCTGTCTTCCTGGTTGATCAAAAACCAGCTTCCATGGCTGATAGTTTAATCGCCTGGTCTTCCGCAATAAGATTGTCGATAACCTCAACCAGGCCTTCACCAGCCAAAATTTGGTCCAGCTTGTGAAGGGTCAAACCAATGCGGTGATCGGTCACCCTTCCCTGCGGAAAATTGTAGGTGCGAATACGCTCGGACCGGTCACCGGAACCGACTTGCTCTTTCCGGTCAGACGACCGTTCCGATTGTAATTTTTCCCGCTCCAAGTCATAGAGCCGCGCACGCAAGATTTTCATCGCTTTATCACGGTTTTTATGCTGCGATTTTTCACTTTGGACCACTATAATCCCAGTGGGAAGGTGGGTGATGCGAACCGCTGAGTCTGTCGTATTAACATGTTGCCCGCCTGAGCCTGATGCCCTCATAGTATCAATACGAATATCTTCCTGCCTAATATCAATATCTACGTCTTCCGCCTCGGGCAGAACCGCAACCGTTGCCGCGCTTGTATGGATGCGCCCACCCGATTCGGTTGTTGGCACCCTTTGCACGCGGTGCACACCAGATTCAAATTTCAACTTGGCAAACACGCCTTTGCCGGTAACGTTTGCCACGACCTCCTTAAATCCGCCCACGTCCGCCGACGAGCCGGAGATCAATTCCACTTTCCAACCCTGGCTTTCAGCAAACTTCTCATACATGCGAAACAGATCGCCAGCAAAAAGCGCGGCTTCATCGCCGCCCGTACCCGCTCTAATCTCAAGGATTGCCGACCGCTCATCAGCGGCGTCTTTGGGTAACAGTCTGATTGAGAGGTCTCGCTCCATTTTGGGCAGGCGCTCTTTCAACTCAAGAAATTCTTCTTGCGCTAATTCTTTCATCTCCGGGTCTTCGCTGGCCGCCACCATTTCCGCCAAGTCGCCAATTTCACTGCGCCCCGCTTTTAGAGCATTAGCTGCCTCGACTACCGGGCCAAGATCGGAATATTCTTTGCTTAAGCTAACAAATTCCTCGTTGGAGTGTTGGTCGGGCGTGCCTAAAGCGTGCGCCAAATAATCATAGCGCGCCACAAGCTGCTCAATACGCTCTTCGGTGATCACGCAGCATCCCCCAACAATCCAGATATAACCGCGCCTAGCTCAGCAAAGACGATAGTCTGTTGCTCGCCGTTATCCAGATCCTTCAGCGCAGCAGACCCGCCTTCGAGTTCATTATCCCCAATCACAACAGCAAAGCGGGCGTTCGCCTTGCTCGCCCTCGTCAGGCGCTTTTTCAGATTGCCACTACGGTCTGCCGTTACCCGATGACCGGCTGCACGAATATCTTCTGCTACGGAAAAGGCTTTCATCGTCGCGGCTTCACCCATAGGCATAATCACAACTGGCCGCGTAGGTACGGCACCCTTTTCGGACAACATGGCCAGCCGCTCAATCCCACCGGCCCAGCCAACACCTGGTGTTGACGGTCCGCCGAGTTGTTCAATCAACCCATCGTACCGTCCGCCAGCAAGCACCGTGCCCTGAGCACCCAGTTCTGTGGTCACAAACTCGAACGCTGTGTGACAATAATAATCCATACCGCGTACTAATCGTTCATCCAGTTCGTAGGGTACTCCGATAGCATCCAGACCTTTCTTAACCAGCTCGAAAAACTCGCGCGATGCATCATTCATGCTGGCTGACATCAAGGGCGCTCCATCAACAATTTTGGCGTCGCCTTCATCCTTACTGTCCAGAATGCGTAGCGGATTGCTGTCCAGTCGCCTCAAACTGTCTTCAGATAGAGACCCTTTATGCTGTTCGAAATAGATGACCAAGTCATCGCGGTAGGCGGCCCGGCTTTCTCGATCACCGAGCGAATTCAAGTGTAGTATCACTTTCTCGCCCAAGCCCAGTTCTTGCAATATTCGCCACGCCATGGCGATCAAATCAACGTCCGCTTCGGCGCCGGGCTGGCCCAACAACTCTGCATTTATCTGATGGAATTGACGGTAACGACCCTTCTGTGGCCGTTCTCTTCGAAACGCTGGTCCGGAACTCATGAACCGGCACGGCAGATTTTGCTGCATACCGTTCGAAATAAAGGAACGACAAATGCCTGCAGTAAATTCAGGCCTTAACGTTAGTTCTTCAGAATCTTTCGCGTTACCCGCATGGCTGTCAAAGGTGTACATTTCTTTAGAGACAATGTCTGAAGACTCGCCCAGCGGGCGCTTATAAACCTCGGTAAATTCAAAAATTGGCGTGGACAGTTCCTCAAAACCATAGCTGGTAGCGACACGCTTAAACGTATCCACCACAGCGGCCATATTGCGGGACTCTTCGCCGTATATATCGCGCGTGCCCCGCGCTGGTTGCAGTTTGGACACGAATTTTTCCCTTACTGTAAACTAACGGCTAGCGACGGCAGCAGTTGGTTCGCTTACGGCTACAGATGCTTCCATGGCCGCGGCTTTTTCTTCCACAAGCGAAACAATGTGATCGACCAGACTATCGTCATTTATTTTATGATCCGTCATACCTGACAAATAGACCATATGGTTTCCGTTGCCGCCGCCGGTTAGTCCAATGTCCGTTTCACGCGCCTCACCGGGCCCGTTAACCACGCAGCCTATAATCGACAAGCTCAGGGGTGTACGAATATGAGCCAACCGCTCTTCCAGAACTTCGACGGTCTTGATCACCTGGAATGCTTGCCGCGCGCATGATGGGCACGACACAATGCGGACACCGTGATGGCGAAGACCAAGCGATTTAAGTATCTCAAAACCCGCTTTCACTTCCTCAACCGGATCCGCCGACAGCGACACACGCACCGTGTCACCAATACCCGCCCACAAGAGGGACCCAATACCTATGGATGATTTCACGGTGCCACCCCGCAGCGCACCCGCCTCAGTAATACCCAGATGCAGTGGATAATCACACGCGTCAGCTAGGCCCTGATAGGCCGCAACAGCGAGAAAAACATCAGATGCCTTCACGCTTATTTTGAAGTCAAAAAAATCATTGTCTTCCAGAATTTTGGCATGCTCAAGCGCACTTTCAACCAGTGCGTCCGGGCAAGGTTCAGCGTATTTGTCGAGCAAATGCTTTTCAAGCGAGCCCGCATTAACGCCGATGCGCATGGAACAGCCATTTGCCTTTGCTGCACGTACAACTTCGCTCACACGTTCTGCCGAACCAATGTTACCCGGGTTGATACGCAGACAAGCTGCCCCCGCATCCGCCGCTTCCAGCGCCCGTTTATAATTGAAATGAATGTCCGCAACGATTGGAACGCCGGCCTCGCGGCATATTTCTGGCATGGCTGCGGTCGACGCTTCATCCGGACAGGAAACCCGCACAATATCCGCGCCCGCTTCCGCCGCAGCATGAATTTGAGCGATAGTGGCGGCAGCATCAGAGGTCAGTGTATTGGTCATGGTTTGCACAGTAATCGGCGCGTCCCCGCCAACCGGAACGTTGCCCACCATGATTTGTCTCGATTTGCGCCTTATGACGTCGCGCCAGGGACGAATACTCATGTCTTCTCCAAACTTGCAACCGCCGGGAACCCTAGCAGCGCAATAGCATTATTTTGGAGTATACATGACAGTATTTTCGGGTGGAAGCAAAGAAAACGCACACTAAATGCAGCAAGAAATCGTCAATACTCACAACGATTGTTCAGATCAGTCACTATCACCGTATTGTACGCCTGAAAGAGCGGTGTCAGAAAAGGATTCAACTTCAAAAATTGAGGCATCAAGCGCCATCGCCTTTATTACACTGCCGCGCTCGCCCAGTGGCCCCAACGTAGCATCGCTTTGCTTGAGGACAATGCCGCCAGCGTTGCTGGTGGTCAGGAATACCTCGCCGACTAGCTGAGGCCGGTAACTCTGACCTGCGCGCAAAATGCCCGACCAAAGTTCAGTGCCGTCTCGGTAAGCCAACTGCACCCAACTATCCTCAACAGCCTGAAAAGTGATAGCACTGGATACCTCACCGCTGGGTATATGGTTCGCCGCGTGAGCAGCTGGCAGGAATATTGATGTGGCGGTATAGGTGGCCGATGATGGTTTTGGATCGACCGGTGCCAACACACCTGTGCCTTCGGCCTCAACTAAAACAGAATCGTTTGTCTGCTGATCAAGCGTTGTGCCAGTTTGCTGAACCGAAACCAGGTCCGCAAACTCAGCCAGCGTTCTTTCTTCTACAACAGGGTCGATTGCGGCGACGCTGGTAATTGAAGAATTCGCGCCAACCAAAAACCAGGACATGCCGGCCCCGACAAGACCAACAACCGGCGAAACCCAAGCAGGCCATCGTCGTTTTTTTGGCGCCAACATTTGAGTATTTTCATGACTGATCGACTGCACCGCAGCACGCGACTCATGGCCAGAATAGTCTACATTCACTGCTTCGCTTACAGCTGCTCGCTGGTGGTCAAAGTATTCCGCAAATTCAGACTTGAACTGCTTTGCCAATTTGTCTTGGTCAAGTTTCACCATTTTTGCGTAGGACTTTACAAACCCATTGGCGAAAGTTTTCCCAGGCAAATCGTTGAAACGGCCGTCTTCGATTGCATTCAGGTAACAGGTGCGCACACAAATTTCTTTAGCGACAGCGTCAACAGACAGTTTTTGCCTTTCGCGAGCATCACGCAATTGTTCAGCGACATTAAAAATGTTTTCGGCTTCTTGAGCCATAGTCCCGTCCCTCGAGAGTATTTTGGCAACCCGTTCATTAACTGAACTTTCGGCCATCATCTCGTCCTTAAAATTGTTTCTTGCCCATCTGCTTACAGTGATTTTTTTTGTCAATTCACTGCCTGACACAGACGACCACCCAACCCTATTAGGCACTCATCAAGAAACACTTAACGGATAGTGTCAATTTGAACTAATTTTACAAGCGAAAAATAGCTGAACTGCCGAAAATCATTCAATAATTCAGGATTCAGACCTTTATATTGTGGTCGCGGGCAAACAGAAACAGACTATCGCGCACTGAGTGTTCAGGCGACTGTATGTGTTCAACTAGAAAAGCCCTGAGTTGATTCATATCAACAGATCGAAGCAATCTCTTAACGGTTCCAATCGACGACGGTGATACCGATATTTTTTTCAGTCCTAACGCAACCAGAGCCATAGCCTCTATTGCGCGGCCTCCCATTTCTCCGCAAACTGTTACCGGAACATCGGCAGTATGGCACGCCGAAATAATCATTCGCAGGAAAGACAAAACCGACGGCGCGAGCATGTCATAACGATCAGCAAGCTTTGGGTTTGATCGATCACAGGCGAAAAAAAACTGCAGTAAATCGTTAGTGCCAATCGACAGGAAGTCCACTTCTTCCAGCAAACTGTCCAGCTGCCAACTCAAAGACGGCACCTCGAACATACAGCCCACTTTGATCTCTTTTGGCGGTATTTTGCCAAATTTTTCCAGCCGCAATATTTCTTTTCGCAAAATCGCTTTGCATTTTTTTAACTCGGCAACTTCGGCGATCATCGGGAACATGACCGATAGATTACGACCGGCAGCAGCATATAGTAATGCACGCAACTGGTAGCGCAGCAATGCAGGTCGCTCAAGCGCCACGCGAATCGCTCGCCAGCCCATTGCAGGGTTTTCTTCCGGCTCACGCGGTAAGAAAGGAACTGGTTTGTCGCCGCCGATATCCAGAGTACGAAACACCACTGGTTTGTCACCCGCGGCGTCCAAAACTGCTGAATAGACTTTTGTTTGTTCGTCCACCCGGGGCAAGGCGGGCGATACCATAAACTGGAATTCAGTCCTGAAAAGGCCAATACCCTCAGCGCCAGTGGTCTCCAGGCTAGGCAAATCCGCCAACAAGCCTGCGTTCATCATAAGTTCAACCCGCTCACCGTCTAGGGTTTCAGCAGGCAGTTCTCGCTCAGCAGCATACTCTGCAAGCAACTGTTCCTGAACTTTAACCGCCTCACGGTAGCCCGCGATAACTTCGTCATTAGGCCGGACATACACATGGTTATGAGCGGTATCGACAACAATCTCGTCTCCAGTGTCCACATGGGTCAGCAGGTTCGAAATCTGTCCCATCACTGGAATGCCCATGGCGCGGGCAATAATTGTTACGTGGGCCGTAGAGGACCCTTCCTCCAACACCACCGCTTTCAGATATTTGCGGTCAAAATCCATCAGTTCGGCCGGGCCAACAGACCGGGCAACCAGCACACTGTCTTGGGTAAGTTTGGTCGGCGTGTCGACTGTTTCGCCTTGAATAATTCTGATCAATCGGCCGGCGAGGTCTTCAAAGTCCTGGATGCGTTCACGCAAATAAGGGTCACGTATCTTGGCCATACGCGCGCGGTTTTCCTGCTGCACCCGCTCGACCGCAGCTTCAGCAGTTAAACCGGAATCGATGGCTTCACGCATTTTATCCTGCCAGCCCCGATCGTATGCAAACAAACGGTATGTTTCCAACACCTCCCGGTGCTCGCCGCCCTGGGCAAAATCGGGGTGCTCCAGCATCTCTTCCAGTTGCGACCGCATCTGTGCCAACGACGTCTCAAGCCGTTTACGTTCTTCTTCAACGTCATCTGCAATGGTTTTGGTAATACGAATTTTCGGCTTGGTAAATACGGCAACGCCCGACGCAATGCCCGATGCAAGAGACAAACCATTGAGAGTAATCGAATGGCCCAGCTCAACGGAATCCTCGCTTAGCTCATCGATATTGATCAAATCGCCAGAGCTGACCAGTTCTGCCAACACCATAGAAATTGTTTGAAGGGCTTCAACTTCTTCCGGGCTGTAAAAGCGCGGCGTGACGTTCTGAACAACGAGAACGCCGCTTACTTTGCCGTTGCGAAGAATGGGAACCCCAAGAAAACTGTGATAAATGTCCTCGCCGGTTTCTGGCCGATAGGCAAACCTGGGATGCTTAGGGGCTTCGCTCAAATTCAAAGGAAGACCGCGCTCAGCCACCAGGCCAACCAAACCTTCGCCTACCTGTAACCGCGTACGGTGGACGGCTTCTTCTTTCAAACCTTCCGTAGAAAATAGTTCCAGCACACTACCCGCACGCGCCAGATAAACCGAGCAAACCTCGGCCACCATATTTTGGGCAATCACGCGCACCACACGGTCCAGGCGCTCTTGTGCGCTGCCGTCACCGCCCATAACGCTGTGTAAGCGTCTCAGCAGAAGTCGTGGCTGGCTAACGTGGTCGGGCAATGGTCGTCCTCTATTTGTTAACTGGCTCAGTTAGGTGGCCGCGCTTCGCCGGCAACATCTTTGATATCGGCTTCTATGGTTTGTTATGTGATGTCTTCGGCGAGATACGCAACTGCCTGGCCAACAAGTTCGTCAATAATGTCTTTGGTTGGCTCAACTCTTTTGACCATCCCGACACTTTGTCCTGCCATAACCGATCCGGTTTCCACGTCACCATCTATAACAGCACGACGAAGAGCACCGCCCCAGAATCGTTCAATTTGCATTTGGCCGTCTTCCTGGCCCAAATCGCCAGCATGGAAGCTGGCAACAATATCTTGCTGTGCTGCCATAAATTTCTCAGTGCCTTCGTTTTTAAGCGCTCGTACCGGAATCACCGGAAACTGAGGGTCAATTTGAACGCTAGCGACGGCATCACGCGCTTTGCCCGCAATAAATGCCTTCTTAAACTTCTCGTGGGCTATACATTCCTCAGCCACCACAAAGCGGGTGCCAAGCTGCGCGCCGGACGCGCCCATTTCCAAATAGGCCGCCAACACATCACCGCGGCCAATGCCACCAGCAACAAACACAGGTGCATTACGGATAACCGGCAGTATTTCCTGGGCCAAAACACTGGTGGAAACCGGACCAATATGACCGCCTGCTTCCATGCCTTCAATGATGATGGCATCCACGCCCGAGCGCACCAATTTCTTGGCCAACGTTACAGTCGGTGCAAAACACATTAATTTCGCGCCAAAATCTTTAATGGTTGCGATGGCCTTGCCGCTCGGCAAGCCACCTGCAAGCACCACATGCGAAACATTTTGCTCCCGGCAGACCCCAACCAGATTGTCAATATCCGGGTGCAACGTAATCAGATTAACGCCGAACGGCTTATCGGTCATTGCTCTTGTTGCTGCAATTTCATTAGCTAACATGGTTGTATCCATGCCGCCGCAAGCAATTACGCCGAAACCACCAGCATTGGAAATAGACGACACCAAATTGCGCTCCGACACCCATGTCATTGCACCGCCCAATATGGCGTGTTCGCTGCCAAGAAATTCGGCACCACGGCGCCACAGGTCGCTCAGGCGTTCAACGCCTAACCTATCCAATTTCTCAGGCATTTCCTGCTGATCAATATCAGCCATAAGTCACTCCAAAATGTTTCACGTGAAATCAGTAATCAGTCCTGACGGTCCAGACCGTACGCAGTATGAAGTGCTCGCACTGCCAATTCCGAATATTCCGCATCAATCACAACACTTACTTTAATTTCAGACGTTGATATTACCTGAATATTGATGCCCTTGTCTGCCAATGTGTCGAACATCTTACTCGCCACGCCTGCGTGGCTGCGCATGCCAAGACCAACGACGGAGACTTTTACCACATTTCCGTTGTAGACCAAGTCTTTGAATCCGAGCGACCCGCGATTGTCCTCCAGGACCTTAACCGTTTTCTGCAGGTCATCCTCAGGAACCGTGAAGGTTACGTCAGTTGCGGTGCCATCTTCCGAAGCACTTTGCACGATCATGTCTACGTTGACATTATGTTTGGCAAGCGGCGAAAAAACACCCGAAACTTTACCAGGCGAATCCTCCAGCCCTACGATGGTCACTTTCGCTTCGCCGCGCGAGTAAGCAATGCCGCTAACAACTTCCTGTTCCACGATTTCCTCCTCCCCAACTACAAGGGTTCCGGGCAAATCTTCAAATGAAGACAATACCTGTGTGCGTACGCCGTACTTCATCGCCAATGCGACAGACCGCGTTTGTAGCACTTTTGCACCGAGAGACGCCATTTCCAGCATTTCTTCAAAGGTGATTTTATCTAGTTTGCGTGCTTTCGGTACTATCCGGGGGTCGGTGGTGTAAACCCCGTCAACGTCAGTATATATGTCACACCTGTCAGCTGAAACTGACGCGGCGAGTGCCACCGCCGACGTGTCGCTGCCGCCACGACCCAGTGTGGTGATACGGTTATCACCGGCGATGCCCTGAAATCCGGCAACCACCGCCACGCGGCCTTCCTTGAAACATGCTTCCAGTGCATCAGGGGCTATCTCTTCAATGCGGGCCGCACCGTGAATGCCGTCAGTTCTTAACGGGATTTGCCAACCCATGAACGATCGGGCGGGTACGCCCAGGTCCTGCAGTGCAATTGCAAGCAAACCAGCAGTAATTTGTTCACCGGCAGCGACCACGGCGTCATATTCACGGGCATCATGAAAAGTAGCGGCGTCCTGGCAATAACCTATCAGCTGATTGGTCACACCTGACATGGCAGAAACCACTACAGCAACTTCGTTGCCGTCTTCAACAGACTTGGCCACGCGTTTCGCAACATTGCGGATACGGTCCATGTCGCCAACTGACGTGCCGCCAAATTTTTTAACAATACGTGCCATTTCATCCAGGTCCTGAATAAAGCGCCTTGATAACACCCAGATAACATCCCGGCATTACCCCGGCCAAATCGACGCAAGGCTTGACCCATTGGGGGGCAAAGTGCGTATAGATGGCCAGCGCGGACCTGTTTACTGGTTGCCGTGCTGGTGCGCAAGCGCCGAACGCGCAATAAAATTACTAATTTACGGTGGTGAGTGAAAAAATGACTGATCAAACCGGCCAAGCAAACGAAGGCCAAGCAGCCAAAGGCGAAACAGTTGATGCCGACGAAGTCGCTTTTTTTGCCCGTATTGCTGACACATGGTGGGACCCCAAGGGCCCCTTTAAGCCATTGCATCTGCTTAATCCGACCCGTTTGTTGTATATTCGCCAACAGGTAGAGCAGCATTTCAAGCTGGAACCGAACCTGAAAGAACCCTTCACGGGTTTGCGCCTGTTGGATATTGGTTGCGGCGGAGGCCTTATTTCGGAACCGATGGCGCGCCTGGGTGCAGATGTTGTTGCAGTGGATGCCTCTGACAAAAACATCAAAACAGCGAGTTTGCACGCGGCTCAAAGTAATCTTGATATTGATTTCAGGCATACCACCGCCGAAGCAATGGCAGAAGCGGGCGAAAAGTTTGATATCATTGTTAACATGGAAGTGGTCGAGCATGTCGCCGACGTCGCGTTATATCTTCAAGCTTGCCGTACCTTGTTAAAACCAGGCGGGATCATGCTTTTGTCGACCATCAACAGGACGCCTAAGGCCTATCTCTTTGCCATCATCGGCGCCGAGCATGTTCTACGTTGGCTGCCTGTGGGTGCGCACGACTGGAACAAATTCCTGAAGCCAGAAGAATTGGCAAACCACGTAAAGGCGTGCGGCATGGAGGCAAACGCACCAACGGGCTATGTTTTTGCTCCGCTAAGCCAAAAATGGGGCCTGTCAGACCGAGATGTTGCAGTGAATTACGCCATGGCAGCAACCATCAGCCAGTAAAGCATACATTGGAGCTGGTTATCGCAGCGCAAATGCCCGCACCGTCAGGTATCGGTCCGGCGCACACCCGGCAACGGCATCACGTCGACACCTTCTTCCAGCAATTCCTGGGCTTCATCGATCGATGTCTCGCCGTAAATGCCACGTTCTTCGCTTTCGCCATAGTGAATTTTACGTGCTTCTTCGGCAAAATTTTCGCCAACATTCTCGCACGATTTTTCAACATGAGCCTGAAATTTGGCAATAGCCTCAGTAGCCTTTTTTGCCAGCTCTCGGGTTTCAGAGGACACTGCCATCGCCGCTGTGGCTAAGGATTCCTCAGGTGGCCCGGCAGAGACAATTCTGTCCTGCGTATTCTGATTGCTTTTCACGCCGACATTAGGCGCCATAACCGCTTTGCCAATATCCAAAGAACCGCAATAGGGGCATTCAACCAACCCTGCCGCCAACTGCTCGCTGTATGCTTCAGATGACCTGAACCAGCTTTCAAACTGGTGGTTTTGCTCACATTTCAGATCAAAAACAATCATCTAACTTACCGGCTTCCGCATTAGGGCTTCGCAGAAACAGCACGGTCATGCTGCAGCGAAGGTATCTTTTGCCGCACTTTATCAACCATAGCAAGATCAAGATCAACAATCGTAAATCCAACTGCCTCACCCGCGTCTGCAATAACAGTTCCCCACGGGTCAACCACCAGGCTGTGGCCATATGTTTTGCGCCCTGTATCATGTAGGCCGGTCTGCGCAGCTGCCAGCACAAAACACCCGGTTTCAATTGCCCTGGCGCGCAACAAAACATGCCAATGCGATGCACCGGTTGGCTGAGTAAAGGCCGACGGCACCAATAACACCTTGGCACCAGCTTGCGCCAAATCACGGTACACGTAGGGAAAACGCAAGTCATAACAGACAGAAAGCCCTGCCGGCACGCCGTCGATATCAACAACACTCAAGGTATCGCCGGGCTGATACAACGCCGATTCGCGGTAACTTTCCCCGCCGCCTAGTTCCACATCGAACAAATGAGCCTTATCGTATCGCGCAGCAATATCGCCGTCGGGCGACAAAATAAACGATCGGTTTGCCAACTTGTCCGCAGCAACCTTTATAATCAGCGAGCCAATATGCAGCCAAATATCCAATTCCGCTGCAAGCGCCCGAAAGGCTTCCAGACCCTCATCGTCACCCTCAAAAGATGCTTTCTCAAGCACCTTTCCCCGGTTCATTTCCATTAAATGGGTAGTCTCAGGCGTCGATACAAAAGTTGCGCCCCTGGCCGCAGCTTCGCGGACGTAAGCGCAAACCACGGCAACATTCGACGTAACTTCGTCGCCAGATGTTAGCTGTACAAGCGCGACCCGCATACCAACCCTAGGTGGCTTCCAGCATTGGCGTAAGGCCGCCGCGTGCATCCAGCGCATGTAACTCATCACTGCCGCCAACATGGGTACCATTGATCCAGATTTGCGGAACCGATGTGGCGCCGCCAGCTTTCTGGCTCATTTCCCGTCGTGCAGCAGGGTTCATATCAACCGATATCTCGCGGTAGGATGCGCCTTTCTGTTTCAACAATGATTTTGCCCGATAACAAAAAGGGCAGAAACTTGAGCTGTAAATTACTATATCAGCCATAATATTTCCTTTTCATGGTCGCGGCGATAGATGCCGCCAACATGCTTTTACAAGTTCGCAATTCAGACCTTTACTTAAGATATCCACCCAAAAACTTAAAGCTTGCTCGTCTACACCTGTTCGTGAAGACAGCGTATTTTCATATATATCAGCCACTTATTGGCTGCCCCACTCGAGCAAATGCCGCGATATCAACCGATATTGCACCCGCTTTCTTCAAGGTTTTGGCGCACGCGCTTGCGGTCGCGCCGGTAGTCAGGACATCATCAACCAGCAATAGGCGTTTCCCTTTAAAAAAGTCAGCCTTTTTCTTTGTAACGGAAAAAGCAGAGTTGACATTCTTGAATCGTTTATCGCGGTTGAGCGTACCCTGGCTTGGTGTGGCTTTCGTCCGAACCAACCCTAAAGTTTGGCTGGAAAGACCAAGTTCACGGCCAAGCGCTGCGGCCAAAAGCTGAGATTGGTTAAAGCGCCGCGACAACAGGCGAAAGTGAGGTAAAGGAACCGGCACAAGCATATCATACCCCTTATTACTTGCTGACCGAACCGGTCCCGCCATCATCCGCGCCATGGCGGGGGCAGCCGCAAACAAACCGCCATGCTTGAGCGCCAAAACAAGGCTGCGGCCCTTGTCTGCATACAAAACCGGTGTAAAGGCGCGGTCAAAGTCTGGTGGCTTTGACAAGCACGCCCCACAGACCAAGTCGTCACTTTCATGGGCAAATGGCAACGAACACTGACTACATTTCGGATCTGCGATTGGGTCTAGTGCTGACCAGCACGCACCGCACAAATGGCCATGCTCCAATATTCTTGCCCGGCACACCGGACAACGGGGCGGCAACAATGCATCCAGAACTATACCCGGCACCTGTTTTACATATGACAATAGATTGACCATTGGTTCAGTGTATCAGCTGCAAGTGATACCGCAAACTGCCTGCGCGTCCGATACGGGTTGCACTCTCGTCTGGGAATGCGTAATTGAAACCATGAACCAAACATCTGCA
>JAALKD010000055.1 GCA_011088215.1 Sphingomonadales bacterium | reverse complement strand
AGGAACCGCACCTTGTCCCAGCCGTAGTTGATGCCCATCACTGCACCCTCTACAGCCAGCATACCTTTGCCCGCCAAATGCGACAACAAAGACAGGGTCAGGAACCCGTGTGCAATGGTGGTGCCGAACGGCGTTTTTGCAGCAGCTTCTTTATCGATATGGATAAACTGGTGGTCCTCGGTCACGTCAGCGAACTGATTAATGCGTTCCTGATCAATGTGAAACCAGTCCGATAAGCCTGTTTCTTTGCCGATGTAATTTTTCAGATCATCTTTACTTACTGTCTCAGCCATTTTTTCCTCCATTTATCGGCCTTACGCAGGCCAAACTCTCATAATCATCTTTTGATTCAACAAAATGGACCAAGTCCTTGTTGCGAATCATAATTCGTAAAACGAATCATTGATTCGAAGTGATTCGTTTTGCGATCTCACACAACTCTATGGCATCGCAGACAAACCACCGTCCAGCGGGATAATACCGCCAGTAATATAGCTTCCTGCGCGCGAACATAACATCAGCAACAGCCCGGCAATATCCTCAGCTTCGCCGCACCGATGCAGTGGCACCCGTGCCTCCATCGCTTTCTTGCGTGCATCATCCCTGATTACATGAGCCATCATCCGGCTAGGGAAAGGCCCCGGCGCAATCGCATTCACTGTTACATGCATCGAACCAAATTCATTGGCCAGCATTCGCGTCAGATGATGAATGGCGGCTTTGCTGGCACCGTAACTGTATGCCTGATTTGACGCTGGCCGCGTGCCGACGACCGAACCCAAATTAACAATCCGTGCGGGATCTTCTGCTGTTCCCGCACTGCGCAACAAAGGCAACAGGTATTTAGTCAGGTCCGCCACAGCCGTTACATTCAGGGCCATCACATCGTCCCACTTACTGCGCGGAAACTCCTCAAACGGCGCACCCCAAGTAGTACCGGAATTATTGACCAATATATCCAGCTGGCTTTCGTGGGCAGAAAAAGCCTCCGCCAACGCCTTAGTGCCCTCTTCGGTGCTGAGGTCTGCCTGCAAGGCAACAACCGAGCCAGGGCCGGCTGCATTAAACTCGTCGGCAACCGCCTGACAGCTTTCCAGCCTGCGTGAGGCTATGTAGACTTTGCAGCCTGCGCTTACCAGTGCTTCAGTTGCCATGGTGCCGATACCAGAGCCGCCCCCAGTTACAAGGGCGACTTTGCCGCGTACATCAAAAAGGCTGTCGATATTGATCGCCATTACTTCCTCGTTTGCCTAAACGCTGTTCGAGCGGTATTTTTTAAGCTCCGTGCGCGCAATAACCATGCGATGAACCGCATCCGGCCCATCAGCGAACCTGAGCGTGCGCATGCCCGTGTACATAGCTGCAAGTGGGAAGTCCTGACTGATACCGCGCCCACCATGCATCTGCATAGATTCGTCGATCACACCAAGCGCCATACGCGGTGCCTGCACTTTGATCTGCGAGATGTAGGGTTGTGCGGCCTGGGTACCGATAGTGTCCATCATGTACGCAGCTTTAAGGCACAACAGACGTGACATTTCGATATCGATACGCGCTTCGGCGATGATGTCATAGTTGGCACCCAGCTTGGCCAGCGGACGACCAAAGGCTTCGCGGGTTGTTGCCCGTTTGCACATAAGCTCAAGCGCGCGCTCTGCAGAACCAATAGCACGCATACAATGGTGGATGCGGCCAGGGCCCAGGCGCCCCTGAGAAACCTCAAACCCACGGCCTTCACCGATAATCAGGTTTTCTTTCGGTACACGTACATTGGTAAAGCGAATATGCATATGGCCGTGCGGTGCATCATCATGACCAAAAACCTGCATCGGGCGCAATGTCTCGATACCTGCGGTCTTTGGCTCAACAAATATCATGCTGTGCCGTCCGTGACGTGGGTCATCTTCATTGCCGGTCTTCACCATAACAACATAAATGCCGCAGCGTGGATCACCGGCGCCAGAGGCCCAGTATTTCTCGCCGTTCAGTACATAATCGTCACCGTCCAGCACGCAGCTCATTTCAAGGTTTGTTGCGTCAGACGAAGCCACATCAGGCTCGGTCATCAGAAACGCAGAGCGCATCTTGCCTTCAAGCAGTGGCTTCAGCCATTTGTCTTTATGTTCCTGGGTGCCGTAGCGTTCGATCACCTCCATATTGCCTGTATCAGGTGCGCTACAGTTAAAAGCCTCAGAGGCAATTTGTGATCGGCCCATTTCTTCTGCCAGATACGCATATTCCACCGTAGTCAAACCAAAACCGGCATCGCTGTCTGTCAGCCAAAAGTTCCAGAGCCCATCCTTCTTGGCTTGCGCCTTGAGGGTCTCGAGAATTTCGGTCATGCGATCAGTAAACTGGAAACGGTCTCCGCCGGTTCCTACCAAACTGTGATATTCGTCTTCAACCGGCACCACATGCGTATCGATGAAAGCCCGTACCTTGTCGCGTAGCTCCGTGCCGCGTTTGCTCAACCCCAAATCCATTATGCGTTCCTCTCTAACTCTGTCTGATATAATTCCTGGTAGTGCGCCTTGATCGCTTTCCGGTCGATTTTACCGGAAGCAATGAGCGGTAATTCTTCTTCAATCAGCCATACTTTGGCTGGAATTTTATATCCGGCCAATTGCTGACGGGTTTGTTCGAGAATATCATCAATGGTCAAGTCTGGATCACTTCGAACCACAACCGAACCAACGATTTCCCCTAACAGGGCACACGGCAAAGAGAAGACCATCACGTCTTCAACGCCGTCAATGCCATGCAGCACACCTTCAACTTCAAGCGAACTGATATTTTCACCACCGCGAATGATGATGTCTTTCAAACGGTCTACGATGTAAATATAGCCCTCTTCATCTTTGTATGCCACATCACCAGAATGGAACCAGCCATCAGTAAAGGCTCGCGCGGTCGCTTCCGGGTTGTTCCAATAGTGGGTGACATTCATAACCGAGCGCATGCAAACTTCGCCGCGCTCTCCCTGCGGTACCTCGTTGCCGTCTGGGTCAACTAGCTTAATTTCCATCACCGGCGGGGTTGCAACACCAACACTGGTTGGCCGTGCCACATATTCATCACCCGACAGTACCGAACCCATGGCATTCGTCTCGGTTAGGCCGTAGCCAATGCCGGGATTAGAGTGCGGCATTACTTCTTTAATAAGCTTAACATGCTCTGGTGGGCGTGCAGCGCCGCCGCCGCCCATATCGACAAGGCTCGACAGGTCGTATTTGCCAGCTTTTGCCAATTGAGCCATTTCATATGACATGGTTGGCACACCGGTAAAGGTGGTGACACCTTCGACTTCAACCAGCCTACAGGCTTCATCCGCATCCCATTTATGCATAACGATCAGTTTACGCCCAACCGTCGCCGATACCATCATGACAGGCAGCAACCCGGTTACATGGAAAAAGGGAACAGCTACTAACATAACCGGTTGATAGTCTTCGTCGTCTGGAACCCTGCCCTGCATTTTCAAACACAGAGCCAAAACAATCCAGGTGAACAGCACACTGATAACCGCCTGATGCGTTGACGGTGCGCCCTTAGGGAAACCTGTAGACCCAGACGTATACAACATCATCGCTAAATCATCGGTAGCCATTTCAACTTCCGGCCACACCATCGGCTTTTTGCCTTCAAGAGATGCCTCAAAGGAACTCATGCGGGGGTGCGCGTCGAATTTATCGCGGGCTACGATGATTTGCATACCCAGCTCATCGGCAACTGGCAAAATACAGCGTCCGCGCGGCGCATCGGTTACCGCAACTTTTGCGCCGCAGTCCTTCAGTGCCCAGCCTAGCTCTTCTGCCTTCCACCAGGCATTCATCAAAACAGCGATACCACCGGCGGCAACAATGCCCATGTAAACCATTGGCCATTCAGGGTAATTACGCATGGCGATGGCAATACGGTCGCCTTTTTTCACGCCGTAATCATCAACTAGTGCCTGCGCGAACTGCGTAGCTTTCGCAATCGTTTCACTGAATGTGAACCGTTCGTCGCCGTAGACAAGATACTCTTTGTCGCCGTGACCAAGGAACATCATGAACACGTCGCGCAACGTTTGCGGTTGGTGTGTGAACACCGGCAACATCTGGCCGTTCACTTCCTTTTCGGTAGTGGAAAATGGCATGTGAGGCGCAGTGAGCATCTCGATCATATCTACCATCGGTGTTGACGGATCAACTTTTGGCAATTCTAGGCTATCAAGCATTGTTTCTCCCCAAACAATTGATTGATGGATAAGGCATTACCAGAGCAAGCGGCAAAACGGTCAGCGTGGTAATTATAGTCGCCGAGCAGGGCCTGTAGAATGCGGGCACGCTTAATATAAAAGCCTATATCAAACTCGTCGGTCATCCCAATACCACCGTGCATTTGGATGGCTTCGTTAGTGGCAAGTTCAGCGGTTTTCGCCGCTTTCGCCTTGGCTAGACTGGCGAACCAGCGTACATCGCCGCCAGCATCGGCAACCTGCAATGCCTTCAAAATAGCAGAGCGGGTAACTTCAATTTCGCTAAACAGATGAGCAGCCCGGTGCTGAAGCCCCTGGAACGTTCCAATCACGACGCCGAACTGTTTGCGTTCTTGCAGGTAACCAACGGTTTGGTCCAGGCACTCTTGCGCAATGCCAAGCAGTTCGGCCGCAATGATGATGCGCGCATTATCAAGTGCAGGTTCTATCGCATCCAGCGCAGCGCCTTCGGCGCCAACCAATGCGTCTGCACCGACGGTGACACCTTCAAAGGTTAGCTTTGCCCAGTTGCGGCTGTCCGCCATGATGGTGCGATCAACGATCAATCCGGCCGCTCCTCTATCAACAGAAAACAGGCTTAAACCTTGCCTGTCACCCGCCTCGCCCGACGTCCGGGCTAGCACCAGAATAGTATCCGCAACGTGACCATCGCAAACAAAGGTTTTCATACCAGAAAGCGTGTGACCGCTATCTGTTTTTGTGGCTTTTAGGACTGTTTTGACAGGGTCATGGTGGGCGGCTTCATCTATCGCCAGCGTTATAATTGTCTCGCCCGTTGCGATTTGCGGCAACCACGCTTGTTTTTGCTCTTCCGAGCCCACGGCCTTTATGACCGAGGCGCCCATAACTGAACTGGCCAGAAACGGTGACGCTGTCAGGGTTTTTGCCATTGCTTCTGCTACGATACCCGCGCCCACAAGGCCAAAGTCTGTGCCGCCGTTGTCCTCGTCCACCA
Organism: Sphingomonadales bacterium; assembly: GCA_011088215.1. GTDB lineage: Bacteria > Pseudomonadota > Alphaproteobacteria > Sphingomonadales > Kordiimonadaceae > Kordiimonas. Next base: position 22,900 of record JAALKD010000055.1, on the reverse strand, counting down.
GCAAGCCAGCGAAGCCCATTTCCGCCATCTCAGCCCAAAGCTCGGCGGAATATCCGGTTTCGTCGGCGCTGTCGCGCAACCCGCGCAGCTGCGTAATCGGTGCTTTTTCAGCAAAAAAACCGTCAGCAGACTCTTTCAGGAGCTGTTGTTCTTCATTTAATATCAAAGCCATAACTCAGTACTCCTTACACTGGCAAATCTAGAATGCGTTTGGAAATAATGTTCAACTGCACCTCGGACGTACCACCTTCGATAGAGTTGGCTTTCGTCCGCAACCAATTGCGCGCAATATCGCCGTTGTTGGAATATTGTCCTTCCCACTCCAGGCCGTCCGATCCATTCACTTTAACAATCAGCTCATGGCGTTGTTTGTTCAGCTCGGTGCCGTAATATTTCAACATCGATGAAAAAGCACCAATATCGCCGCCCGCTTTGGCCTGATCTTTCGCCCGCTCCAGCGTAAATACGAAAGCCGCAGCGTCTATTTCATGCTCAGCGACCTGATGACGGGTCATGGACCCAAGCAATTTACCATCATCGTCAAGGCCTAACTTGTCTTTGGCCAGCATATTCAACGGCGTTGGCATGCCCATATCGCTGATACCGGTACGTTCGTGGGTCAACAGGTATTTGGCAATGGTCCAGCCTTTATCTTCTTCGCCAACCAAGTTGGCCTTGGGCACTTCAACGTCATCAAAGAAGGTTTCGCAGAAAGGCGAATTGCCGGAAATCAGTTTAATTGGTTTGGTGGAGACTCCTTTGCTTTCCATATCAAACAACACGAAGCTAACCCCGTGGTGTTTACTGCCTGAACTATCGGTGCGCACCAGACAGAAAATCCAGTCGGCTTTGTCTGCGTATGATGTCCATACCTTTTGGCCATTAACCAGATAGTGGTCGCCTTTATCTTCGGCTTTGGTTGCCAATGACGCTAGGTCAGACCCGGCATTGGGCTCAGAGTAGCCTTGGCACCAACGAATTTCGCCGCGGGCGATCTTTGGAAGATGTTCTAATTTTTGTTCGTGGCTTCCAAACTTCAGCAGCGCAGGGCCAAGCATCCAGATGCCGAAGGATGTAAGCGGCGAGCGCGCTTTTATGCGACGCATTTCGCCAGCTAAAATTTTTGCCTGCTCGGCGCTTAACCCACCACCGCCGTACTCGGTTGGCCATGTCGGCACAGTCCAACCGCGAGATGCCATGCGGTCCAGCCAGTTTTTCTGATCTTCAGATTCAAACTTGAAATTGCGCCCGCCCCAGCAAGCATTCACGTCGGTCAACAAAGGTGTTCGCATTGATGCCGGGCAGTTTTCCTCTAACCAGGCTCGGGGCTCGGATTGGAACGTTTCCAAGTCAGTCACTACTCTCTCCTACTCTCGGTTGGCTTTGCCAAAACATTGCGGTGCCAGTCCGTATATCGACTATTCAAAAATATGTTTGTTTCAACAGTGACATCGGTCTGAGTTGCCCTAAGTCAAGCTCAAGGATGATTTTTAACAATTTCCATGCACAATTGATCAAAATCAGCGACATTTGCCTTGATTTTGCGGATCATTATCTGGGTCTTGTGAATTAACGGGGCCCTTTTCGGGGTCAAAACATACGGTTTTATGAACAATCTTTCCTATCGCAGCATCTGGCAACTTGCAGGACCCAACATTGCCAGCAACATCCTCATGGTGTCGATTTCTTTCGCCCATTTATGGATCATTGCACCGTTTGGTCCAGAGGCCAGCGCTGCTGTTGTCACCGGTGGGCGCATCCATTTTCTTCTGATGTCAGCGTCTATGGCTTTGTCAGTAGCCACCACGGCAGTTGTGGCGCGGGCATGGGGCGCGGAAAACCTGCAGGAAGCGTCGGAAGCAACTACAAGCTCGCTGACGCTGGCCGTTCTTATCTCGCTGGGGTTGGGGTCAGTAACATTTCTGTTCGCTGAGCCTATAGTTGGCCTGTTTGGCCTGGACCCAACCACTAGCCAGCTGGCGGTCGACTATGTCAAACCGTCCGCAATCCTCAATATCTTTTTCGCCCTTGCGCTAACAGTGTTTACGGCCTTTCGTGCCGTCGGTGATGTGGTGCGCCCGCTCAGGTTCAGCGCTATCGCAACCATTTTTGGCACTCTTGGGTCCTACATATTGGTGCATGGCAGTTTTGGCCTGCCGGAAATGGGCATGGCCGGTATTCCCTGGGGCACGGCTGCGGGCCAGTTGTTTGTGGTTTTGTGGTTTGGCTTTAGTTGGCTAACCCGGCGCTACGTATTTTTCCCTACTACCCACGCTGTTTTTGACACCGTTCGATTAAAGCAACTGGCACGAATTGGCATGCCTGCCGCCATGGAGCAAGTGGTGCTGCAAAGCAGTTTGGTATTGTTCATGATACTGGTTGCCGGATACGGCACCGCCGCCTTCGCAGCCTACGGTATCGGCATCACCATCCTGAGCATTTGCATCGTTATCGGCATGGGTTTTGGTGCTGCCAGCGCCGCGCTTTCCGGTCAAAACCTGGGCGCACAAGACCCGGAAGCCGCACGCACAAACGGCTGGATGGCTATGAAAATGGCCATCATCTGTATGACGGCTGTTGCGCTTGTGACCTTTGCATTCAAAACACAGTTGGCTGCAATGCTGTCAGTTGACCCAGATATTCGGCGCTATACCGAGTTTTTCATCATCGTTCTAGCGATCGTTCAGCCGCTAATGGCAATCGAATTTGCGGTCGGAAGTGCATTGCGCGGCAGCGGCGAAACACGTTATCCACTTATAGTCACCTTCATCGGGGTTGTGCTGGTGCGGTTTGGTGTCGGCTTCATCGTCATCCTGTTAGAGGGTCCGGTGGAAGCTATATACGCCGTCATCATTGCCGACTATCTGGTCAAGGCAACGCTTCTCGTTCTACGGTTCCGTTCCGACAGCTGGATTAAGGACCAGGACAATCATGCACCGCTTGCTGTGCAATCGTTAGCGGGCCTCGCCCGCGCACCTGTGCGCAATTATTTCTCGAGGAAGTCGCGTAAGAATTGATAGCTTAAACCCACGATTTGTCTTTTCACTTTTCTTGGCTTGGACCTTCGGCGCTTTCACGCTAGTTTAATGATCAAACGAACCAACTGCCTATTGTTCACCAGCCGATACAGGAGACACGTCAATGAGCAACCCCGGTGTTCTCGATATTCCATCTGTCAAAGACCAAGTCAGCGAAGAAGAGTGGCAAGCACGGGTTGACCTCGCCGCTGCTTACCGCATGTGCGCCCATTTTGGCTGGGATGATTTAATCTATACTCACATATCTGCGCGGGTTCCCAACAGCGACCATCATTTCCTGATTAATCCGCTGGGGTTAATGTTTGAAGAAATGACCGCTTCCAGCCTGATCAAGGTTGATCTGAACGGCAAAGCCCAGATGGAAACGCCGTTCATTCCTAACGCCGCTGGTTTTGTTATCCATAGTGCTATTCACGCTGCGCGCGAAGACGCAGGCTGTGTATTGCATCTGCACACCGATTACGGCGTTGCGGTATCTAACCTGAAAAGCGGACTGGAACCACTTTGCCAAAGCTCGATCCCCCCTTGGTCTGAAATTGCTTACCACGACTATGAAGGGTTCGCGGTAAACGACGGCGAGCAAGAAAGATTGGTGGCGGATCTGGGCGACAAAAGCGCGATGATTTTGCGCAATCACGGCACATTAACCGCTGCCAGCACAACAGCGCAGGCATTCGAGCTCATGTTCTTTCTTGAAAAAGCCTGCAAGGTTCAAATTCTAACCCGCGCAACCGGCATGGAACTGCACGATCCCAGTCAGGAATCGATTGACAACGCATTGCGCGACCTAAGGGTTGTGGCCGGTGCCAACGGCGCTGACAGGTTTGTGTGGCCGGCTATCTTGCGCAAGATGGACCGGCTGGACCCAAGCTTCCGGACGTAACAGAAATTATGCAAACATTGGCCCAATTTACCGATGGTCTGGCCGTCGAGCGCCTTGACCGCCTGCTATTTCGCGGCAACCCGAATGACTGGCCTAATAGGCATGTGTTCGGCGGCCATGTGGTGGCACAGGCAATGGAAGCCGCGGAAAAAACCGTCGAAGACGGTTATCACCTGCATTCGTTGCACGGATATTTCCTGCGCCCTGGCATCGCAGGGCAGCCAATCATTTATGATGTGGACCCGATCAGGGATGGACGTAGCTTTGTGACCCGGCGTGTTGTTGCTCTACAAAACAGCGAGGCCATTTTCACACTGGAGGCTTCGTTCCATGTGGGAGAAAACGGGGTTTCCCACCAGATCGATATGCCGGATGTGCCAATGCCGGAAGATTTGGACGACGACGAAGTCTACTATGAGAAAATTCTGCGCGCTTTCGGCGCCGGGCAAAAGGGTCGCCCGTTTCTACCGTTTGAAACCCGCGCGATTGACCGCATGGACTTAGAGGACATGAAACCGAAAGACCCAGTGACAGGTTATTGGTTGAAGCTGAAAGAGCCCATTGGCGATGACCAAACATTGCATCGGCGTTTGCTCGCCTATATTTCGGACTTCGCATTTCTGTCATCAAACTTGCGACCGCATGCGATGATCCCGCGTGACCCACGGCTAAAAACAGTTGCCAGTCTTGACCATGCCATGTGGTTCCACCGCGATAGTTTCCGCTCAGATGAATGGATTTTCTATAAAACCGAGGGCTACTGGTCTGGCAAAGGTCGGGGGCTGGCACGTGGTGCGCTTTATGCGCGCGATGGTCGCCTGCTGGCTTCAACTGCGCAGGAAAGTTTGCTACGGCTTAAAAAAGACAGCTAACCAGGCGGGCTACCCTAAACTTTTACCGAAATCGGCACAAAAGATTCTTCCAGCTGTTTCGCGGAAAGTTTACGCTGCCAAACCACATATCGAACCTCAGCGCCACTCATGATATTTCGTCGCAGGCCCGAGCCTGATTGCACGATACCCAGTGTTTCCAGCGCCATTTTCTTTTTGTCACTATCAGGTTCCCAATCTGTAAGTGCTAGGTAGCTATCGCGAATTTGCTGAGCGGTGCGTTCGCTTACATCATAATTTCCTGATAGATTGAAATAGGTTTTCAGCTTGTTTTGTTTGGTGGGCAATTTGTTGGACACCTGCGAATAAATGAAATAGCCACCAGGCCGCACAACTTTCTGCACATGTTCGGTCCATTCCTGGTTTTCTCTGAAAGCCCGCAAGTCATCCATGCAAAAAAGGGCGTGAAAACGTTTCTTCCCGCGCATAATAGGGTCATCCAGATGCTTAACAGGGTAAAGGCGAACGGCGCTGACTTTTTTGAACATGTCCTCAAGGTGATCAAGGCACTCCTGCCGTCCTTCATAAGCATCAACAATATAGCCTCTGTTGGCCAAGGTTTTTACTAACCGCCCGCCGCCAGGACCAACCACGCCTATATGGGCGCGTTCTGGCAGGTCTTCAAACATCGCCATTGTTTCGATGACATCCAAACTGAGGGGACGTTCGCAATAATCTACATTTTGGCCGTTGAACATCAGGTCCATCGCCATGGAAAAAGCCAGACTTTCACTCATTTGAGTTCCATTCCCTCACTGGTTACGGGGGCGAGCCCCCTACAGTGTGAATTGGCGCCCCTTTCCCTGAGCGGACATCACATCATTATCCGCACACTGCCAAGCTGCGGAACAACGGTCATTTTCGCTTAAAGTCCTTAAACAAGACCTAACGATTGTGGAAAATTAGAACTAAACTTACCGTTGAGTAGATTTAAATGTTCGAACCTTCGATCAACTGGCGAGCATACCCACCCAAAAGATTAGTGCGACCAGCAAATGATGCGAACGCCGGGTTTTTGCTTTGGCCGTGATAGTAACGATAATAAATCTGTTGCAGAATTACCGCCAACCGGAACACGCCGTAGACGTGATAGTAGTCGAATTTCGACAAATCGTAACCAGTGCGCTCTGCATACAGGTCGCAAATTTCCTCGCGCGTTAACATACCCGGCTCTAGGCATGGCTGCATGCGCATCATCTTCATTTGCTCCGGGTCACTGGGCTGACTCCAGTAAGCAAGCGTATTGCCCAAATCCATCAACGGGTCACCGAGTGCGCTGATTTCCCAATCTAAAACAGCAACAATCTCGAACGGGTTTTCCTCGGCAAGGATGACGTTATCAAGGCGGTAATCACCATGCAAAATAGAGTGCCCTACTTCGCCTTCTGGCATATTATCTTCAAGCCATTTTCGCACATCTTCAAAGCTCTCCACATCGTCAGTAAGCGCTTTTTCATAACGGCGGTTCCAGCCAAGAACCTGACGTTCCACATAACCTTCTGGCTTCCCAAAATCACTGAGGCCGATGGCGTTGAAGTCAACCTTGTGGAGGTCGATAAGCTTGTCGAAAAAGGACAAACATAGTTTACGCCCCTCTGCTGCGCCAAAACCCCATTCTTTCGGTATCTCGCGCTCAAGCTTGCGCCCTACAACCTGCTCCATCACGTAAAACTCGGCCCCAAAAGGACTGTCTTCGTCGCTGACATGAAAATAGGTTTCAGGCACCGCCGGAAACACGGGTTTCAAGGCATTCATCACCTTGAATTCGCGGATCATACTGTGGCCAGACTTTGGGCGAGTCCCAAATGGTGGACGCCGAAGCACAAAGTTACGATCACTATATTGAATGGAATAGGTCAGATTGGAATTTCCGCCAGCAAACTGTCGAACTTCCGGCGTGCCCGTCACACCTTCAATGTTTTCCTTGATCAATCGATCAACAATAGCGGCGTCCAGCTCTTCGCCTTCACGCACATCGACTGTTTTGTTTAGTTCGTCAGACATAAGAACGTCCTATCAAAGTTGGATGTATTTCCACATGGGATTACGCTATGTGACCGCCGTCCATCACGAGCGTGGTGCCAGAGGTGAAAGCCGCCGCGTCTGACGCCAGATACAGCACGCCACCAACCATATCCTCAGGCTGACCAGCGCGCGGGATCGGGAAGCTATCAGTGTGCGACTTCAACAAATCATCATTGGTAGTGAAAACTGCAGTCATTTTCGTATCAACCAAACCGGGGCATATCGCGTTTACCCTGATACCGTCATGACCGTACTCACGAGCGTAGGCCTTGGTCATGTTGATCATGGCGCACTTTGTCATCGAATAAATACCCTGCAAGTGACCGGGGGTAATTCCGTTGATCGAGGCAACATTCACAATGGCACCACCGCCCTGCGGCTTCATCATTTTCACTGCCTCTGCAGACAGGTAAAACGGCCCTTTGAGATTGACATCAATGGTTTTGTCAAAGGCGGCTTCTGGTGTGTCCCCGATTAGACCATAAAAGGGGTTTGTACCGCCGCAGTTCACTAACACATCGAGGCGCCCATATTCGCTCTGTATCCATTCGAACACTGCCTGAACGTCTTCCATACGGCCTGCGTGGGCTGCCTTGGCTTTAGCCTTTCCGCCATCCGCACGAATGCTTTCCGCCACAATTTCACAAGCACCTTGATCGCGCGACGAGACAATCACATCAGCGCCGTTAGCCGCGAAGGCCCTGACAACCGCTTCGCCAATGCCGCGAGATGAGCCACTGACAAAAACTACTTTGCCGGTAAAATCCATTAACTTTGTATAATCCATTGTTTTTCCTAGCTTAAAAGCGGTTATCTATACTGGCCGGCCTGTTGTTTCCAACTGGTGACGGCGGAATTTGCGCATGCCACCAATCCAGCGGTCATAATCGTTGGCCTTATGCTTAAAGTAACCTTCAACTTCTGGGTGCGGCCTGATCATAAAGCGACCTTCCTGCATCTGGCTCAGGACCCGCCGGGCGAACTCGTCCGCTTCCATCAGACCATCACCCGCGGCAGAACTATTCTCGGCGCCTGCAGTCATTTTGGATTTAACCGCTTGCGGGCACAGTGCGGCCACATACAGGCCGTCGTCGCCGTGAGAAATAGCCAGGCTTTCGGCAAAACCAACAGCAGCGTGCTTGGTGGTTGAATAGGATATATCACCGATTTGGCTCAAGAGGCCGGCGGCGGAGGCCGTAATGACAAATCCGCAGCCGCCACGCTCTAGCATACTAGGCAGTACCGCCCGCAACGCGTGGACGTGGGCATGCACATTCACCTGCCAAATTTTTTCCCATTGGGCGTCGGTTTGCTGGATCGCCGCCCAGCTTGGCCCGTCAGAAAAGAAAATACCCGCGTTTGAGAAATACAGATCAACCGGTCCAGTACGTGCTACAATGTCGTCAACCATTGAGCTAACGGCGGCGCCGTCAGTGACATCAAGGCTGTAGGCTTTCGCCTGCTCGCCGATGCCGGCGGCAACTGCCTCGGCACCGTTTCTGTCCATGTCAGCCACGGCAATAAACTTGGCACCTTCAGCAGCGAAATGCTCTGCCATGGCTTTCCCTATACCGCTGGCACCGCCAGTGATGACAATAATTTTATTTTTTACGTCCACGGAATTCCTCCCCATGATCAGACCCTGGTAGAGTTTGGGTCAATATCGGCTTCGGCAAGGATAGCGGCAGCTTATAATCAGCCTACGCTTTCAATTGCCGACAGCACATTTTTCATCTTCTCCGGTATTGAAGTGGGGCGACGATTTGCCCTGTCCACATAAACATGAACAAAAAAGCCCTGGGCGGCAGGTTCCGTGTCACCTTTTTTGAAAAGTCCAACCTCATAGCGCACGCTGCTGTTGCCGATGTGGCTAACACTGATGCCCGCAACGACGGTGTCCGGAAACGAAAGCGGTGCGAAATACCGGCAACCGGTTTCGACCACAAGGCCGATAGTTTCACCCTTTTCAAGGCCGAGAACGCCCTGCTCAATCAAAAAGCCATTCACTGCCGTATCGAAAAAACTGTAATAATTTACATTATTCACATGGCCGTAAATATCGTTGTCCATCCACCGGGTTGGAATATCACGGTGACAAGCGTAACTGGAAAAATTCTTCTTATCAGACACTTACCATGATTCCTGATAAATTTTCAGCGCATCTGTCTCGTCCACATCAACCGGATTGTTGATCAGCAGACGCGATTGATCCATGGCGTCGGTCGCTAACATCGGCAGGTCATCCTGCGTAATTGTCATATCGCGTAAGCGTCGTTCAATACCGGTTGCTTCCGTCAGGTCTTCAAGCCACTTAATGAAAGCATCAGTGAGCTGCGTGTCGGTAGAACCGGCAAGACCTACTGTTTCGGCCAATTCGGCATACATGGGTGCCGCTGACGAGGCGTTGAAGCGCAGTACATGCGGCAACACCAGCGAATTGGAATGACCGTGCGGAATATGAAACCGGCCGCCGAGCGGATAAGCCAATGCATGTACCGCTCCGACCGGCGCATTGGCAAAGGCTTGGCCCGCCAGCATCGCACCCGTGAGCATCGCGCGGCGCGCATCCATATCGTCCGGTTTTTCACAAGCCTGAACGATATTGCTACCCAGCATAACCAGCGCTCGTTTAGCAAGCGTATCCGATATCAGGTTTTTCTTAATGCGCGAGGTGAAGGCCTCAATGGCGTGCACCATAGCATCGATGCCGGTTGCGGCCGTGACATGACGTGGCAAACCAGCTGTCAGCGTCGCGTCGATTAACGCCATATCTGCGAACAAAGCCCGGTCAGAAACACCCATTTTTGTATGCTTACCGGTTGTCACCACCGATATAGGCGTCACCTCAGAGCCGGTTCCTGCGGTTGTTGGTATCAGAACCAACGGCAACCGGCTGGAGCGCACCTTGCCCACACCGTACATATCGGCGAGCGCCTGTTCGCCTTTGGCCAGAATGGCCACAAGCTTGGCGACATCCATTGAGCTGCCGCCGCCAAATCCAACAATCAAACCGACGTTTTCGTTGATGGCCAGTTTCGTGGCAGTGAGTATTATGGTCTCAGCTGGGTCTGCCGCTACATCGTCAAAAACAATAGTTTCAAAACCGCTCTTGTTCAGTGATGAGATGGCGGCGTCTGCCAGGCCGAGGCTGGTAATACCCTTGTCAGTGACCAGCATGGTTCTGGTTTTGGCGTATCTTTCAGATAAAACGGCACCCAAGTTCGCCGCAGCGCCGTCATCCACCATAATACTGGCGACACCCTCAAAAACGAACGAACTACTCATGGCCCGCTCCATTCGAGATATCGTTCATTATTTGATCATCCTATCGACATTCTTCTTCAGCTTGTCGGTATAGGGCGGCACAACACCCAACAGGCGACTGATACTGGTTTTGGCCGGATGTTTTAGAACCGGCTTCATATGGCTAAATTCGCGAAAGCCGTCATAGCCGTGGTAAACACCCATGCCGCTGTTGCCGACGCCGCCAAAAGGCAAGCTATCGTGACCACCGTGATACACCGCATCGTTTACAGTAACGCCGCCAGATGTTGTATTGGCCAGAACAGCTTTCTCTTCCGCAGCGTCTGTGCCGAAGTAATAGAGCGCGAGCGGGCGCTCCCGCTCATTGACATAGCCAACTATTTCTTCCGTTTTTTCGTAAGTTCTTACGGGCAAAATTGGGCCGAAAATTTCCTCCTGCATCACCTTCATATCGTCGGTTGGATCCAAAATAAGCGCTGCCGGGAGCTTGTTGCCCTGATTTTGGCCAGAAAAATCCTCATCTGCTGGGTTGATGATGCGAACATCTGCGCCCTTTTCGCGTGCGTCCTCAAGATAACCCTCGAGCCGCTCGCGGTGCCTGCTTGAAATAATCGACGTATATTGATCATTAGCCAGCATGGTTGGGTACATTTGGGTGACGGTTTTTGAATAACTGTCAACGAATTGATCTCGCTTGGATTTTTTCAAATTAATGTAATCAGGCGCCAGGCATATCTGTCCCGCATTCATCAACTTCATGGTGGCGACCCGTTCGGCCACCATATCCAGATCAGCGCTCTCACCGACAATCACGGGGCTTTTGCCGCCCAGTTCCAGCGTCACAGGGGTCAGATGCTCTGCCGCTGCTCTCATGATCAGTTTGCCGACAACAGGCGCACCGGTGAACATCAAATGGTCCCACGGCTGGCGCGCAAACGACTGGCTGGTTTCCACCGCACCGTTAATCACTTTCACTTCCTCGTCGTCAAAGTTTTCTGAGAAAACCTTGGCGTAAAAAGCTGATGTTAAGGGCGTATGCTCAGATGGTTTAATGACCACTCGGTTGCCTGCCGCCAGCATTTGAGCCAGCGGTACAAACACCATTGTTAGCGGAAAGTTCCACGGCGTAATTAAACCAACCACACCTTTCGGCTGGGGTACAACTTGCGCCTTTGCACCCAACAATCCCAACGGAAACTGCAACGGCCGCCTCTCAGGTTTCATCCAACCGCCCACATGCTTTATCGCATCCTGCAGCGCCCCGGCGCTGGCACCCACATCAGCGAACAAAGTGGTATCGTTGGACCGGTTGCCGAAATCTTCTGACACAAGGCGAATAAACTCCTGCTGATTATCAAGCAAACATTTCAACGCTCGCTTCAAACGATCCTTGCGCGTGGCCAAACTTACTTCGCCCTCGGCCAAATAAGCCGCCCTCTGGCGCGCCAAAATATCGACGATGTCTTGCTCAGGCGTCTCCAGATATTGCAGTCCGTCCATGACACTCTCCCCTAATAAATATTACGCAAACAGCGCAAACACCCCCATAAACTAATGCTAAACAACCGCGGATCAAAGCATCAGGGGTAGATTTCTTCAATATCCCACCCCTGCCCCAAGTCGTTCAATTTATATATTTTGCGCTCATGAAGACGGAATTTGCGGTCTCGCCAAAACTCAAAATACTTTGGCACTAGCCGGAAACCGGACCAGACATCGGGGCGCGGAATATCGCCTGCGCCGAATTTGGTCGTATAGCGGGCAATTTCAGCTTCAAATTCAAACCGGCCTTCCATGGGACGTGATTGTTTTGATGCCCATGCGCCGATGCGGGCTGTGCGCGGCCGCGATGCGAAGTAGGCATCTGCTTCCGCATCGGTCACAATTTCCACTCGGCCTTCAACTCGTATTTGCCTACGCAGCGATTTCCAATGAAACAACAGCGCCGCGTTTGGATTTTCCTGCAGATCTGTGCCCTTACGACTTTCGAAATTAGTGTAAAAAGTAAAGCCTCGCTCGTCGCAGGCCTTGAGAAGAACCATGCGCAAGCTCGGCGCACCGTCCGCACTCACGGTCGCCAACGACATTGCCGTGGGGTCGTTTACCTCGCCGTCTTCAGCTTCTGCCAGCCATTGCTGCGCCAGCTTAAACGGGGTTTGGAACGGTGCTTCCTGCATACCTTGGGGCCTTTTTCTCTGGTCAAAACCCCATAGTGAGGGTTACTTCTTTCTGGCCAAATATTCAGTGGCCAAGGCAATCAACATTAGAAATGAATTAACACTTCCAGTATAGTTTACAATTGCACTTGCAAATCCATGCCTTATTTAAAGGGATGATTGCAGGAGCAATCTGCAACAGTATATAATGTGATAATCACGACGGACAATTGGTTTTGTCAGTAGAAGTATAGTTATGCAAAATCTTTATAATATTCTTGGTGTTAAAAAAATGGCATCGCAAGCCGATGTAAAAAAAGCGTACCGCGCTTTGGCGAAAGAGCTGCACCCTGATTTGAACAAAGATGACAAAAAAATAACAGACAAATTCAAACAAGTTTCTGCCGCTTATGCGATATTGGGCGACAAAGAACAGCGCGACAAATATGACCGCGGCGAAATCGATGAAAACGGCAATGAAAAAGCGCCGTCGTTTGGGCCTGGATTTGGCGGCGGAGGTTTCAGAGGGCGATCTGCAGCAGATTTCGATACAGAAGAGGCCGAAAGTGTCTTTTCAGAATTTTTCCGCTTCACTGGCGGCGGCAAAAGGGGCAGAAAAAACCCCTATCAAAACACAGCGCGGTCTCGTGGACTGGATATCAGTTACGAAGTCACCATTGGCTTTGAAGAATCGATTACAGGCGGCACCCGCCGGGTCACATTAAATGACAATCGCAATGTTGATATCAAAATTCCGCCTGGCATCAAAAATGGCCAGGTTATTCGCCTAAGCGGCCAGGGCGGCCCCGGACTGTCCGGCGCCCCCAAAGGCGACGCGCTGGTTGAAGTGCGTGTTGCAAAACATCCCTATTACCGACGCCAGGGCAATGATATTCATCTTGAACTTCCAATTTCGTTCGACGAAGCAGTTTTGGGCGGCGACATTCAGGTGCCCACACCGCGAGGCAAGCTTACGGTGCGCATTCCCAGAAATGCGTCCAGCGGCAAACGCTTACGCCTTAAAGGCAAAGGTGTCGAAGCCAAAAACGGAACGGGCAACATGTATGTTGCACTAAAAATAATGGGGCCCTCTACCCGGGACCCTGAGCTGGAAAAAGCCATCAAAAGCTGGGGCGGCGGCAACGGTCAGGCCCTGCGAAAAAAAGCCGGGTTAAATTGACCCAACCGCAGCAAAATGCCGTTTTGGAACACCATAAGTTCGCGTGGAAACGTGCGCTGAAACAGTTCGGCCGCAACCACGGCATGGCAGCAGCTGGGAACATGGCATTTCTGACAATGCTGTCCTTGTTTCCCTTCATTATTTTTCTGGTCGCTCTTTCGGGATTTCTCGGCCAGACCGAGCGCGGCCTTGAGGCCATAACATTTCTTTTTTCAGTTTTACCGCCAGAGGTTTCAGCAGTTATTGACGGCCCCATTAAAGGCATCATTGCAAATACTGGCCCCAGAATTTTGACTGGTTCCATATTATTTGCCGTCTGGACAGCCGCACTGGGTGTTGAAGCCGCCAGAGATGCCCTTATCAAGGCATTCGGACGCCAAAGTGCCAACGCCGCCTGGATCAGGCGGTTGGAAAGCCTTGCCATCATTATTTTTGGTGCCGTTCTGGTAATTATTGCCATGTCGATACAAGTTTTGGGCCCGCCACTGTTACTGGCGGCCGCCAGCCACATACCGGATTTTGTAACCGACGGCGTCGAGGCCATCTGGGGCTATCTCAGCCTGCTAGTCAGCCCCGCACTTATTCTGCTGGGCTTGTACGCCATGTTTCTGTCGTTGACGCCGCGCAAGGTGGAAAGGGCGTCCCGGTTGCCTGGCACTTTGTTTAGCCTGGCCGTGCTACTGGCTACTGCCAAAGGTCTTTCGGTCTATCTGAAATATGTAGACAATTACGATGTGACGTACGGCTCGCTTGCAGGCGTTGTAATTCTTCAGTTGTTTTGCTTTTTTGTCAGCATCGGTTTCGTTATCGGCGCTGAGCTCAATGCCTCCTATACTGTTTCGAACAAGCGAAACCGGCGTAGACAGGCCAAACATAAAAACCACGCGGACGCGGATATGCCAAACCCAGAATAACTGAATAAAAACAATATATAGGATGCACTACAGGACGGGCTATGGTACCAGCAAGTGTGAATAAGAACCTTTAAGAGGGGGCAAGCATGACGAAACTTATGCAGGGTAAACGCGGCCTGATCATGGGCGTGGCGAACGATAAATCGATGGCATGGGGCATTGCCAAAGCCTGTGCGGAGCAAGGGGCTGAATTGGCCTTCACCTATGTGGGTGACGCGTTAAAAAAACGGGTTGAGCCTTTGGCCGCATCACTGGGCTCGGATTTTCTGGAAGACTGCAACGTATCTGACGGTGCGTCGATTGATGCCATGTTTGAAAAATTAAACGCCAAATGGGATAGCTTGGATTTCATTGTCCATGCCATTGGATATTCTGACAAAAGCGAGCTGAAAGGTCGCTTTGTTGACACGTCGCTGGATAATTTCCTGATGACAATGAATGTTTCGGCCTACAGTTTCGTAGCAGTTGCACAGCGCGCCGAGAAGATGATGACCAACGGCGGCAGTATGTTGACGCTTAGTTATTACGGCTCACAAAAGGTTGTGCCGCGCTATAATGTGATGGGCGTTGCTAAGGCTGCGCTAGAGGCCAGCACCCGCTATATGGCGCGCGATCTGGGCGAGCAAAATATCAGGGTCAATGCCATCTCGGCCGGACCGATGAGAACACTGGCTGCTTCCGGCGTTGGCGATTTTCGCACGCTATTGAAATACAACCAGAAAAATGCACCACTTAAACGCAACATCACCCTTGAGGATGTGGCGGGCGCTGGCATTTATATGCTCTCTGATCTTTCATCAGGAGTAACTGGTGAAATTCATTATGTGGATGCGGGCTTTAACACCACCTGCATGCCAACCGACGACGAGTCGATGAAAACCTTCGTCTCAACGATCGAGTAAAGTCTGGATTTTCTATGTCTTACAATAGTTTTGGCAGACTGTTTCGCTTCACCACTTGGGGTGAGAGCCATGGCCCGGCTATTGGATGCACACTAGATGGTATACCTCCGCGACTATCGTTGGATGAAAACGATATTCAAAAATACTTGAACGAACGCAAGCCGGGACAATCAAAATACACTACCCAGCGGCAGGAGCCAGATGCTGTCAAAATTCTGTCAGGCGTATTTGAAGGCCAAACTACCGGCACGCCGATCCAGCTGATGATCGAAAATGTCGACCAACGATCAAAAGACTATGGCGACATCGCCCAGGCCTACAGGCCAGGGCACGCCGATTATACTTATAATGCCAAATACGGCATCCGGGATTACCGCGGCGGCGGACGATCCAGTGCGCGCGAAACCGCGTCAAGGGTTGCTGCGGGCGCCATTGCCCGCAAAATACTCGGCGACAGCATCACCATCAAGGCCGGCATGGTTCAAATGGGGCATCACACTGTTGATAGAGACAATCTGGATTGGGACGAAACCCGCAACAATCCATTGTTCTGTCCTGATCCGGTGGCGGCAAACACATGGGCGGCAGAACTGGATAAAATTCGCAAGGCGGGCAGTTCAATCGGTGCGGTTATTGAGGTGGTTGCAGACGGTGTGCCCGCCGGTTGGGGTGCACCCGTATACGGCAAGTTGGACGCAGACCTAGCGTCTGCGATGATGAGCATCAATGCTGCCAAAGGCGTGGAAATAGGTGTGGGCATGGGCGCAGCCGCCCTATCCGGTGAAGAAAATGCCGACCAGATGCGCCCAAGCCCAGACGGGCCAGACGGCGCTCCCGAATTTTTGTCGAACAACGCAGGCGGCATCTTGGGCGGCATATCAACCGGTCAACAAATCGTGGCACGTTTTTCGGTAAAGCCGACCAGTTCTATCCTGACCCCGCGCAAAAGTATTACCGAAGATGGCACAGCAACAGATGTGATGACAAAAGGGCGTCATGACCCCTGCGTTGGCATTCGCGCCGTGCCTATCGCCGAAGCGATGATGGCTATTGTTCTGGCTGATCATATGATGTTGCATCGCGCTCAGTGCGGTTAGGCAATTCGAGCGTTTAAACTACTGAATTTAGGGGCTTTTCGTTTTAGTCATTGCTTCTGACGGCATCATATTATTCAAATGAAACACTATGCGCCAAATGTGATATGACACCCGATGTAGCCAACGCGCACCATCCAGACTACGCATCATGTCAGGCCACGCGGTGCCCTCGTCCGTGGCTTCGTGGATAGTTTTATTACGGACAACAGTACGTTCCTCGCGCATCAGTTGCCGCAGCCGATCCATTGCGTGTTCGTCACCAATAAGACCGTCATCAGCAAAATCCGCAGCCAGCGCGTCACCTAAAAGTTTGGCCAACCTAGTCAGCCGATGGTCCGAATACAGCGCGTCAATCCGTTCGGCCTGAACACAGCGATTGTGCAGTCGATCCAGGTGATCAAGCGCGTGCATGGCGGATGTGTGCTGCTGTTTCAGCGCATGCTGTTTGTCCATAAAGGGAATCTTATCCCAGTAGTCCAGTGTCACCCCGATCGCGCGCTCTATCTCTTGCACTCTTATCTTGTTGGCCTGCCGACCTCGCCTCTGATCTATCAGCGCTGCCACAAGCTCGAAGGTTTCATTGGCAATCATCCGCGTTGCTGTAATTGCCGCATCTGTGGCGGCGGCCGAATCCTGCAAAAGCCCCTTATCGAGCGACCGTTCCAGCTCCGGGCCGCTTTTCGGCACCAAATGCTCGATAAACCGGGCGAACAAATTTGCAAAGGGCAGTACAAGCACAACACCAATGGTATTGAAGAGTGTATGAAAGCCAACCAACGCAACTTGTACATTTCCGGTTGCAGAATCTGTTAACCACACGCCGACCAAACCTGTATAGGGCACCACCAACAGGAAGGCCATCGCACCTGTCAGCAAATTGTATATAACATGGGCAAAACCTGTGCGGCGCATGGCTGTTGAGCCGCCAACCGTTGCCAATGCAGCAGTGAAGGTGGTGCCCACGTCCATGCCAATCACCATAGCAGCAGCCTGAGGGAACGAAATTGCCCCAGCGCCCAGCGCCACCATTGCTGTTGCTACGCCGGCGCTGGATGATTGGGTGACAACTGTTATCGCCACACCGATCAACAAAAGTAAGAACCGTCCAAACCATGTGTCTGGTGGGAAGTCAGCAGGCGTTACCACGCCTTCAAATGCTGCCATTCCTTCTTGCATCAGGTCAATACCGACAAACAGCAGGCTGAACCCGGCGACAGCGCCGCCAACATTTCTAAGGCGGGCACTGCCAAACATTTTAAGCAAAGCCCCAACCAGAATAAGCGGCATTGCGGCAAGACCGATATTCAATTTAAAACCCAATAAAGCGACAAGCCAGCCGGTGATAGTTGTGCCGATATTGGCGCCAAATATTATACCGAGGGCCTGAGAAAAACTGAGCAGCCCGGCACCAACAAAACCGATTGCTGTCACGGTGGTTGCACTGGAAGATTGAATCAGTGCCGTGGTTATGGCACCGGCAAATGCGCCGGATGTAGGGGTGCGAGTGTATTTGGCCAGCGTTCTGCGCATGGCACCGCCCGCCAACTGGCGCAGACCATCTGTCAGCATCAGCATGCCAAGGAGGAAAAGCCCTACGCCACCAATCGCAATCGCTACACTTGCTATCATTTCCCCAAATTAGCAAATACTCGAAAGTATGCAATTGCCCATAGTCAATACGGACCGCAGTTTATTCGGCAGCTGATTCTATTTTATGGGACAGTAACCTTACAAAGACAGCAAACAACGCACTGAGTGGCACAAGCCAGTACCAGGGCGATTCCATCGCATATAACAACAAACCGGAAAACACCGACCCAAGAACGGGAATAGGAAATAACCGCCATGGTGACCGAAAGGCACATAACAATGAAAATGTAGCGATTATGGTTGGGTCGGGCGTAAAGAATACCAGATCACTAGCGGCAAATGGATGATCGGAAGCCATCGTGGACAAAAGAGGAGCAACCAAGGCAACAGCTGCCAAAATATATGTGGGTAACCTCCGAATCCGCTGAGGCCCTTCGACGAAACCGCGTTTTGAAAAAGCAGTAACAACGAGCAACAATGCCTGTGCAGCAAAAACCGGTGCGATATAATAGGCAGCCCAGAAAATGGGCGCGAATTGATAGTAGAAAAAGGCAGCACCCACAAACAGCCAACTCAATGCAAACAACAAGACTATCATCCGACCAACAGGCCGGCGCCATTTAACGAGCAGAACGGCAATCACAACAAAAATCGATAGATGCAGAGGCCAAAGCCAGCCATGGTACAACGCAATCATCCGATAATAGGTGGTTGGCGAAAACATCAGAAAATCGACGAGTTCGTAGCTCATCCAATCCGACATCACATCACAGGGCTTCAATGTGGCGGAGCATGCGCTGTCTTAGCCGAGCAGAAGGCAATTCCCCCCTGCACGCCAGCATATTTTCATGCACATGGTCCGCCCTAGATGTCGCCGGAATTGCGCAGGTAACTGCGGGGTGTGAGACTACAGACTTTAGCAAAAAATCAGGCCAGCCCTGCAAACCTTCTGCGCGCGCCCAGTCCGGGAACGGATTTCGTTTGGCCATTCTTATCAAGCGTCCGCCACCAAAAGGTCGATTTAAAATAACGGCAATGCCTCTCTCATGAGCCAACGGCAAAAGCCTGCTCTCGGCAGCGCGTTGCCCAGCATTATATGTCAGTTGAACGAAATCAATCGGTTGCGATTTCATTATAGTTTCAACATCGCCATGACGTCGTTGATGCGATGTCGTTATGCCAACATATTTCAACTGGTTCGACTGCTTCATCTCCAACAGAGTGGACAGCTGATTTTGCCAATCGCGCAGATTATGGACCTGCAATAGAGAAAATTGAGGAAGCCCCCAAAGCGACAAATTGTCTTTTATCTGGTCCCGCCCGCGCGCCTTTCCGTTTGTCCAAACTTTGTCGGTAGCGAAAATCGTATCCGGACGCCCTAGCGCTTCCAATGCATATCCGATTGTCGCTTGCGACGAACCATACATAGGTGAACTGTCAATTAATCTGCCGCCCGCTGCAAAAAAAGCGCGAATCACTTCCGTACAGTTTTCAATCCCCTGCTGGTCGCGACCTACATTGAATGTAATCCAACTTCCCAGACCGACAACCGGTAGCTGCTCACCAGTCGAAGGTATAGGTTTGTCCAACAAAGCCTGCTGAGCCAAAGAAGAATGAGGAACGTAAGCGATCGAGGGCAACCCGGCAGCCAATAAGGTTGTGAAAGTTCGACGGCTGATCATAGTTTTTGGTCTTGTCATCTCTTTGCTCAACGATAGAAAAAAGATATATAATAACATCATGAAAAAGACAAGACAGTATGTTGGTATGGTCAGCTCACTTTGATGCTTGCCGCAAGCTGTATATCGCTTGTCTGTGCCCTCAGTCTTCCAACATACTGTGCATAACAATTCGCTTTTTAAAGCATCGAACAGAGTACTCCATACTTCGAAAACCAACGCACTTGCTGACGCAAACATGGCATTATTTAAGAGAATAATGTAGATAGAATGGAAATCTGCTGCAGACAAAACCTTAGCGAGATGTACCTATGATTAGATGGCTAAAATATGGGGCTGTTGCTTTTCTGCTGCTGGTAGCGTCTTTGGTATATATGGGTTGGGCATCCGACATCCCTCACGACGTTTTGGCAACCAAATACGCAACCGGTGCCTCGGAGTTCACCAACTTGCCATCTGGTGCTCGGGCTCATTACCGCCTGCAGGGCAACAAGGACGGCAAAACCATCGTATTGCTTCACGGGTCCAACTCCTCGCTGCATACTTGGGAGCCATGGATCGCTCGCCTTTCCGAAGACAATTTCATTGTCACCGTTGACCTACCGGGCCACGGGCTCACAGGTGCCGTGCCAGACGACGATTACACCTACGACGGCATGGTCAAGTTTCTGAGGGAATTCACTCAAAGCATTGATGTGGAACGTTTTATTCTCGGAGGCAACAGCATGGGAGGCGGCGTAACGCTAGCCTACACCCTCGCCTACCCGAACGATGTAATGGGCCTTGTTCTTGTTGATGCGGCTGGTACGCGCCTGCCCGCCTCTGCTGCGGACAAGGTTGACCACCCGTTGGCTTTTAAACTGGCTGGACGCTGGTACTCGGACTGGATACTTGAAAATGTAACCCCACGCAGCATCGTTGAAGAAGGGCTTTCCAAAAGCGTTAGCGTCAAAACAGTCGTGACAGAAGAAGCGGTTGACCGCTACTGGGAACTGGTGCGTCACTCAGGCAACCGCCGTGCGACGGGGTTGCGGTTCGCGTGGTACAGAACCGAAGGCAGCCGCGATTTGTCGGTAGAAAATATTACTCAGCCCACGCTGATTATCTGGGGCGATGAGGACAGCTTGATTCCATTGGAATCCGGGCAACTGCTTCACGAGCGTATGCCAAACAGTGATATGCGAATATTTAACGGTGTCGGGCACCTGCCCATGGAAGAAGTCCCTGACAAAACCGCGGCCATTGTTAAGGATTTCGTCGCAAACTTACCCAACAGCTAACTGCGAAGCTTAGCCCTCATAGTCACCAAAATAGGTATTGCGATCAAACGTGCAATGATTCACTGGTTGTGGGCGCCGTTCGTCCGCGGCTTTCCAGCAATCTCCGTAAACCGAGCAAAAACAAACCGATATTTTCAACGCATCATGTTGGCCAGCTAGCGCCGCGATCAAATCTGTTTTTTCGCCAACCCGGAAAGGTTGATACTGCGACGTTGCGGGTATTATCGTACCCGGAGCTAGGCCTGCTAGGCTCCAAGCATTAATATTCTCATTATCTCCGGCTATGGAATATTTCCCCTCAGACACTGATTCCACTAGCTGGTCCCAGTTATTCAACATTTCGCCATTATATGAGACGGAAAAATGCTCAATGACAGCGGGCCCAAGGCCTCGGTTGGACAGAACAACAGAGAAAAAAGGGTTTTCCTCACCATTATTCCAGTTTCGAAGAATCCAAAGTGACGGCGTGACCGACAGTCGCGCATGCTCCCGCTCCACTTCAGCCTCTTCGCGCATAATATCAGTTTGCACAACCGCAACAACAACCGCAGCAATCGCTGTCAGCGTTGCAGCCAAGGCTGCGATCAACTCAAAATTTATTTTCCGTTTGGCCATGACCCCCACCTTTCTTGCGCTAAAATCGGCTAACTACTGCGCGATTGGCGGCATTTCTGTTACCACCAATCCATCATTTTAGTCACAAAAACTTTGAAGCGTAAATAGATCAAAGGTTACGGTCAAAAACACCGACAACTTCCAAATGCGCCGACCACAGGAATTGATCGACCGGTAACAAGCTGTTCAAACGATAGCCGCCGTCCGCTAATATGCGGGCGTCACGCGCAAAAGTGTTGGGGTTGCAGGACACCGACACAATGCGCTGAACCGATGATATGGCAAGCTCAACCATTTGAGCCTGCGCCCCGGCGCGCGGCGGATCAATCACCACGGCGTCAAATCCGGTAAGCTCGGCACCAGTTAGCGGCCGCCTGAACAGATCGCGGTGTTTACTAATGATCTGCTTTAGCCGAATACCCCGCGCTACGCTATTGTTACGGCCCGTCTCCAGGCTTTGTACCGCCTCCCGCGCGCCTTCCACTGCCAGCACCTGATGGTCGTGTGCAAGCGGAAAAGTAAATGTACCTACACCGCAAAACAAGTCGGCCACACGGCCGTAACCTTTACAAGCGTCCACTACATGACCGACCATAATACGCTCGCACTCGACACTGGCCTGAATGAAGGAGCTAGGCGGCAACGGCACCCGCACGCCAGCGAATTCCATAACTGGTTCGCGCCTGATCGCAACAGGGTCCAAAAATCCGCCACTCTGCCATTGCAGACTGGCGATATCGTGGGTAAGCGCGAATTCTGCCAACAATTCACGCGCATCAAGAGTCAGTTCCGAATGCGCATCGAAAAGAATATCCAATCCATTGGCTGCGACGGTGCAATGAACCGTTGCGATTGATCTGGTTGGCAGAATGCGATCCAGTAAAAGCCTTAGCGCAGGTATCAGCTGTGTGATTTCTGGCGTGGAAACCGGGCATTCGTCCAAATCCACAATCTGGTGACTGTTCTTGGCATTGAAGCCAAAAACCACACCGGAGCCACCTTTATGTGCCTTAAAAGATGCCCTACGGCGACCGGCGACCGGAGCAAAATATGGCGCAAGAATGTTTACATCGTCAAAGCCGTGCTGCTTCAGGGCAAATCCAGCCCTATCGCAAATCCATTGTTGGTATGACTCCGCGGCCATATGCTGGAGACGACAGCCTCCGCAGCTGCCAAAATGCTTGCACGTCGGGGCATTTCGATTGGGGCTTGGTTCCTCAATTGACACCAGTTTGGCGTAAAGACCGCCACGTTTTTTCTCTTCGACGCTGACGGTAACAACCTCACCTGGCAAAGCCTGCGGCACATAAACCGGCAAGCCGTCATGCTCTCCGACGCCATCGCCACGCGCACCCAATTTGTCAACTGTTACTGTATAATTATCGTC
>JAALKD010000054.1 GCA_011088215.1 Sphingomonadales bacterium | reverse complement strand
CCCCCCCCCCCCCCCCCCCCCCCCCCCCCCCCCCCCCCCCCCCGCCCCCTTCCACCGCCCCAATCCCCATTGCACGATGAGGCGGTGGGTCGCCCCAGTTTTTATCGCGGCCATTAGCCAGATCAAACAATATAGCCGAGGGCACTACCGGCACGGGGTGGGTACTGATTGGCAAACCAATGCCGCGTGCTGACAAGGCGCAGGTTACACCGTCAGCGGCCGCCAAGCCAAAAACCGACCCGCCCGACAGCACAAGGCCGTGCACTTTCTCGACCATGCAAGTGGGATCCAGTGCATCGGTGTCGCGGGTGCCGGGGCCACCGCCGCGAACGTCCACACCCATGGCAATCGGCGCGTCGGGAATAATAACTGTAACACCTGTACGCGCCGCCACGTCGTGGGCGCAGCCAACGCTCAGGCCCTCTATATCGGTGATAGAATCCAGCGGTCCGGCTGTAGCGCGAAATTCAACCATCAGCCCGCCTCCTCATCCGGCCCGGGCAAGCACATCATAAACGTCGTGCCTTCTGGCCCGGTGCTTTCCAGGCCAATTTGACCGCCGTGGGCCAGCACAATATCGCGGGCTGTGGCTAGGCCCAGCCCTGTGCCGCCAACTTTCGCAGAGGTGAAAAATGCTTTGAAAAGATTTGGTCGAACATGCTCAGGGATGCCCGGGCCTTTGTCCCGAACCCGAATATGGGCGGTGCCGTCATCGTCGGCCTCTGCGATCACTTCAATGTTTCCGTCCGGCCCCTGCACTTCAGCGGCGTTGCGGCACAAGTTCAGCAACACGCGGTGAATTTGTTCGCTGTCGACATACACTTCGAAATCTTCGTCAATGTCGCACTCAAAATGAAACTTGCCGCCGTCAACCAACCCTAAAGATGCACCAACATCAAAAATAAGCTCGCGCAATCGTACCATCGCCTTTTCAGGCAGTGGATCTTCAGCTTTACCGTGCCGGATCGTGGCCTCGCACAGGGCAATTGCCCTGCTGACAGCGGTCATCAATCGCCGGGACACTTTTTGCACCCGCGGATGATCCACAGTTTGCAACGCATCTGATGCCAGCTGCGCGGTCGCTAGCACATTTCTGAGATCATGATTAATTTTAGTAACTGCCTCACCCAGGGCCGCCAGATTGTTTTTCTGTTTCAGCGATTGACGCACTTCTTCCTGCATGCGCACCAGCTCGCGCTGCACGAGGCCTATCTCGTCAGATCGCCTGCGGCCCAGTTTTACATTTGTCGGCACCTCAGGGCGGCGGCGAAACGAGACAATACTGTCTTTCACCCTGCGAATCGGACGCACCAGCATCCAGTGCAGGGCCAGATAAACCAATATTCCAGTGAACAACGAGACAATAATCGCCAAAACAAGCACATTGTTGGAATAATTCCTCAGCGCTTCATATAGCTCCCCCTCGTCCATGGTAATCTCAAGCAACCGGGTGCGGGCATCCATCGGTTTGCCGATTACACGAATCACGCGGGTACCACCGGAATCCAGCACGCCGTATGCGTCAATAATCAGCATCCCCAGCGAAATGGTACGCAAATCGAAACTGGCGTCTACTTCCTCGGGCATCAGGTTAAAACCAAGAAACAGGCTTTTTTCCTGATTTTGCAATATCACCGCGATAACGCCTGATTGGTCCAAAAGCTGTTCTTCAAGCTGCGGGCTAACCGTACTGCCGCCGCGTTCTTCCAGCGCAAGCGCTGCTATCTGGGCGTTTTCCAGGCGTTTTTCGAGAAATTCCTGTCGGAATGTGGCAATCGACGGCAGGTAAACAAATACCGACACCACCATCACAAAGAAAAATGTGAGGACAAGCAGGCGAGAACGCAAACTGGATGTGATCGGTCTATAATGCTCTGGCATGGTCTTTGTGTTCAAAACCATTCGGCCCGGAAAAGCAAGTAAACAAATTTGCAAAGGAGCGACTTTATATACATATCTGTACAGGCAGCCCACACACCGCAATAGGCACCAATGTACCCTGCCGTAGACGCACGGCCAACAGCAGCCTGCCCGCAAGCGCAACAAGCCTTCGCGAAAATAGATAAAAAAACATGCGAAAAGCGTGGTTTTGTGTTGTTGACTTGCCTAAAACAAGCCGGTATACAGCGCCCTCGAATTTGATGCACCCTATAGACACGCCAAAAGCGATGGGTGGCACACCCGAAAGACCTTACGGCCTTGATGGTAGAGCCCCTCGGAAAATCGAGCCTGTAGAGTGATTAGCTGGAGCAAATGAAATGAAACGTACATTCCAACCAAGTGAACTGGTTCGCAAGCGTCGCCACGGTTTCCGTGCGCGCAAAGCAACTGTTGGTGGTCGCCGTATCCTAGCCGCACGTCGTGCTCGGGGACGTAAGCGCCTTTCAGCCTAATAGGTTGATGTGAAGGTCTCGGCCTTCAAAGACAAAACAGATTAAAACGCCGACCGTGAATATCACCGGTCGGTTTTTTAGTTTTAAGCCACCATTATCAGGACGATGGTACATTGCGTAGAACCGGCTCAATTAAAAACCTGGCAAACACCGATATTGGGCGAATCACCGGCCGCCCCGACTATCTGGCTGTTGCAGCAACCGGCCGCAAATGGGTAACACCCAGTTTTATCCTGCAGGCAAGCCCGCCAACCAATGTAAGTAACGGCGAGGATGCCCAGCCTGCACGTGTTGGTTTTACCGTGTCAAAGAAAGTGGGCAATGCGGTTAAACGCTCGCGTGCGCGCCGCCGCCTGAAAGAAGCTGCTAGCGCAAGCTTTCCAGACAAGGCACCCGCAAGCTGGGACTTTGTTATCATTGGGCGCGCCAGTGCTGTTGACTATCCGTTTGCAAAAATGTCTTCCGATATGCGTTGGGCCCTTGCCAAATTGGCCTCCAATACCGATCTAAAGTCATCAACCAGCAGAAAAAAATCTGCAAACAAGCATTAGCCAGGAAAAAAACTTGACCAGGCAGCACAAGCAACTGGACGAGGAAAACGGCGCGCGCAAGTCTCCGCTCGCTCTGCTATTTCTGGGCATAGTGCGCCTGTACCAGCTTGTAATATCACCGCTTTTGGGACCCAGATGCCGTTTTCAGCCGACCTGTAGCAGCTATGCAGTCGAGGCGATATCGCTGCACGGCGGGCTCAAGGGCGGGTGGTTAACACTAAAGCGCATATCCAAGTGTCATCCTTGGGGTGGATTTGGATATGATCCTGTGCCACAAGGCAGCAACAAAGCCGCTGAACCGGACAAGGGCAGCGGCCCATTAATATGATAAGCAGGCAAGGCCAGAGCCGCCAAATGCTTTTTAGGGGTGTTTCGACCGATGGGTGACAATAAGAATTTCATTTTATTTGCGGTGCTGTCACTAGGCATTTTGCTTGGGTATCAAGCCCTTTACCTCGGCCCAAAGGATGCTGAACGTTTGCGCTACGAAGAGCAGCAACGCGAGCTGCAGCAGGACACGATCCAGCCATTGGATGTGGCACCGGTTGGCGCAGCACCACAAGCTGTCGCCATAGATACCCCTAGTTCCCCGGCGTACATCGATGCTGGCCGGGTAGATATCGACACACCTGAATTGTCTGGTTCCATCTCTCTGCGTGGTGCACGCCTTGACGACCTTCTGCTAAAAAATCACAAAGAAACGTCAGCCAAGGATTCGCCCGATGTGCGACTGTTGACCGAGTTCGGCGAGGCCCGCGCCTATTTCGCCAGCTTTGGCTGGACCGCTAAAGGCAAGCAAAAGGGTTTTGTTCCCGATAGTGAAACTGCGTGGACATCTGACACGAACCTGCTGACACCGAACGCACCGGTGACCCTAAGCTGGACAAATACGGAAAATGTCACTTTCCAAATGCTGATCTCCATCGATGATCAGTTTATGTTCTCAATCGAGCAAGTGGTTGAAAACAATAGTGGCGAGCTTATTGAAATTGCACCCTACGGTAACATCAGTCGCAACGGCAAACCCGACACGCAAAGCCTCTATATTCTGCATGAGGGCCCAATCGGCGTATTTGACGGCGAGCTGCAGGAAATTGATTACGGTGACCTGGAGGATGACGGCGATTTCCAGACCGGTGCCGCCAAAGCGTGGCTTGGCATCACCGACAAATTCTGGATGACCGTTTTGATCCCGGATCAGAATGCTCCGCTGTCACAGTCACAAATTACCCGCCGCACAACTAACGGCGAAGTATTCCGCGTTAATTATGTACAGAACTGGAGCCCGGTTCCCGCAGGCGGCGTGCATACATCAACCAGCCAATTTTTTGCTGGCGCCAAAATTGTTGGCACGATTGATCGCTACACCGAAGCTCTGCAAATCGATAAGTTTGACCTGACCATCGATTGGGGCTGGTTCTTTTTCCTGACCAAGCCGATCTTTGCCGCCGTACATTATTTTTATGAAGCCACTGGCAACTTCGGTGTCGCCATCCTGTTGATGACTGTGGTCCTTAAGTTGATTCTGTTCCCATTGGCTAACAAATCATATGTGTCGATGGCGCATATGAAGCGCGCGCAGCCCAAGATTAAGGCGCTACAGGAACGCTACGGCGGCGATAAAGCCAAAATGCAGCAGGAAATGATGGCGCTCTATAAAACAGAGAAGATCAACCCGATGGCGGGTTGCCTGCCACTGATTCCGCAGATGTTTATCTTCTTCGCGCTTTATAAGGTGCTTTATGTCACCATTGAAATGCGCCATCAGCCCTTCATTGGCTGGATCAAAGACCTGTCGGTCGCTGACCCACTGACACCAGTGAATCTTTTTGGCCTTTTGCCGTTCACGCCGCCCAGCCTTATCGCGGTTGGTGTGTTGCCGATCCTGATGGGTATCTCCATGTGGCTGCAGCAGAAAATGACGCCGCAAACCAGCATGGACCCAACCCAGCAGAAAATCATGGGCATGTTGCCGCTTATCTTCACCTTCGTTATGGCGCAGTTCAGCGCCGGGCTGGTGCTCTACTGGACATGGAATAACATCCTGACCATCGGCCAGCAGTGGTTGATTATGCGCCGGGAAAATGCCCGCAACCCCGAGTAAAGCGGCGATTTGGAAACGGTCGATGCCTGATGCTCCGATGACTGACACACCATACAGCGAAGAAGACATCAACCGTGGACGGCTGTTGTTTGCAGGCCCGGTCACCTTTGTGATGGGTGCTGTGTCGCTGGACACATTGCCCGATGCCGATCGTCCGGAAATCGCTTTCGCTGGCCGTTCCAACGTGGGTAAGTCAAGCCTGGTCAACGCACTGACCGGGCGCAAGACGCTGGCACGCACCTCCAACACACCGGGACGCACCCAGGAATTGAATTATTTTGAGATGGGCAGCGAGCTGGAACAGCCCGCTTATCTGGTGGATCTGCCCGGATACGGCTATGCCAAAATAGAGCGCAAACGCGTGCATGCCTGGACCCGGCTGGTCAAAGACTATCTGCGGGGTCGCCCGACGCTGCGGCGGATTATGCTGTTGATTGACAGTCGTCACGGCCTCAAGGAAAACGACCGCGAGATTATGACCATGCTTGATGTGGCTGCAGTGAATTACCAATTGGTTCTGACCAAGCTGGATAAGCTAAAAGTCGCCGATCGGGAAAAAATGCTCGCCAAGGTAAAGGCTGACGCGGCTAAATTTGTCGCTTGCCATCCTACCATACTGGCTACCAGCAGTGAAAAAGCATGGGGCCTGAGCGACGTGCGCACTGAAATCGGCCAAATGACCAAATTCTAAGCCGGGTTTCGAACCTGCATGCCAATATCGGGTCGCTAATAGTTTAGTAAGCCCGCCAAATTTATCTGAAGCCAAATATGCCGCTTACTTCCGACACCGCTTGGTCAAGTACTGGCAGTAATTTTTTGATTTCTTCCGTGTCATCATGTGCATTGCCCGCCAACTCCAGTTTCAGGCAAACCGCGCTGAGCTGCATGGCACCAAACGAGGCGCTCGAACTTTTCAGCGCATGGGCAGTGGTCTCCAGTAAGGCATAATCCGCCGCTTCAATCGCTGACATAATGGTCGCCGACGACGTAGACAATTCTCTCCGCAACGCGTCCATTAGCATCGGCATCGCATCGGCGCCTACGTCCGTACGCAGCTGGCTTAATACCGCAGAATCCAGCAGTGGCACGTCGTCTATCATTGCTCGGGCCTTTCTTCTGTTACTTCTTTATTGTCGGCAAAAAACATTTCAGGCGATGCCAGCCGGTAAACACCCTTAAGTTTATCTGGTGTGATACTTTTGCGCTTTCGAACCAAAACCAGCTGCGCCTCGCTGTGCAACTGGCAAGAGATAACTTTGATTCGCGGTAGGAACGAACGCCAATCTTGGCCATCAGGGGCGACAGCCATTGCCACATCACGCGGGGCCACACTGCGCGCCGCTGATATCTGGCGCAATATTTCATGTGCTATTATCTCGTCATCAACCGGCACTATACCCTCACACAAATGACCATGTGTCTGGTTTACTACCATGCCAGACCATGGTCTGCACCCTTTGCCCGCCATTTCACCGCTTTTTTCTTTCCCTTAGCCCCTTCTGCCGCTAGGGTCGCCGCCAAAGTCAATCAGGACCTCTTATTATGTTAACATTTACCCGTTTAATTGCTGTTGCCAGTGTCCTTGCAATCGCCGCTTGTAGCGACGATTCGGCGAATGAAAAAAAAGCCGAACAAGGTGACGACGCAACCAGCATTCCTACAGAAACACCAACATCGAAAGACACCCTCTCCATGGCCGAAGCCCACGCGCTGGAAAACCAGCAATATCTGGAAACAAACCAAGCCAAAGACGGCGTTCAGATTACCGATTCCGGACTTCAATATCTTGTTCTCAACAAAGGCGACGGCGCGTCACCCACATTGGATGACTTTGTCACGGTTCACTACCGCGGTAGATTCGTCGACGGTGAGGTTTTCGATTCGAGCATCGAGCGCGGCGAACCTGCAACTTTCCCAGCAGGACGGCTAATCCCGGGCTTTACTGAGGCGCTTACCCTGATGCAGGTGGGCGACACGTGGGAAGTGACCATACCTGCAGAGTTAGGTTACGGTGAAGCCGGTGCTGGCGGCGGCGTTATCCCTGGCAACAGCACTCTAATTTTTGACTTGGAACTGATCGACGTGATGACTGCCCAGCAAGCAGAAGAAAAGCAGCAGCAACAACGCGCTGAGGCTGAAGCCAGCGCGGCAGCGTTCCGCGACGAGCAACTCGCGTTTCTCGACCAAAACAAATCCAAAGACGGCGTGAAGACCACCGACTCTGGTTTGCAATACCGTGTTCTGGAAGCCAGCGACGGCGCAATGCCCCCGGAGACAGCAACAGTAACAGTTCATTATTCCGGCAAATTGACCAACGGTGAAGAGTTTGATAGCAGCTATCGCCGCGGCGAGCCCGCAACATTTGGGCTACGTCAGGTTATCAAAGGCTGGACCGAAGGCCTACAGTTGATGCCCGTGGGTTCAAAGTATGAATTTTATATTCCTTACGACCTGGGATACGGCGAACGTGGTTCAGGTGGTGGCATACCACCCTATGCAACGCTTGTTTTTGTTGTCGAGCTAATCTCGTTCGAAAGTAATCAAAAATAACAGAAAATGCCGTAGCACTGACCGAGTACTTCTTTGAAATAAAAGTAAAGCACGGTGTCTATAGCACCCAGCACAACCACTAAGGGCAGTAATATATATTTTGTTGCTGCCCACAGCGCCCCCAGCGTCAGGCGCGGCGGCGCCAGCCGGAACCCCTTGACAGTCTCTAGTTTGCTGCGTCCTATTGCCATGAGGCCATGCTAGCATGCATACCTGTGCACGCAAGGGCCGAGCAATTAAGGTGCTCATGCGTCGCCCCGAAGAAACCCACAAGTTTCAGGAGCTAAAGTTCAGTGCCGGACGAACTATTTAACGTATCAATTGCCCCTTTTGCCCCTGGCAGGGCCACCGCCTCGGTGGATCCATCTACACACGTACCATTGCAGCAGCACGCTCGCTACATTTCGGCGCTTCAGGTGTTTGGCAGCAATACCCTGACAGCTCAAGTGCATAAAGGTGACCACTTGGTACTGACGTGCCATCTACTAACAAGAAAGTTCTTCGGTGCGTTTACTGTAACCGCCGGGTTTCGCGGGCCGACTTTTGCGGCTGGAACAACTGGCCAAGACAAGATCAACGCATTACGCAATTTGAAAAACCACTTCTCCCCCTGGAGAAGGCAGTTCCTTCAACTGATGCCCGATATGCCCGACATACCTGAAAACAGGCGCTTGATGAAGCGCGCTGGTTACACCCGCATAATGACCGGAACCAGTAATATTTGGATTGACCTTTCAATGCACGAGACCGCTCTGCGCAGCACACTCGCTGCCAACTGGCGCAATCAGCTGAAGAAAGCTGAACAAAGCAACTTCACGGTTGCTGTGGGTGGCGCCAAAGCCAAACATTATAATTGGTTGCTAGAGCGAGAAAGTGAACAGCGTCGCAGCCGTGGCTACAGCGCCGTGCCACTGGGCCTTGTACCAGCCTACCAGAGCGCTCAGGTGGCTCAGGCCAACCCAGCAACCGGCAATAAATTGCCGGTTATCTCCGTCACCGCCCACGAAAAAGGCGCGCAGATCGCCGGAGCGTTGTTTTTGCTACACGGTGCCAGCGCCACATACCATATTGGCTGGGTCGGCGAGCGCGGCCGCGCCCTGAATGCACAGAACCGTGTACTGTATGATGGCATGCTCGCATTGAAAGAACAGGGGATAAAGTGGCTGGATATGGGCGGCCTGGATACCGGCCCGCAAGCCGCTATTGCTCGCTTTAAATTGGGTCTTGGACACCCGCCGGAGACCCTTGTGGGCACATATATTGGCTAAAACCACTCACTTTATCGCTAAAAAGCCCTGATTCACTGTATTTCGACGATATTAAGCTTGTGGACCTTGTATTTTTGCCTTGTCCCCGCATATTGTGATATTATAACCTGTCTGAGCAATAACCAGCTTCAGGCATGGAACTGGCGCGGAAGCTTATTGGCCCGCGACCACATAGTTGGAATTTGAACCGTGACGATCATTGTCATTTTATCGGCCTTGGTATTACTGGCTGCGCCTTTGTTAGCGCGGGTGGTTCAGCGTATGCCTGCCCTTAAGGGCGGGATCGATGGCTTTGTGCTGATAACAGTTCTGGGTTTGATTATCCTGACGCTGCTGCCTGAAGCGCTACAACACGGTGGTCTATTGGCGCTCGCCATAGCATTCATGGGCTTTATACTGCCATGGGCGTCCGAATTCCTGTTCCATAAAACCGAAGAAATCACCCACCGCATTGTTATGCTGGTTGCCACGCTGGCGTTGATTATTCACGCCGCCAGCGACGGTGCGATTCTGGCCTGGGCCCGTGATAGCGTGCACGGCTCATTTGTCGCGACTGGCATATTGTTACACCGTGTTGGCGTAGCGATCGCAGTTTGGTGGCTTTTGCGCCCTATCCTAACCACCATTGGCGGGTTTGCGGTCTTGGCCGCCATGGGTGCAATGACACTGGTCGCATATTTCATGGTTCTGTTTGCTGGCGAATGGTATAATTTCCCGCTCGCTGGTTATTGGCAAGCCTTCGCAGCCGGATCGCTATTGCATGTTGTCATGCATCCGGTCGGTGATCACGAGCACGCACCAAATGAGGCCTCCGCGCCCTCGCACCGGATTGGCACTGGCTGCGGTATATTGTTTGTTCTGGCCCTGATTGGCTCGCATTATTACGACCATGGTCCGGTTTTGGCAGACACATCAGTGCATGCCCACAGCTTGCAGCATCTTATCGACCTGATGGCCCTAACCGGCAGCCTAGTGGCCCCCATAGCCCTGTTGGCGCTAGCGGCATTCGGTGTTTACGGCAAAATGAACACTTCGTGGGCAAATGCCTATCACCGCGTGCAACAAGTGATGCCCTGGACACTTGTGCTATGGATTGGAACGGCCCTGTTTGCCATGCTGTGGCCTCAGGTGTTGCCAATACCCGCCAGTATTAACGCACTTTATGTTTTGTGGATGGCTGTTATGGCAGTTGTTCTTACTCATACCGGAGCCCGCAGCTTTTTCGGCATGCTTGTGCCCGCTTCAATGGCGAAACACAGCCATGCCCACCGCGGCTAAGTAAGCTACGCCTGACGGATTTTCAATTACAATTGCATCCCCAGTTTTCAATTTATTTTGGATAAAACTTGCCATCTGCGCTGCCGGGCGCTAGCCATCCGCTGGTAAAAGGAACCTCAATGCGCTTTTTAGCCAAAAATATCGTTGTAACTGGCGGCACCTCGGGCCTAGGGGAAGCCATCGTCAAAGCTTTCGCTGGAGAGGGCGCACATGCATTTTTCTGCGGCCTGATCGATAGCGAAGGCAAGCGGGTTGAAGACGAGGTACGCGCCGCTGGCGGCACCGCAACATACCTGCATGCAGATGTGCGCGACGACAGTGCAATGAGAGAGCTTGTGCAGCGGGCCACCGCTGACGGAGCCATATTGCACGCTGCAGTAAACAACGCTGGCATTAGCCACAGTGCCGCACGCTTTGCCGATCATTCGCTAGACGTCATCGGCGACATTCTCGACACTAATGTCATGGGCGTATGGCACGCCATGCGGCATCAGATACCGCCTATGCTGGAAGCAGGTGAAGGCTCAATCGTCAATATCGCCTCAATCCTGTCACGTTCGGGGGCGGCCTGGATGGCCCCATACGGCATGAGCAAACACGCGGTACTTGGCTTGAGCAAGAGCGCAGCGCTGGACTATGCCGCGCATGGCCTACGCATCAATGTGGTATCACCCGGCCCCATGCAAACCCCGATGTTTGAGCGCGCGCTGGAAGACATCGGCGATGACATGGAAAAATTCGCGGGCGGCATTCCCCAGTCAGGCCCAGCTGACCCAGCCGAGGTTGCTAAAACAGTGCTACACTTGGCCAGCGACGAAGCGCTTTCGATAACCGGAGCTAATTTCATCGTCGACGGCGGTGTGTCCACTGGTTAAACGCCCCATCAATCAAATTCACAAAATTGCCTGATTTTCCGGTATTTTATCGTGGGTGCACCGTGTTAAGCTATATCTCAGGCGCGTGACCTGTGTAGTTTGCAGGATTCAACAACCTTTGATTTCGACGATTTCGGCCAAACCGGCCGCCTAGGAGGTTCACCTTGGGAGTTTCGCCATGAATATGGTCAGTGATTGGTTCAAGCGCACTTTCTCTGATGCGCAAGTGGTGTTGCTGATTGCCGTTTTGCTGGGCTTGATTATTTTGGTGTCGATTTTCGGCAATATGGTGGCCCCCGCCATCGGTGCACTGGTTATCGCTTTCTTGCTGGATGGCCCTATCGACTGGTTAAAGCGAAAGGGCGCTCGCCCGATGATCGCATTCCTGTCAGTTTTTATCGGCTTTATCCTGGTGTCACTGATTGTTCTGTTGGCTGTTATCCCACCGTTGGTGGGGCAAATTATCCAATTTATCAATGACACGCCCGCGATGGTTGGCAGCGTGCAAAAAGCCTTGCTGTCCATGCAAGACCAGTTTCCTGATTTGATATCAGAAGATCAGGTCCGGACATGGTTTGCCAGCTTGGGTAATGAAGTTGCCAATATTGGCCCCCAGATATTGCAGTATTGTTCCGCCGGGGTGTCAAACGCAATAACCACTGCCGTCTATACGGTTTTGGTCCCGGTAATGGTATTTTTCTTCCTGAAGGATAAGCGTCAAATTCTAGATTGGATCGCAGAGTTTCTGCCCAAGGATCGCAGCCTTCTGGACCAGGTTGGCCACGAAGTTGTGGAGCGAGCCGGCGACTATGCCCGCGGCAAAGTCTATGAGATATTGATCGTTGGATTAGTATCTTTCGTTGTTTATCAGGCTATCAATATTCCCTACGCAACATTGCTGGCTGTCGCCACCGGATTGAGTGTAGTTATCCCCTATTTCGGAGCGGCCGTAGTTACGCTGCCAGTGGCACTGGTTGCCTATTTCCATTGGGGTGCAACCGGCGAAACGCTGGGAGCGGTGGTTGCCTATCTGATTATTCAGGCGTTGGATGGCAACCTGTTGGCACCACTGTTGTTTTCTGAAGTGGTCAAGCTTCACCCCAATGCGATTATTCTGGCCATATTGGTATTCGGCGGACTATGGGGCCTGTGGGGTGTGTTTTTTGCCATACCACTGGCAACGGTTGCAAATGCGGTGATCAGAGCGTGGCAACAGCGAACCGCAGCCCAGAAAACCGCTACAACCGAAGCGTAGAATATTTCTTTTATTTTCCAGCATTTCTGCCTAGATTGATCCTACAACCTAGCAAAGAGTATTGGTTAAGTTATGATTTTAGAATCCCGCAGCATCATTTTCTCCGACGATGAGTTGTTTGTCGCCCTGCGTCCAATCCTTGAAAGTCGCGGCATGGCGGCCGATTTACCAATGCGAGCCATCTCCGCCAAGGTCAATGACGAAGGCGAGGTTGCCGCCACGATTGAAATGACCGATGGGTCTGAGCCGATCGTTATTGAAGGCGGCGAACTGGGACCCGCTGTGCTGAATCACTGTATAGACCACGGTATTCCCCTGCCGCGTGGCTGCTATAAAGAACTAGCCATACGCGGCGACCATGTAGCGATGATTGTGCGACTGGAAAGCGGTTCGGTCCAATCCGACGTCGACGAAGACGAAGAATAATAAACTCAACGCCTCACGATAAACTATCTCGCAATTCAATCATTTTACCGCAAAAACCTTGATCTGACGCCTTGGTCGGAACTGACTTTTTCCATAAGAAACAAAAAATGGATCGAGACAGTGACAAAACCAATATTATTAGTGCTAATTTTCTGCCTGAATGTTTCAATGGCATCCGCACAGGAAATTCAAGCCAAGACCTTCAAGTATCCCTACGACGTCAAAGTGTATGATTTGCCTACGGCATCCAACGGGATCGACTATAGAGTATTTGTACGCACGCCGCTGCGACCACCTGCTGACGGAGAAAAGTCGTCCAGTTTTTACTTCCTGGATGCCTTGGCCAACATGACACCAGCGGCCTCGATGACTTACAACTATGAAATTTTCAACTATATCCCGTCGGCTTTTTATATCGGTATCGGCTATCAGAATGAAGGCGATGGACCCTGGACACAGGAAAACCGGACCCGGGATTATACACCGACCGCTTTTGCCCCGCCGTCAGGCCATTTTCTGGAAAACAGCCGAAAAGACTGGGAAAACTCAGGTGGTGCATCGGCTTTTTTTGATGTGGTTGAAAAAGAGATCATTTCATTCATTGAAAGCCAATTTGACGTAGATCCAAACTACCGTGTCCTTATTGGAAAGTCAACCAGTGGGCTGGGGGCAACCTATGCCGCCCTGGAACGTCCGGGCCTGTTCAATCGCTATGTTATCATCAGCCCTGCCATTTGGTGGGATGACTGGCTAAACTCACGTGAGGACCGCTGGGTGATGAAGGCCGCCAGAAAAACGGCCAAGACGGTTTACCCAAAAGAAACCCGTATTTACTTCGCTGTCGGCGAAGCAGAAGAGCGTCTGGACCTTGTCACAGACCTTTATGTGCTTACAAAGTCACTGCGAAAGCGACGAAACACAAACCTCAAAATCAACCTCGAAGTTCTAAAGGGTGAACAGCATGAGGGCGTGTTCCCGGCCGCTTTCATGCGCGGAATTGCTGGTGTTTATGCGGGCGAGGAAAATCGCAAGCCTTCATCCGTGGCATTAGAATGGTAGGCTTGCGTTCGCTAATCAATGATCGGTTTTGCTGCGCCTAGTCGGGTAGGAAGTCAGGCACCGACAAATAACGTTCGCCGGTATCATAACAGAACCCGATCACCCGGGTGCCTGCGGGTTTGCCCTCCAGGTGTTGAGCAATAGCCGCCAGTGTCGCGCCCGACGATATGCCTATCAGCATGCCTTCTTCGCGCGCGGCGCGGCGCGCCATTTCCTTGGCGTCAGCCGGGTCTACCTGAATGACACCGTTCAATAGAGAAACGTCCATTACACCGGGCACAAAACCGGCACCAATACCCTGTATGGGGTGCGGGCCCGGGTCACCGCCTGACAGAACCGGAGACAGATTGGGCTCAACCGCATGAACTTTGAAGTCCGGCCATGCTTGTTTAAGCACTTCCGCGCAACCAGTAATATGACCACCGGTACCAACCCCTGTGATCATACAGTCCAGACCGTCTTTGAAATCTGCCAGTATTTCCTGAGCTGTGATATCGCGTTGAACCGCAACATTCGCTGGGTTGTCAAACTGTGCAGGCATCCATGAATTGGGGGTTTCTTCAATCAGTTCATTGGCCTTTGCCAGCGCACCTTTCATACCCAGCTCTTTAGGCGTCAGCACAAATTCAGCACCAAAGGCCAGCATGATACGGCGACGTTCAATTGACATACTTTCTGGCATTACGAGAATGAGACGGTAGCCCTTAACCGCAGCCACCATGGCAAGGCCAATGCCAGTGTTGCCCGACGTGGGTTCTATTATAGTGCCGCCTTCGCCGAGCGAGCCATCAGCCTCTGCCGCTTCGATCATTGCCAGCGCTATCCGGTCCTTGATCGATCCACCGGGGTTCACGCGTTCTTGCTTTAACCACACGTCGTGGTCGGGAAACAAACGCCCCAGACGCACATGCGGGGTATCACCAATGGTTGCCAGAATAGACGATGCTTTCATGACTTTATTCTTTCCTGCTTAATGGGCTTGCTTAATAGCCTGCTTGAAGTGCCCTGCCTAAAGAGTATTTCCGGTTTCGTGTACCATAACAGCCCACACCCTACCCTTTCAAGCCAGCCTTTTGGCGGGCCTGAATGGGGATGATTTCATCGGTGTCAGCCGGTTTGAACATAACCCTGGACCACGCGGGGATAGAGCGAGTGATCCACACATTGCCGCCAACAACCGAGTTGCGCCCAACGATTGTATCGCCGCCCAATATGGTCGCACCTGAATAGATCACCACGTTATCTTCAATGGTCGGATGGCGTTTTTTTCTGCGATGCTCACGGTCAACACGCAGCGCGCCAAGCGTCACACCTTGGTAAATTTTAACGTTATTGCCAATAAGTGCGGTCTCACCGATCACCACCCCCGTGCCATGATCAATGAACAATGCACGGCCAATGGTCGCACCCGGGTGAATATCAATACCGGTTTTCTGGTGTGCATATTCGCAGATCATGCGCGGAAGCAATGGCACATCGCGCTGATGCAGCGTGTGCGCAATGCGATAGGCAACCACAGCGAAAAAACCCGGATAGCATAAAATAACTTCTTCAATAGATTCAGCTGCGGGATCGCCTTCCATCAGGGTTGCCGCGTCGCCGTGGCAAAAATCTGCAATCTTCGGCAGGTCTGACATAAAGCCTTTTACCAGCAGTTTGGTGCAGCCAACATCCTTGCCGGCGCACAGCGGTTCAACCAGGCCGTGGAAGTCTCTTTCCAGATCAGCGAGCCGGTCTTCAAGGCTGCCGCCGTTGCCTTCAGCCAAGGCATGATGAGGGAACAGCCCAGCCACCGTTTGCCGCAGTAAACTGCCAACTTTCCCGAGCGATAAACCCGATAGTCCGTCATATTTTCGGTAATGCTTACGCAGCGCTTCGGCCACATAATCAAGACTGGACGGAGTTTCTGTAAGTTTCGCCATGCATGCTCTCCCTGCTGCACTCTACAGTTTAGGCTTGGTTTAACTAACTACAAGGCCTGTTAACATGAGAATTTCTTCACGATTTCGGGAGAAAACTAACCTGAAAACCTATATCAAAAGATCATTTCCTGAAGAGATCGGCATTTTCAGGCAATAAATCGCCGTAGCCAGCCTCCCGGACAAGGTCGTTGCTTTTAACAACAACTTCCATGTGCAGCCGCTTCATAAAAGCCTCTTTCGTCAGGCCAGCCGGAAAGGCGTCACCAACCTGAAACACCGCTGTGCCGGCACGGTGCCAAAAGCCCCGGGTCCAGAACAAGCCCGTGTTGGTGGCAACCGGATATACAGTAAGGCCCGCATCTCTATACAGATAATAGGCCCCGCTTTTTAGCGGTTTACTAGCGCCGATAGCGACGCGTGTCGCCTGTGGATAGACAATAAGCGGACGCCCACTTTCATGCACATGATCAGCCACTTCGCGCATACCGCGGTGGGTAGTTTTGGCCTGTCGGTCTATTTTGATGATTCGCGCTTTTTTCAGAATCGAGCCAATAAACGGCACATTGAATAGTTCTTTTTTCGCCAGCGCCGTGACATCATTGCGCAGCAGATATGTCAGCATTGGATCCATATTACTTTGATGGGCCGCCGCAATAATCAGCGCGCCGTCTTTGGGTAATGTATCGCCGAACCGATGCTCATATCGGATACCAGAGCATAGACGCACGACCCACAATGACCCAGTACAACACCAACGAATGCCACGCCGAACCGGGCCATCGGTTCGAGCAAAACAAAGCGGGGCCACCACCAACCCACAAAAGAACAGGGTAAAAGGATAAAAAATCAGATTGAAAAAAAGCGATCGGATACGATCTGTCAGCTTCATCAAAAAACCTCTCCCTCAACTTTCATCCAGCTGGCATCTCCGAATGGCCCTTGGATGGCATTTACCTTTTCTTGACGCCCAGATGCCATTATTCCTCTATTGGACACAAGAGTAAATTCCGTTACCCTTTTTTAGAGGCGGCAAAAGCAATGAAGGCAAGCCAAAATGGACAATAACAAACGCGGCGATGACAGATTACCAGTTTTATGGACCGGCAAGCTGACCACCGACGATGACCAGGTGTATAACTGCGAAGTTCGCGACATATCACTTGCAGGCACGCTTATCTCTACCGACGCAACGGTTGAAATGGGTGAACGGCTTTTGCTGGAAATAGAAGAGTTGGGCGAATTTGCCGTCGAGGTTAAATGGTCCGGCTCCGAGCAACTGGGGCTGTTAATTCTTGCAGGGTCCGATTTGGAATTGAAAAAATTCGCTGAGGGTTCTGGCGGGAAAACCTCCGAAAAACCGGTGTTGACCTCCGGCGATCCGCTCGCTGACTAGGGACTGCGAACCAGCCAACACCTGTGCCTTATTGATCAGAACTTTGTAACCAACTGGAACCATACCTTGGTCGTGTCTGTCGCAAACCCGTCAGCACTGTAAAATGCGACTTTGGCCAGCGCGGTTACCCTGCCAAATAGTTTCTTACTGATCGCCGCATCCCATTCGGCACCATATTTGATGTCGCCAACATCTGAATCGAACTGATGATAAGCGACAGTCACGGCCGTTCCGGAAAGGCTTGAGCCTTCAGGTATCCGATATTTAATTTCGGCGTATTTGTCACGCAGGCCGTTGCTGGGCGTACTCAGAAACTTGTCTGCCCATCCGTTATATGCGTGAAGCAAAGCGAAGGGTGTCTGAAAACCACGGATGCCATTGCCGCCAAGCACTTCATAGCCTGCCCGCAATTTGAAGTCGCCCACAGTTAGCGATGGTTCAGCGCGGAAATAGCCAACACCAATATCAAACGGGTTACTACCTATATCTCTTTGGTGAGCTGCTTCAATAAGATAGCCGACTTTTACGCCGCTGCCAACAGGCCGACTTCCAGTAAAATTGGCTCCGACAGTACGGGTTGAAAGCGCGGCGGAAAAGGCGTCGCCCATATCAAGTGAGTAACCATAGCCGGTGAGTTTGCCAAAACCGGCCACGTCATACGACAGGTTGGCGAGATGGAAATTCCCATCAAAATTTCCAATCGGCGAGTTGTCGGTAAAGGCACGGTTAACATTAAATGCATAGGTATATTTAAGCTCAAACCCTTTAGCCAATTTACTCTCCAGAAACAAACCGTCAAAAGACCGTTGGTTCTGGCGCCAGGCAAGCTTGCTGACAAAACGTTTATTGCCCCACACCAGTTTTTGGCGGCCAAATGAAATTTTGGTGTCTTTCAATCCGGTGTAGGCCAGATAAGCCTGATCCACATCAGTTGATTCCGGGTCTGCCACCACTGGGTATTGAGTGCGACCATTAATGGTATTATTGTAGTTTTCGGAGCCAATGTTGGTGACATTGCGGAATTCTGCAAAGGCTTCGAAACCATTGGTGTTGCCGGTTTTCACCGCCAACAATGTTTGCATGGTGGACGCAGTGGCATTTTCCGACAGGCCGTCTTGGTCAACCAATTCCAACCTGTAGCGCAAAAATACACTGGCATCGGCAATGCCAAATAAACCCACCTTTTTGCCTGCTGGTTTATCTGCAGCCCCTACTTCTGTGGGCATCAACACCCATGCTGACAAAGCAACCAATGCATAGAGACTTTGCGTACATTTCGATGTAATTGTGTTGAGTGATTTCGTCGTCATCGTCAAACCCCTGCCTTATATATACAATATCTCAAAGGTCTTCACGCATTGCCCCAACACTCGCAAAAAACCGCCGTTTGAACCAGATCAACATTATGCTGCGGCCCGTTACCGATACATATGGAAAGAGTCTTAATTTTTTTCTAATGATGTGATCAAAACAGAAAATTTATCTCTGTTTCTATGTATTGTTGTAAATAATTACTAACTACACTCAAGACGATAGTGCTTTACAACGCAATCATGTGCAGCAGGAATAAAGTCTGAAGATAAGGCAGCTTTCGCCGTCTAAGCCCGGTTAGAATGGGCTAAACACCTTCAGACACAAATGCTCTTTTGATTCAAAAAAACTCTAACTCATGCGCCCATGTCCAAGTTTCTTTTACAGCACGGAGAAACTATCTTCCACCGCTTCCACAGCAGTTAAGTTGAATAGATTTAAATTGATCCCCGTCAAAGTAGTGTTTGCTTATGTGCGGTAACGTGCTGGTCAACTTTATATGTGACCATGATAGGCAAAACAAATGACAACTTTCACACCCATTTCAGCACTGATCGGCGGCGGCATGATCGGTCTGTCAGCGGTTCTTCTGATGCTGACTAACGGTCGCATCGCAGGAATAAGCGGTATTCTCGGCAGTCTTTTCGAACCAAATCAAACGGATCGAACATGGAAAATTGCTTTTGTGAGTGGCCTTTTTTTGGCGGCGTTTATTTACGGCGCAGTTAGCGGGACAACTGTAGAAGTTGCTCTCCCTCATCGTTTGGAATTGATGATTGTTGGTGGTTTACTTGTGGGATTTGGAAGCCGACTCGGTGGCGGGTGTACCAGCGGTCACGGTGTCTGCGGCGTGTCCCGTTTCTCAAAACGATCCATCGTCGCAACAGCCGTATTTATGGCAGCAGCAATTGTAACCGTGTTTGCAATTGATGTCGCGGGGGGTGGTTTATGAGAATGGTAGCTGCGCTGTTCGCAGGTCTTATTTTTGGTCTTGGCTTAATAGTTTCCCAGATGATTAATCCCGCGAAAGTGATCGGATTTTTAAATGTTGCAGGCGACGGCTGGGACCCGAGCTTATTGCTAGTGATGGGGTCCGCCATGATCATCACTACTATTGGATACAAGTTGGTATTCAAAAAAGATCAGCCGGTTTTTGATCAGGATTTTCATGTTCCGACCAGTCAGGTCATTGATCGGCGATTACTTTCCGGCGCCGCCATTTTCGGCATTGGCTGGGGGCTGGGTGGACTATGCCCTGGCCCCGCCATCGCGGCGCTGGCGCTGGGAGCACCCCAAATACTCTGGTTTGTTGCAGCAATGCTGGTGGGTATGGCGGCGAAAAAACTAGCGCTCAACTAAGATCGTATTTAGTCAGACCTTGTAGCAATATATGTTTGATCTCACCTTTTCCTCATATTAGGTCAGTTTTTTTGGCCTTATTTGACTAGCGTCAAAGCCTACGAGCCTGCTTATGCGACTGTTAGCAGATAGAACCTGACAGGAGAAATATCATGCTGCGGAAATACAAGTTATGGATTCTAGTTGCGGTATCCGGACTATTGACGGGCTGCAGTTCTACCGTGGACTGCGATGTGGTTTGCTATCACACGCTCGGCGAGTCGATGGGAGAGACAGTTAGGGTTGTCCCGCAGGACAGTGAACTGACCGACTCGCCCGAGTTCGCTGTTTTCGCCGCTCAGTTTAAAGAACAATTGAGCAAAGTCGGATATACAGTTGGTGACGCCGGTGCATCAGACCTGATTTTCGCCATTAGGTACGGCACCGACGAAAGTCTGGAAGAGGCCAAACGCCCTCCAAAATGTTTTACTCGGTACCGGTATTTATATGAGGACTATGGTTCCCCCTACTACCGAGGCCTTGAGTGCTATGATGGTCAGATCGAGTCGCCGTCGCTGTATGTCCATGTTCTTGCGCTCAATGTCTATAGGCAAACAGAACCCGGTGACCCAGGTGAGGTCATATATCAGGGGATAGCCAACAGTATTAGCATGAACGGCAATATCGGTCCCACCATGCCTTACCTTATGGCGGCAATATTAGACGGCTTCCCCGGCGAAAGCGGTGAAGTGAGAAATGTGGTGGTTGATCGAAAAGCAGTGAAAAAATAGTTGGAAAATACTATTTGTTGGCCGAACTCAATAAAGATGGCTGTAGTCTTTTTATCTTATTCCAGCTGTACAGCAATCACACTGCTATACCTGCAGCGTGCCCACTGGCCCAAGCCCATTGGAAATTATAGCCCCCAAGCCAGCCTGTAACGTCCACGCATTCACCGATGAAATAAAGGCCTGGTGACTTTTTTGCCTCCATGGTTTTAGACGATAGTTCCGCCGTCGAAACACCACCACGTGTTACCTCAGCTTTCTTAAAGCCTTCAGTTCCTGTTGGCAGCAATGTCCAGCTAGACAGCCTTGCTGCCAATCCATCGATCGCTGCATTTGACAAAGACGCCATATTGCCCGACCAACCAGTTGCAATCTGCTCTGCCAACCGTGCCGGTAAACTTCTGGACAAAACTGACACAACGGAGGCTTTCGCGCTGTCAATCCGTTGTTGTCTTAACCACGCTGCTACTCCCTCCTCATCGGGCAATAAGTCGATAGATACCGCTCCGCCACTGTTCCAGTATGAGGATATTTGCAAAATAGCAGGACCGCTGAGGCCGCGGTGAGTGAACAGCAGGTTTTCCCGAAAAGGCGGTACAGTCTTATCCCCAACAACCGAAACTCTGCTATCTGCGGATACCCCGGCCAACACTTTCATTTGCTCAACGGTCTCGGTGTCAAATACCAAAGGCACCAAAGCGGGTCGGGGTTCGGTAATTTTCAACCCGAACTGACGAGCAACCCTGTAGCCAAAGTCGGTAGCTCCCATTTGGGGAATCGACAAACCGCCTGAAGCAATCACCAGCTTATCTGCCGTAGCCTCACACGAACCACTCAGCCTATATTTTCCGTCTAGGCAAGATACCTCAGTGATATCTGCCTCCAGCTGCATAGTTACACCGGCGACGGTACATTCATCCAACAGGACTTTCAGCACAGCCTTCGCGCCCTGATCACAAAATAGCTGGCCAAGGGTTTTTTTATGCCAAGACAGGCCACCGCGATCAAGCATGTCCATAAAGTCCCACGGCGTGTATCGGCTTAGGGCAGACTTGGCAAAATGGGGATTTTCACTGATATAAGCAACCGGGTCCACGTCCTGGTTGGTAAAGTTGCAGCGCCCGCCGCCGGAAATAAGGATTTTTGCACCAGGTTTTTTGTTGCGCTCCAGCAACAAAACCTTTTTACCGCGACTGCCAGCAGTGATCGCACACATCAATCCGGCGGCGCCCGCTCC
Organism: Sphingomonadales bacterium; assembly: GCA_011088215.1. Taxonomy (GTDB): domain Bacteria; phylum Pseudomonadota; class Alphaproteobacteria; order Sphingomonadales; family Kordiimonadaceae; genus Kordiimonas. The sequence continues at coordinate 6,476 of JAALKD010000054.1, read as the reverse complement.
AATTATTATCACATCGTAATGATTTAATTTTTGTGCTGACATCAACATACCAACCTATACGGTGCCAAGGCTAAATTGCCATTCGGTTGACAAGAATACCTGACAGAAAAATATAAGTAAATCAACATGTTGCATAAGTTCAATCTTACACCCCTGCACGAGAAAAATCTCAGCAACCTATATGAAGCTGTCTATTTTAGCGTAAAATTTGCGCTATTTTTTGAAACCAGTAGGTTCGTGTGTCGCAAAAATAAACTCCTTTTTTAAGATTCGTTAACCCTCCTATGCGATGAATCGGACTGATTTGAACCAAAACTGCTCAAATAGGTTCTAAGCTCGAAAAGGAAAAACTAAATGGCTGCGAAGATTGGGGGCGCGGGTCAGCGCTTGTTTAGCATCAGAAATCTGTTGCTGGCAGTTACAGCATTATTAATGATTGTTGTTATTGGACTTAACATTGCGCAAATGTCGCGCGCATTGGCCGCCAAGGACATTGCAACGCGCGCACAAGTTCTGAACGAAACAATTGACAACATCGTTCAGTTAAAATTGGCGCTCGCTGACGAACGACTTTTTAGTTATGCGGCATATGGCTTTGAAGGCGAAGTTCCTAGCTTCTTCACGACACGTATCAACATGAACAGGTCTGTAGTCGAAGATGCCTATAATAATATTCAATATGACTTAGAGCGGCTACCACCGTTCGACGGAGATCAAAACGGTTCGCGCTACAAAGTAGCGGTAAACGAACTCAAAGAAATCCAAACGCAGTTCGTAGGAGCTCATCAAAAATATAAAGCTCAACATGAGTTAACCGATACCGATCTGGAATCATTTGGCAAAGAAAACGACCAAGCTCGCGGTCGCGATGCCGCCAAGTCGATGGATGCTCTTATTGAGATCGCAGCCGCGCTGAGGTTAGGTATTGAAAGCAATTATGATTTTGGTGACGACCGTATCGGCACAGTCAATCGACTGAAAAACCAATTGTGGGTTATGTCTGAATATGCCGCACGAGAAGCTGCGTCGCTTTCAGACAATGTGGCGGGCAATTCGTTTATTGGTGCGAATGAGCAAAGCACCGGCATTAAATATAGTGGCATCAGCGAAGGTGCTTGGGATCAGATTGTGACTTTTGCAAAGTCCGCGACAGCCACAGCCGAGATTGCCAACCAGGTGCAAGCGATTGAAACTACTTTTATAGATGAGTTTGGAGGCAGCCGGTTTGACTTGTACGACGCGTCCGCAACTGCGGAAGAAGACGAGGAAGACAATGTAACCTACGAGCTAACGGCAGAAGAGTGGGTGGCATTGGCGCAAGAAGCCACCAAACCCGTGTTTTTGATGAGCAGCTTCGCAGACAACCTCGCAAAGAGCCTAAATGAGTCAGCGGTAGGTAGTGCGAATGCGAGCGTCGCAACAGCGGGTGTTCTCATTGCAATTTCTTTCATAGTTGGAGGATTGGCACTGTGGGTGGTTATGGTTCGGGTGGTTCGTCCGGTTAACGCGCTATCTGCCACCATGATGGTGCTGGCTGACGGCAACCTTGATGTGGATATTCCGCACGCGGACGGCAGCGACGAAGTCGGCGATATGGCGAAGTCTGTGCAAATCTTTAAAGATAACGCCGTTGAGCGAAAAGAGCTGGAGGCCACGCAGCGCGAAAATGAAGAACGCGAACGCGCGCGCAAAGAAGAAGAACGCACTCGCCAAGAGCGCGAAGAGCGGCGAGCACAGGAGGAAATTCGCTCCGAGAAAGGCCGCGCAGAACGCCGTCAGTCAATGCTGGACCTTGCCGACAAATTTGAACAGTCTGTCATGGCATTGGTGGAAGGTGTTTCAACCTCAGCGAACGGCATGGAACAAGCTGCAAGCGGCATGTCTGAAACTGCAGCCGACACTTCGCAGCAATCTGAAGTGGTTGCCAATGCAGCGCAACAAGCAAGTTCCAATGCTCAAATGGTGGCCAGTGCAGCCGAGGAACTGTCAAGTTCAGTCCGGGAGATAACCGGCCAGACCAACCAATCCAGCGCAGCGGCCCGAGACGCAGTGACCAGAACCGACAACGCCAGCAACGATGTGGCACAATTGGTGGAAGCCGCAGAAAAAATTGGTGAGGTGGTAAAATTGATTAATGAAATCGCCGAACAAACCAACTTGCTGGCGCTTAATGCAACCATTGAAGCTGCCCGTGCCGGAGATGCTGGTAGGGGTTTTGCCGTTGTCGCGAGCGAAGTTAAGTCGCTAGCCAACCAAACCGCCAAAGCAACCCAGGAAATAAGCGATCAGGTTTCAGGTATGCAAAATGCCACAAATCTGGCGGTAAACGCCATGGACGAGATCAAGGGCATCATTGGTGACATTGAAGCCACATCAGTGTCTATCGCCTCAGCTGTTGAAGAACAGGATGCCTCTACCCAGGAAATTGCCCGCAATGTATCGGAGGTTTCCACCGGCACCGAGGAAGTAACCTCCAATATCCATACAGTGAACCAGGGCGCAACAACCACTGGTCAGGCCGCTGCCGAAGTGTTGACCGCAGCCCAGACACTAACCCAGCAATCAGACGACCTGCGCGGCCAGGTGGTTGATTTCCTGAAAACTATCCGCGCCTAAAAAGACTCGCAAACGTTATGGCTTAAAGGGGGCTTTCGGGCCCCTTTTTTAATACCCGCCCCTATGCACAGACAACCCCGCCATCGCTAGGGGCTTATTCGTGAATAATACTTGCCTCAGCATCCAACATGGCTATAGTGCGGGCCGCACCGGAGTATTGTTTGATACCAATTAGACGCCAAACAGGCAGGTGCAAAATGGAGTCGTGGCCGAGTGGTTTAAGGCGCACGCCTGGAAAGCGTGTTGGGCGGCAACGCCCTCGAGGGTTCGAATCCGTCCGACTCCGCCATTAACTACAAACGAACTTTCATATGCCCGAGATGGCATAGCCTTAAAAGACCAGCATTTGCGGGCTTTTTCGCCATTTGCAATTGACTTCCTCTCTATTAAAACGCCCCGTTTTTCTCTAATTTTCCTCCTATATATGCCCCTTTCCTGAAAAACACCGTACTTGGAAAAGCGAAGTACGGCGCTTTTAACCATGGGAAATCAAGGCTTTGGCAATTGACCAGTTCGCTCCAGTCTATGCCTGTCATTGTCAACCAGTGAGCTGGCGCAGCACGTTATCAGCAGCTTTGACAACAAACTTTGCTTTGTATGCTTTCTCGCCCTCATTCCAAGGCACCGGGTCCTCCGAAAGGCCAAAGGTTTGTTTGAGCTTGTTCGCCAGTTCCTGCTTTTGTTTTTTGACGCGATCAGTGGCATCCGGATCTTGCCATGAGATGCTGCCACCTGTTGTGGCGAGAGAACGTAACAATGTCCACTGTAGTGTTGGCTTGCCGGAATTCTGGTTCTTCATCTTCAAGTGCTCAGGTTCCAGCCGTTCTTGAATCTGTCCGCACGAAACCAACAACATCTCTGTTGCAGTAAATTCGAATACAAACTGTTCCCATGTTGCGCCTGCTGGTGTCGGGAATTGATACTCCGATCCCGGTTTAGCTGATTTTGGCAGCACTGTTTCCAGCCAGTTGGATACAATGGTTTGAACACTATCTTTAACCGTGACCTTGCTTGCGCCATCAACAGCAAGCACATCATCTATACCGATTAGCTTGGATTTATGCTTGCTGCTCGCGTCAGAGCTGGCAGTACTGATGAGACTGCTGGTGGAGGCAATCAACAAAAACGTCTGCTGTCCCATGCACAGATGATTGATGATCTTATCCAGCTGCGAGGATGTCTGGCCTAAAAAGCAGTAAACAGGAAAGCTGTGTTCAGCTTGCGGATTGAGTACGCCAAATTTCCAAAGGGCTGCATGACCTGTAACCTTTTCATGCTCCTCCGTAAAACCAATGGCCTCAGCAATCTTGTGAGCCAGTTTTTTGTGATCAATGCGATACAGCGCCAGTTCTGATTTCTTGAGCGTGCGGCGGTCGCATTGCTTGGTGTCAGAAGTGCAAATGCCAACAATATCTCGCGGACCATGCTGTACGACATTCATATAACACCCCGCTCGCCCATTACAGGGAACGGAAGATGCCTGCTCATTGGTGATGGCGAGGAATTCTTCTGGAAAGTCTTGCCATTCAGCCTTTACGCCCTTTCCACCAGAAAGATCTGTGAGTTTACGCCATGGCGGCGATTGATACGGCGTCATGACTCTCCTGATGAGTTACGGGTTGTGTGCTATCTTCTTCCTCTTTCTGCTCATTTACAAAGCCACGTTTTCGCAACCATGTTTCAATCAGGTGAGAATCTTCCTTCCGGTCAAAATTGGCCACATTCGGAGTTCGTACCTTGACCATTCGTGGACGTTTAGCGTTTTCAAATTTCACCGAAAAGCTGGCAGAAACCAATCTGCCAAAGTTTGGAAATTCACGATCTCTTGAAGCTAATGACGCAAACACATCATTTGAGCGTAGCGTTTGCTTGTCATTATACGGCCCAAGAAACTGGTGTTGGATTTCAACCAGCTTTATATCTTCCAGCCCATCAATATCGGTACAGGCCAAAGCATCAACGCCATTATCGATCAGTGGCTGTAATGTATATTTTTCTGCGCCCGGAAAATATTCAGCCTGACTGAAAAGATGCTGGCTGAATAAATCCAGATACATGGTGCGCTCTTTCTTGGCACCGGATTTATTAAAGACGGCCAGTTCATTATTGGCGCGATCATAGACAATCACATCATGAAACTCTGGTCGGTAAAATATGGTTTTGGATTCACCTGATTCCATTTTGCCTTCTCGTTTAAAAGGCATGCCATGACGGATCAGAAAGTAAGTCTTGTCCTCATCATCAGCGCTGACAGGCAAAATACGACACCCAGCGCCCCGCTTATTCTTCAAAAACCACGCGTCCATATCAGCTTCAAGCGTTCTCATGGTATCTGGTTTTGGAAGATCAAACGTATCGGGAGATTTTTGATCTGACTGGAAGTACATGAAGGACTTGGGTTTGAGGATCATGACTTCGGCATGAGGGCGTTTCAAAAGTTCAGGGTCGTGCAGCCATAACGCTAAAGCCAAATCAGCAGATGTCGAATCCTCATGAGTATCGATATTATTTGCCTCGGCTTGCTCGCTTAGCTCCTCAAAATGATCATCATCAGACATTTCCTGAATAAAGAACAAGGCTTCAACGAACTCAATATCCATATCCTCTGAGGGGTTCATCAATACTTGGCAAAGCGCTTCAAAATCTAGCTCACCTTCTTCATTTAGCTCAAAACTGAAACTGCGCCCAGTCAGATAGTCTTCATACCGCTTTAAAAAAGTGGTCAGGTTATCCTGTTGGATGTGTTTCAAAACATCTGGTTGGGCAAAACGTCGTAAATTATAGGTGCTCATTTGGTTATCCTCCTTTGGCTTTTTCTAGGAGGGCCTCGGTGTCAACACCCGACCAGACGTGTAAGACCTTCCCAATTATTTTAAGTTCATCCTGTTGTCCTATGATGATGGGTTTAAGTTTCTGATTTTCAGGGCGCAGTTCTATATGCTCCCCTTCAATGCTCAGCCGCTTTACAGTGGCTTCTTCGCCGACCATGGCCACCACAATATCGCTGTTTTCAGCAATCGGTTGCTGGCGCACAACCACGTAATCTCCCTCGAAAATATCAGCATCAATCATGCTGTCGCCTTGCACTTTGAGCGCAAAGCATTTCCCGCGCAGAACATTATTCGGCACCATGACCTGACCAATCTTGTTTTCAAGGGCTAGAATTGGGGCACCCGCTGCCACCATCCCCAAAACAGGAACAGCCGTCAGGTTGGTTTTATCTGGTGTTTGTGCGTGGAGGATTTCGATGGACCGCGCTTTTCGAGCCTGTCTGCGAATATAGCCTTTATCTTCCAGCCGCTTGAGCCCCTCAAATACACTGGGCGCTTTCACACCCAATTCCACAGCAAGCTCTTGCACCGTGGGTGACATCCCCATGGCACGTTTCAGGCGTTCAATGGCCTGTAATAGCGTATTCTGTGTGTTTGTCAGTTGCTCCATAGCATCCTTTCAATTTTGGCTAATGACCTAATATAAATTAGGCTTTTTATTTTCACAAGCCTAATTTGATTCAATGCACAGCATTGACTGAACCGACAGTTTTCAAGTCATTTCAGTAAGTAACTCCTTGAACGACGCAATAATTCTCAAGGAGGAACGCCCATGTCTTCACTTTCCCCAAACCTAATAAATGAGCGAGATCGCCGCACCGAAGTGGCCCGTTTGCTGGCTCTTGGCATCCTGCGCCGCAAGATTCGTCTGAACCGTCAGTTCGAGCCAACACATCCCTCTAATTCATTGGACTTCAGAGTTTTTCCAAGCGTTCATGCCCATGACGAAGAACCAAAAAACCAAGGAGAAACAGATGGATAAAACACTTCTGGCGCGTGTGGCGGCACTCCCAAACATGCCGCTATCAG
>JAALKD010000053.1 GCA_011088215.1 Sphingomonadales bacterium | reverse complement strand
GGGGTGCCCGGTTGCAGGCCCGCTCGGCATCGGCCAGATAGCCACATTTGCAAGGGTTCATGGCGGCAATCAGCTGAAAACGCGCCGGATAGGTAATATGCGCCTGCGCCCGCGCGATAACCGCCTCGCCGGTTTCCATCGGTTGACGCAACGCCTCCAGGCAGCTGCGGGAAAATTCAGGCAATTCATCCAGAAACAAAACGCCGTTATGGGCCAATGACACCTCACCCGGATTAGCGCGTGCACCGCCGCCGATCAGCGCCGGCTGGCTCGCCGAATGGTGCGGGGTTCGCACAGGGCGCATCCTGCTGATCGTCCCTTCGGACAAATGACCCGCAACCGATGCAATCATGCTAATCTCCAACGCTTCCTGTGCCGACAGTGGCGGCAGAATGGAGGGCATCCGCGCAGCCAGCATCGACTTGCCAGACCCGGGCGGCCCGAGCATTAACATCGTGTGGCCACCAGCAGCAGCAATCTCCAGCGCGCGCTTCGCAGTTTCCTGGCCTTTTACATCCACCAAGTCTGGCTGCGATTGTTTGTTTTCAGCCAACGCCGGTTCCGGTGGGCTTAAAACCTGCAACCCTCTCAAATGATTCATCAGACCTAAAAGGCTTGCCGGTGCCATCACTGTGTCAGCACCGGCCCAAGCCGCCTCGGGCCCGGTGGCAGCGGGGCAAACAAAAGCCATATCACAGGCATTGGCATAAATGGCGGCAGGCAAAACCCCCGATACCGCGCGAATGGTTCCGTCCAAACCCAGTTCGCCCATCACCACAGTGTCCGCAAGGCTATCAGACGGGATAACCCCCATCGCCACCAAAACCGCGACCGCGATGGGCAGGTCATAATGGCTGCCTTCTTTGGGGCGATCTGCAGGCGACAGGTTAACGGTGATGCGCTTTGGTGGCAGCGACAGGCCGAGCGCCGACAAGGCCGCACGCACCCGTTCACGCGCTTCGGTAACTGCTTTGTCGGGCAAACCAACGATGGTAAATGTGGGCAAGCCACTGGCGATCAGCACCTGCACCTCAACCCGGCGGGCTTCGATGCCTTCAAAGGCCACTGTTTCAACCGTTGCTACCACTGTTTGTCGCCACCAACCCTATATCAAAATACCGGTCAGCCTACCACACAATAAGAACAAATCAAGAACATGTTTACTGCAGGCTAACGACGATTTTCCCGCGTTGACGGCCCGCTGCCATATATTCGAAAGCTTTAATCGTTTCCGCAAAGGGGAATATTTTATCAATCTCCGGCTTAAGGTGACCTTCAAGCAGCCCCTCACGAACGAAGGAAACACCTGCTTCCAATCGGGCAGGTTCCTCAACATAATTGAACATGGAATAGGGATAGAGCGCTACCGCGCGACGCAGCAGGTCTAACATTGGTAATTCGTCAGCATCGTCTGAAAGAGCCCCGTAATGGAACAGATAACTGTGCTTGGCCATAAGCGGCGCATACATGTTGATATATCGCCCACCTATTGGGTCATAGCTAACCGCTATACCTTGGTCGCCGACCATTTCTTTCAACAAGCTCGGCATATCGTCTTCGCTGGTTACGATCACGCCGTACGCACCGATATCATATAGGAACTGCCGTTTATCCGGGCTGCGTGTTGTGGCGATGCAGCGCACGCCTTTCATACCAGCCAGTTGAATTGCCGCGATACCGGCGCTGCTGGCACCCGCACAAATCAGCGCAAAATCACCCGGTTGAACGCCTGCAATTTCGACAAAAGGAAAATAGGCCGTTAAATATTGCATCCAAATGGAGGTTGCCTGAATAAAGTCCAAACCTGAAGGAACAGCAGCTACAAACTGCTCTGGCACCAAAGCATATTCGCCAGCAACACCATATTTACTAGTTTGAAACGGAATTGTTGAAACCTTGTCACCAACTTTTACCGCCTTCACATCGGGCCCGACGGCATCAACAACCCCGGATGCCTCTGAGCATATGCGAGACGGCAATACCGTGGGGGTAGTATGCTCTCCTCTCAAGTATAGAAAGTCGGCCTGATTCAAAGCAAAAGCACGAACCGAAACCCTCACTTCCGACCCAACCGGTTGTGGTATTGTCACATCCATAAGCGCCAGTTTTTCTGAACCTCCGCACTCGTCAAACTGAATAATTTTCGCCAATCTATTCCACCTGAATTAATAGGGCCGCACTCTATGGCTAATAGAACTAGCATAGCTTAAGGTCAGTTTTTTAAATTTATATGTTGATTTGCGAAGGTATCACCTTGTCAAAAATTGTAATTCACGGGGCCGGTTCAATTGGCTGTTTCGTTGGCGGCGTTTGGGCGTCCGCTGGGCTTGACGTAACGCTTGTTGGTCGCACTTATGTGGGTGACGCGATCGCCGACAAGGGTATGCGCCTGACCGACTATTCGGGCTTTGACGAGTGTGTATCTGCGGGCGACATCAACTTCTCAACCAATCCCGAGGCGCTGGCAGACGCTGACATCATTGGCCTTGCGGTTAAAAGCACTGGCACCGAAGCAGCGGCGTCTGAAATTAACCAGCACGCCAAAGCAGGTGCGATCGTTGTTAGCCTGCAAAACGGCATCAGCAATGTGGAAACCTTGCGCAAACTATTGCCCGTGCAAACTGTTCTTGCCGGCATGGTACCCTTCAATGTGGCTGGGCTGGAAAGAGGTCATTGGCACAAAGGTACGCAAGGGAATCTGGTGGCGGAAAGCCACCCGGCGCTCGCACCGATTGTGCAAGCCACCAGTAGTGGTCCTGCTGCATTGACGCTTAGCGATAATATGACAGCGGTCGCGTGGGGAAAGTTACTGGTGAACCTGAACAACGCATTGAATGCGTTGTCGGGAGTTACATTACTGGAAGAACTATCCGACCGAAATTTCCGCCGCATTCTCGCCGCCTGTATTCGTGAGGCGCTTGCTGTGTTGGCAGCTGCCGGAATTGAGCCCGCTAAAGCGACGGCCTTTCCGCCCAAATGGCTTCCGGCATTTATCGGCGCACCTGATTTTTTCTTCAATACTATCGGGTTGAAACTGCAAAAAATAGACGACCGCGCCCGGTCCTCAATGGCAGACGACTTTGCCGCGGGTCGCGCTACGGAAATCAATTTCCTGAACGGCGAAGTGGTGCGTTTGGCCAAAGCCATGGAAATGGAAGCCCCCGTCAATCAGGCAATTGTTGCGCTGGTAAAAGAAGCAGAGGGCGGCAACAAACAAGCATGGTCCGGTGAGGGTTTACGCCAAAAAGTCCTTGGCTACTGATCCGACACGTCATCGTTATCGTCGCCAGCTTCGAGCACACCCAATAATGCGTCCAAGTCCGCTGACGACAAATGGCCCACCCGGCGTGCCAGCAAATTTGCCGCCCGGGTTGCTCGCGGGTCAAGACCTGCGGTCTCAACGGTAACCCTCGGCTTGGACAATTGCGCCAACAATTGAAGCGCTTCCGCTTCATCCCAGATCAGGCCAAAATACTGAATTATTTTCTGGGTCATATCCCAGGAGGGTGCGCCTTTCCTACCGTGCTCCAGCGCCGACAAATAAGCCGCAGACACACCAAGATCTGCAGCCATGGTTGCCTGATCAACACCACGCGCACCGCGAAGCGCTCTTATTTGTTCGCCGAACGGGGGCATTGGTTACTTGAGCCACCTTTGGAAGAACCGGGCATACGTCGCCGTAAAATAACATATAGCGCACCTTCGCCGCCGTGTTCCTGTGCCGCCGGTGCGTAACTATGGACAAAGGGTTTCAAATCAGCGCCTGCAAGCCATAAGGGCACCATGCGTTTTAATACGCCGCTGTGATTGTCAAAATCGCGCCGGGTTCGATAAGCAACAGGAGTGGTTGCTGCCGTTTGTGAAAAACGGGCACCGCCCTTTCCGGTGACCACCAGAATGGTTTTGTCACCGCGGCGAACACATCCCTCAATTACGCGCTGAAGCGTGCTAAATGCATTATCCTGGGTCATACCATGCAGATCGACCGATCGGTCAAACTCTTGCCGGCCTTTAACAATATTGCGGCGGGTTTTCCGGTCAAAACCAGCCTTGGGCGCGGGGGTTTCGCTTGTGAACCAGCCGTCGGGCAGGCTGGTTTCGCGGATGTAAATACCGCGGGGGGCCGGCTGCAGTTCTGGTGCCTCAGGTCGCTCGCCCAGCGGCGTGACGGTGTCAGTAACCGCCTGCCACACCTTTTTATCAGCGGACGACAGCATGTCTTTGTCTTTGGGTTTTTTGCTCACCGGCCAGTCCGCGCTGCTTCAGCAGCAAGCGCCTTTGGCAAAATGAGCCAGTAGCGGCCTCGGTTAGCCATGCGACCGGCGATCTCCTCTGCCCTGTCCCCGAAACCCCAAAACACATCGCCGCGAATTTCACCGGTGATCGCGCCGCCGGTATCCTGCGCCACCATCAGGCGGTTAAACGGCACAGAAGGTGCTGTAGTGGAGGCAGGGTCTGGGTGGCTGGCGGACAACCACACCGGTGCATGCAAGGGCAAGTGCTTCCTGTCGACCGCCAGTGAATGCCCGGCGGTCAAGGGCACCCCTGCAGAACCGTATGGGCCATCACCGTCGCCCAGTTCGCGGAAAAATATATAAGACGCATTGCGCTGCAACATATCCGTTGCTTTGGCCGGATTAGCCTTCAGCCAGGCCCGTATCGATTGCATGGACATATTCTCGCGGGCAATTTCACCTTCCGAAATCAGGAAGCGCCCAATGGCAGAATAAACATGGCCGTTTTGCGCGGCATACCCCACCCGCAGCAACGACCCATCGGGCATTTTCACTCGCCCTGAACCTTGAATGTGGAGAAAAAACGCATCCACTTGGCTGTCGACCCACAATAATTCCAGGTCGCGCCCATCCAGATGGCCGTCATCGATCCTACGCCTGTCCGGATAGGGTATCAGCCGCCCGCCTTCTACGCGGCCGGCAATTCGCCGTCCCTTCAAGTCTCCTCGGAACGTGCCCAAATCCACCATCACCAACTCCGGAGGCCGTATATAGAGTGGCACGCTGTATTTAGGTGATTGAGTTCGACTACCCTGCAGCAAGGTTTCATAATAACCTGTGAACTTACCTTCGCTGGTGTCATCCAGCGAGACCCGCAGTGGACTGAAATGCAGGGTTAGTGCCTTCGTTAGGGCGGGCTCGGTCGACGCCGCCAGGAGTGCTGTGCAGCCCAATGACCAGTCATCCGCGGTGCCGCCAATAGCGGCACCGGGCAACCGGCGGCGCGCGGGTAACGTTGCAATACGTTCACAAGACTGCCGAAGGGCTGGCATCGCACCAGACAGCTGCGTGCTGCCCCACCCAGGCAGTTCAGTGAAGGCCACCTGCTCAAAATCTAGGCCGGGCTTTACTGGTTTCAGAACCAAAAACCCAACCACAAGGGCTGGCAGCAGCAATAAAAGCAGCCCCAGCCCAAGAATCGTATAAATTTTCATAAGGCGTCACCCGGCGCGGGTCGCGACCAATGTCCAATTTGGATCGCGAGACTTAACTTCTCGGGCAAACGTCCATTTGTCCTCAAGACCAACAGCATCAGACAAGTCGCCGTCCACTACATTGCCGTCGCCGTCTCGCGTTACAGCAATAATTTCCGCCGAGAAATGTAGGGTGATTTCCGCCTGCCGCTTGACAACACCAGCACCGATAAACTCAGCGCTCGTGATATCCAGAAGCTTATTCTCCAGCGTAAGGCCGTCTTGTTCGCGCTGGTCAATAGCGCTACTAAACTGGCTAAGCACCGTTTCGTCGAGAAAACCTTTCAACGCGTCTTTGTCACCAGCCCAGAAGGCCTCCAAAATAATTTGATAGGCGCTTTTCGCGCCTTCCAGAAACTCTCCGGCATCAAAATAGCTGTCAGCGCGTCGAATTTCGCCCAGCCCCCTACGAACAGCGGGGTCTTCAGCCATATCAACCACACTGGCGTCAGCTTGTTCTATTTCAACAGGCTCGGCGTCAATTGTCGGGCCGCCGTCACGTCCATATGGTGAACTGCCTGGATTTGGCCGCAGGGGTTCGTTGCCGGTTTTTTTACCCAGTTCCGAGCGGAGCCTAAGGGCTATAAAGACCGCTACCATGGCCATCAAAACTATGTCTAACATGACTTTTTTGCTCGTTTACAACTCTATATTTACTGACCAATTGCTGGCGGTTTCTCAATTATAGCACAACCCGGCCTGAAGGATAGCCTGGGGGTAGTTTAGAGATAGGGCGACAGATCAGCTTTCTGTTCGCCCAATAGGTTTTTTTAATAGAAGCACATATGCCTCATTGAAGAAACGCCTTTTCATCCCCTAATAGATAGGAGGTTTCGCCGTAAAGAACAAGGTTCGATGGCGTGAATATCGACTGGCGGGCAACCGCAGGTGTCTTCGCCGCTATCACGATGTGCTAGTGTGGTCTGCAGGCACAAGAATTACAGCGAGGAGAGACGATAGTGGCTTGGGTGTTTTTGTTGATTTTTGTCGGCGTGCCACTGATGGAATTAAGCGTGCTGATCGAAGTGGGTAGCGACATTGGAGCCTTTTCCACTATCTTGCTGTGCCTTCTAACCGCTGCGGTGGGGCTTTCACTTATTCGCATGCAGGGCCTGAAGGTGATCGCTGACCTGCAAAACGCATCCCAGGATGGACAACCACTTGTGGAACCGCTGGTGCATGGGTTTTTCTTGCTGATCGCCGGTGTTTGTCTGTTTTTCCCTGGCTTCGTCACCGATGCTATTGGTGGTTTGCTACTAATCCCGCCAGTTCGTTTGGCGCTGGGCCGGGCCGGGCCGGCCGGTGCTGCGGCGCGCGGCAGTAAAAAATTCTATTACAGCCACCGCAGTGACAGCGGGAAGCCAACTATTATTATCGACGGGGATTTCACCGAAACTGATAGCCAAGGTGGCCAGAACGACAATGATGCTCGGGAGCCTGAAGATACAAAAACCATTGAAGAAGCACCGCCAACCGATGAAAAGGGGGCCTAAAACGGCTTAGTTGGTACAATTAGCGCCAGTCGGCTGGTTTTGTTAGTTGTTCAAACGCACAAAGCATGCTAGCCCTCCGTCCGAATTTACCGCCCGCGGCACAATTGCATCTAGGCGTTACGCATGCCCGGCGGCGCTGAAACCATATGATTAACCACACTGAAGAGTGATACCATGGCTGAAAATGATTTTGATAACACACAAACACCTGTAGGCGGCGCCGCTCCGCAAGGGGCAGAAGCACCACAAGCGGGTGTGCTGGCCCAGTATGTCAAAGACCTATCCTTTGAAAACCCAAATGCTCCGGCGAGCATGCAGAACACTGCAGGGACAAAACCCGCCATTGACGTAAGCGTGAATGTAGGTGTTCGCAAAATGAACGACGAAATGTATGAAGTTGATTTGAAAATTTCAGCCAAAGCAGAAAATGTTACCGAATCCGGCGAAAAGCAAGTTGCTTTTGTTGCCGAGCTTTCCTACGGCACATTATTCGGCATTCGCAATGTAGAAGAACAGGCGATCAAGCCTTTCTTGCTGATTCAGGCCCCAACATTAATGTTCCCGTTTGCACGCCGGATCATTGCTGATGCCACTCGCGACGGCGGCTTCCCGCCTTTGCTTCTTGAGCCAATCAGCTTCGACGCATTGTACCAGCAGCAGCAAGCCCAAGAAGCGGCTGGCAACGGCGCTAGTGCACAAGAAGACAGCGATGCGCCTGCACCGATTAATTTGAACTAACCCTTTTCGGGCGTAGTTTTAAAGCTCGTGAAAACGACCCGTTTGCCGGGTCGTTTTTTTTTCGCCGTTTTTTATACCACATGTCACGTCGCTTGAACGCCGTGTAGAACCCGCCGCACACTGGCCCCACTGGTCAGGTCAACAACCGCGTGCAGCACAATCGCCGCCAACAAGGAGCCAGAAAGAAGATAGAGCGCGGTAAGGCACGCCCCGATGGCGGCCACCTTCAGCAGCGAGCGAACAGATTCCTGATACAGATGGGCGGCGACAAAAAAAGCCAACGCAACAAGGGCCGCCCACCAGAGCGGCAGCCATAGCGCGAAAAACCAGATCAGATAGCCACGAAATATAATTTCCTCAGTGATCCCCGCAGTCACAGACAGGGCTTTGAACCAAAAATATTCCTGCTGCGTTTTAGGCATAATACGCATGACACCGGGCTCGTTCTCCAGCGCCGTGCGAACCGCATCCGCTGATTTGGGATTTTTTCCAACCGCATAAACCTGTGCTGACAACACGAGTGATATAACCGCAACAACGCCCCAACCAATCAGATGGGCAGTGGATGTGCCAAGCAATATCCCCATATCCGCCAGCGGTCGACCGTTTAAAAGCCACACCACCATTACCAGAAATGCGCCGCCCCAAAGGATGGTGAGCGTATCTTTATACTCCAGCATCAGAATTCCGGCTTCACCGGAATCCATTCGATCACGCATGCGGCGATGACGTAAATAATTGCGCACTACATAAACCGAAAACATCAGCGCAACCAGTAAATAGTCCAACATTGAAACAGCCGTATCATCAAACATTTCTATTCTCCAGGTGATAAAAACCATTGTTTTTTCATTAGTTTATTGCTATTATGTAAATGTAATTTACATTTACATATAGGAAATATCCGCTATGAGTCAAGGCGCAAAAAAAACCCACCAGGGACGATCGCGAAAAACCCGCGACAAGTTATTGAATGCCTTAGAAAATTTGCTAGTAGACAATGATTTTGCCGACATCAGCGTTAATCAAATCGCATCTGAGGCTGGCGTATCGCCAGCTTCGGTCTATCGCCGATTCGACAAGAAGCAGGGCTTTATCCCCGTATTGTTTGAGTTATATTTGGAACGGCTGAATCAATGGGTAAAATCGCCGGAGGCGCAGCTAGACATTGAGGGCTGTTCCCTGCGGGAAGCACTAAAGCGGCTAGCGCGAACCACGTGGCGACAAATGGAACAGCAAACCCATATACTTCGGGCGATACACTTACACGGACGCAACCATCTGGCGTTAATGGGTACTTCAGCTGATCAGTTTGAAGCCGCAATGCTCAGTGCCATGACCATGATTATTGCACTTTACGATGACGAGATTGAAAAAACCGACCACGACAAGGCCGCTCGAATGCTGGCATATTATTTCAACAACATACTGCTGGAGCGTGGCCTGTTTAAGGAACAGTCTGCGGAGTGGGCCAAAGAGATACCTGATACAGACTTCACTGACGAAGTTGCCGACTTTGCCTATGGCTATTTACAAGTGAAGGACTGACTTGCTGCACCTCCAGCAGACAACCAAAGCCGTGCCTTGAATTTGACGGACTAGCGTCGCGTGTGCATGCTGTCATCATGAAGATGGCGACCCTTTCAATTATCCTGCGTTACGGCGGCCTGCTGGCGGTTTTCCTGATTGCAGCAGAAACCGCAAAACGGTCCTATATCAGCAGCCCAACAAACCTGGACCTCTACCTCGGATCCGTTGCGCTGGTGTTTCTAATTTTGGGCGGTCTAATCGCTTACAAACGGCGCCAAGCCATCGCGCCTGACCAAGAAAAAACTTCAAAGCCGCTTGCCGTTGTTGACGCCACCGGATTTAGTCGGCGCGAAGCTGAAGTCTTGTTATTTATGTGCCACGGTTATCCTAACAGCGAGATAGCCCAGCAGCTCGGCGTTTCGGAAAACACCGTGAAAACCCATTTAAAAAACATATACAGTAAGCTTGGGGTCACCAACCGGACACAAGCGGCGGCAGAGGCTAAAATGTTGAATATAGTAGAATAATGTTTCCTCTCACCCATTTGGGTGAAGACACAGACCCTGCAACAAACTAACAAACAGCGATATTTTT
Organism: Sphingomonadales bacterium; assembly: GCA_011088215.1. Classification (GTDB taxonomy): domain Bacteria; phylum Pseudomonadota; class Alphaproteobacteria; order Sphingomonadales; family Kordiimonadaceae; genus Kordiimonas. Next base: position 18,818 of record JAALKD010000053.1, on the reverse strand, counting down.
TCGGTACAATTAATCAGGAAAGAGACACGCTATGGTGAAAGTCAGTTTAAAATGGGGCGCAATTAGCGGCGCGGTTATGACCACTTTGTTGTTGGTCTCTTACTTCTTTTTTCCTGAGAACGACCCCGCCTATTTCAGCAGCGCAGAGACCTACGGATACCTGTCAATGGTCGCCAGCCTGGCGGTGATCTATCTCGCATTAGGCGACACATCGCTCTATGCCGACGGAGACGCGCCGACCCTGTGGCAAAAGATACTGGTCGGCACCGCAGTGTCGGTTGTTGCAGGTGTTATTTTCGGTTTCTACAACCTCATCTACACCAGCTATATGAACCCTGAGTTCATGGATGTTTACTACAGCTATTATATTTCCCAGTTGCCGGTTCAGTCGGGACCTGAGTTTGAGCGCATGGTCGCAGAACTGGAAGCGCAAAAAGCCGTGTTCATGGCTCCTTTAACCCAGTTTTCTGTGATGGCCGCAACGGTCGTGATGATTGGAATTCCGGTGAGTGTAATATTGGCGTTCGTTCATAATTTGCGCAGCAAGGAATAAATTTTTACCGAACCGCCTTGGCGAGCCGCAATAAAGCCCGCGCGCAGATAACATCTGCCGGATTGCCTGTGGTTTTACAGTCCAGCTCAGCATCAATCAGAATGTTCAGCGCTTGCTCCAACTTTGCCGACGACCAGGAGTTTAACTGGCGCGCAAATTTGTCTTTCTCGGCGAAAAATACTGGTGGCCGCAGCTTGTTAGTGGCCTCCATCGGGTTAACGCCTTTGTCCACATGGCTTCGCGCCATATGAAGTCGCATCAATCTGTTTTGAAGTGTACGCAGAATAGCAACAGCATTTTCGCCAGAAGTCCAGGCGCGCTCGAGGAATTTCTCCAAATCTTTCATGTTGCCCGCCGTAACGGCTTCAGCAATTTGGTGCAGGCCTAATGCCGCGGTGTCACCGACACAGGCCTTGGCGTCTTCCAGCGTTACCTGTCCACCACCTTCGCCCATATATAAAATAAGCTTGTCCAGCTCGGACCGCGATACCATCCGGTCACCGCCTAAGTTATCGACCAGATAACTTACCGCATCCTGACTCGCACCCAGACCCGCACCAGACAGGGTTGACTGCACCAAACCAAACAGATCCTGCGCACTGTCTTCATAACAAGCGATTGCCTGGCCGTTTTTGGCCGCTTCAACTGCTTTCCGCAAGGCTGACGTTGGTTTCAAGTCGCCCGCCGTCACCACAAGCAGTCCATCACCCTGATCAGACCCCAGTGCCAGCTTGACCGGTTCAGCAGATTCGGGCCCCGCCCCTTCAAGCCGCACCAAACGACGGCCGCCCATCATGGAAATTGCTGATATTTCATCCAGAAGAATAGAGGGGCTAGCCTTGACCGCCTCTGGCCCCAGGCGCACTACCTGAAACGGGTCAGACAGGTCTTCAGCTATTTGTTTTCCTATCACCTGCGCGCGTTCACGCACCAGGCCTTCGTCACGGCCGAAAACCAATACGGCACGTGTGCCAGCGGGCACCGCTTTTAGTATGGACGGGATATCGCGCGGCTTAACTTTCAACGGTTAACTTTCAATGTTGAACTTTGGGTAAATCACCCTTCGGCGTCGGGGGCGTCGGCTCCCGTTTCACTCGCGAAATGCAATGCCAGGCGTCTGTGAATGCGCTCAGCTAAATCAAGAACTAACCGGTTTGCCGCATCTTCGCGCTGCGACACCGTTGCAAAGTCAGACAACACAAGGTCAAACGATGTACGCGCCCTGAAGCTTTCCTCCAACACCGGCTCGCCGGTCTTTAAGGAGACAAGACGCATTCCAGCAACCAGTGTCAACTGTTCCTGGGTTGTCGCTGTATCAGGCCTGACACCATAGGTTTCGCTGCTTTGCTGCAGGCCAACTTCCAACCAGTACTCCGGGTTGCCGGCACCGTTAAGACGCGACACAAGACGGTTGCGCATCACCTGTCCCAAACGGTCAGCAATTGGGCTCACCTCCACACTGGCAAGATGTGTCTGCATGGCGGTCGACGAGCCGCCGGCCTCATACAGCGGCTGGAACCCGCAGGCGGTCAGAAAAAGTAATGATATGAAGCCAATTATTCGCATCAATTAGCCACAATATTGACAATACGCCCGGGCACAACAATAACTTTGCGCACGGTGTTGCCTTCAGTAAATTTCATGATGTTAGGCCGCGCAAGCGCAAGCGCTTCCACATCTGCCTTATCCATATCTTTGGCCACTTCAATGGTGTCGCGCACCTTGCCGTTTATCTGCACTGCCATTTTAACGGTGCTATCAATGGTCAGCGCCTCAATCACTTGCGGCCACGGCGTATTAGCAACCAGCGTCTGATGGCCAAGCTTAGCCCACATTTCTTCAGCCAGATGCGGCATCATCGGGCCAATCATCATAATCAAAGCCTCGGTTGCCTCGCGCAATGTCTCGGCTGCACCGGCACCTTCGGATGTCGAACTGATAGCATTTGCAAACTCATACAGCCGCGCCACCGCTTTATTGAAATGTAGATTTTCAATGTCTGAAGTAACGCCTTTGATGGTTTTGTGGGTCGCTTTGCGCAGTGCCGTCGCGCCTTCAGAGAGCTCGCCGGGCATTGCAGCACCGACACCAGCTAGCGGTGCGGACGGCGTTTCCACCATGCGGTATATACGCTGCACAAAGCGCCATGCACCTTCGATACCTGCTTCGGTCCAAAGCAAGTCGCGCTCGGGCGGACTGTCAGACAGCACAAACCAGCGCGCCGTATCTGCACCGTATTGGTCAATAATATCATCCGGGTCGACAACATTGCGTTTCGATTTGGACATTTTCTCAACCCGGCCTTCGCTCACCACCAGGCCGGTTTTTGACGTAATCAACGTACCGTCGTCACGCTTGCGCACATCTTCCGGGAATACCCATTCACCACTGCTGTCCTTGTAGGTGACATGATTGACCATGCCCTGTGTAAACAGGCCCTCGAACGGCTCCTCCACGCTCGTACGGCCAACTTTCTTGAGTGCACGCGTGAAGAAACGGGCATACAGCAAATGCAAAATCGCATGTTCAACGCCGCCAATATACTGGTTAACCGGCATCCATTCATCGACAACCTTGCTATCAAACGGAGCGTCCGCATCCGGTGTGCAAAAGCGCATAAAGTACCAACTGCTGTCGACAAATGTGTCCATTGTGTCGGTTTCGCGACGCGCGGGTTGGCCGCAAGACGGACAGTCAGTGTTCTTCCAGGTTGGATGATGCTCAAGCGGGTTGCCCGGTGTATCGAACGAAACATCGTCCGGCAATTCAACCGGCAAATCGTCGGCTTTTACCGGCACAACACCACACGCTTCGCAGTGGACAAACGGTATCGGCGTCCCCCAGTAGCGCTGGCGCGATACACCCCAATCACGCAGACGGAAGTTAACCATGCGCTCACCCCAGCCATCTGCTTCGGCGCGATCAATCACTGCGGCTTTGGCTGCGTGGATATCCATGCCGTCCAGAAAACGGGAGTTGTACATGGTGCCCGTGCCGGTGAAGGCCTCATCACCGATACTATAGGCGTCAGCTGCCTCGCCTTCCGGCAAAACGATCGGCAACACTGGCAGGTCGTATTTGCGGGCAAAATCCAGATCGCGCTGGTCACCAGCCGGGCAAGCGAAAATGGCGCCCGTGCCATAGTCCATCAAAACAAAATTCGCAATATAAACCGGAAGCTTCCAGGCGCTGTTAAACGGGTGTGCGACAGTCAGGCCCGTATCAAACCCACGCTTTTCCGCTTTTTCGATCGCCTCTTCGGTTGTACCGCCTGAGCGGCATTCCTCGCAGAAGGCAGCAAGCTCAGGGTTATCTTTCGCCAGCGCAACGGCTACCGGATGATCGGCAGATATAGCGCAGAAACTGGCACCAAAAATCGTATCTGGGCGAGTGGTGTAAACCGGTAGTTTTTCGCCGGTCTGGTCAACGATAAAATCGAACTTCAGACCCTCAGAGCGGCCAATCCAGTTTTCCTGCATCAGGCGAACTTTGTCGGGCCACCGATCCAGCGTGTCCAAGCCATCAAGCAGCTCATCGGCGAAATCGGTGATTTTCAGAAACCACTGCGACAACTGTCTGCGCTCAACTTCCGCGCCCGAACGCCAGCCCTTGCCGTCAATAACCTGCTCGTTGGCCAGCACCGTATTATCAACCGGATCCCAGTTGACCCAGCTTTCTTTACGGTACACGAGGCCGGCATTGTAAAAGTCGATAAATATTTGCTGCTCTTTGCCATAATAGGCCGGGTCACAGGTGGCTATTTCCCGGTCCCAGTCTACGGCAAGACCAACATGTTTAAGCTGTTGGCGCATGTTGGCGATATTGTCATATGTCCAGTCAGCGGGGTGAACCTTGCGTTCCATCGCCGCATTTTCCGCTGGCATGCCAAAGGCGTCCCAGCCCATGGGATGCAAAACCTCATAGCCCTGCGCGCGGCGGTAACGTGCAACCACATCGCCCATGGTGTAATTGCGTACATGGCCCACGTGAATGCGCCCGGACGGATAGGGAAACATTTCCAGCACATAGTATTTTTGCTTATCGGACGAACTGTCTGTCTGAAAGGTTTTACCCGTTTCCCAGATTTTCTGCCATTTCGCTTCCGTTGCTTTTGCGTTGTAACGGGACATGCTGGTCTCTTAATTATGGTGATTTAACCGGGTGGTGCCGCATGGTTGCGGCGGCCCATTTTTTTGCTATTCGGACTTTGCTTTCCGGCCTTAGCTATCTGCGGCAATTTTCAAAACACGGGCGCGCGACAATATCGCCTCTTCAATCTGAAGAACTGTCGCAGCCTGCACTGGCACCGTTAGCCATGCGCCGGCCTGACGCTCCTGGCGCACCACATTGACTTTAACACCGTCTGAACGAAGCTGTTCGGAACGAAAATAAACAGCAACCTTTACCCGCTCATCAGGGGCATCTGCGGTTGAATACCAGTCAGTGATAATAGCAGCAGAACTTGGGTAGGCGTTGTCGATGGGCATAAAGGCCAACGTATCGAGCGTTGCTGTCCATAGGTAGCCGTTAACACCAATAGCTGTAGTAATAGGGCCCAATTCCGGGTCCTCGTCGCTACCAAAAATACCGCAGGCAGTTATCATTAATCCGAGGGTCATGGTCATCGCTATACGCGCAAGTCGAATCATGGCTGGTCCCGCTCTCTTTTTCTAAATTTGATTTTACTCAGCCAATAAATATCAATCGGCTTTTATTCAATTGCGCCTTATAGCGACCCAAGAAGGCGCTGACCAGCCCGAAAAGCGGTCAAATAGTGGCGGCAGAGACACAACTTGTCGCAAAATTCTCGGAAGGGCTTGCGAAGTTTAATAAATTATCCATACCTTATAGATAGGGTAAATTCGACTTGAGTGATTAATCAAGGCAATTCTAAAGCATGAACAGGCTTGTAAAATACGGATTATCGGCGCTTGCAATAGCAAGTCTATCAGTGGCATCTGCCGCTGACGATAAGACGCGTTTCGAATCAAGCGGGTTCCTGCAAAGCCTAGACGCCTTCATTGCCCAGCAGATTGCCAAACAAAGTGAAAAAGCCAAAACCAGCAGTGCAGACAAACTGAAAGGCCTGGACCTAAGCCTCGGCGAAAAGAAACTTAAGAAAGAAACTGGCTTTCTTGCCTTAAGTGATTCGCGGCCAGTGATCAAAAGTTCGTCGTCTGATTTGACCGAGCGCCCAGATTTTTCTTCGCTTCTTGCGCCCAATGGCGGCGTTCGCGGAACTTATACCCAAGACCTGTTCGGTGCTTCATCGCGGGTTGGCCTTAGCTTCGGCAACAAAACCTCTGGCGACAAAATCAGTCGCGGCTTTGAAATTGCGCTGGAAAGCAAATACCGCTTATCGTTGCAAGGGTTGTCGACAACATCTGGCTTTGCTGACGCTGGACAGGCCGAAACTCATTACCGTGCAGGTGTATCTTTAGGCTACTCAGGCTTTGGCATTGACGCGTCTTTGATGCGGCAAAGCGGCCTTTTCGCGAAAAACCTGGAAGGTTTTGAAGCTGGTTTCTCATACCAAGCCTCAACTTGGTCTGCGCGGATCGCCATGAGCGAATATACCGAAGGCACTGATCTCTACGGCATTGAAAACGAGGCCCGCAACATCATTTCCTACGAGCTGGGCGCTAATTACCGCCTTTCGGACAAAGTGGGCTTAACCGGCGGCGTTCGTTATTATGATTACGGCAGTAATTACATTTCTGCTTCCGAAAATGGTGACAAATCACAAATGATTTTCCTCGGCGGCCGCCTGCGTTTCTAGGCACCATTTCTCTATTCAATTTAAAGCGCTGAAATTGCTGCGATGGCATTTATGTTTTGCCCGCGCAGGCTTTTTGCAGTCTGGAAGTTAACCCCGCCCAACGCCGCAACCGGAACTTTTGCACCCTGTATCAACCGCGACAATCCGCGTGTGCCCAGCGGAGCGACATCCGGGTGGCTGGCCGTTGCAAAAACCGGTGACACCAACACCAAATCAACGCCAGCACTGGCAGCAAGGCGCAGGGCACGCCGAGAATGACAGGCTGCTGTAACTAGGCCAAACCCATGACGGTCAGCGCGTGCACCACTAAGCATATGCTCTGGTAAATGCAGACCATCTGCACAGGCCCGGCGCGCCAGCCGAGGGTCACCAGCCACCAAGAAAAGGCAACCCATCTTGCGGCAAACCCGGCGAAGTTTTAACGCAAGCGCGAAGCGGTCAGCGCTATCATAATCGCGCAATATCACCATGGAGCCCGGCGGCAATCGCTTGACCGCTGCCACAGGGTCGGGCATGCGCTTCCTATCTGTCAGCAAAACCAGTTGCTCAACCCCGGCCGCTGCGCAAAGCTGTCGAGCCGAAGTTGTTGCGCTATTTTGCTGATGTCGCTTGACCATGAAGATTTCCTAGCACATAGCAGGGGGATACCCAATGTTATTGGCTGCAGGATGAGAACCGTTCAATGACCCAATCGATCGCTGATAATATCAGTGCCGTTCGCGCAGAAATTGCGCGCATGTGCGAACATGCTGGTGTGCCGGAGGCTAACCCGCGTTTGCTCGCGGTTTCAAAAGTGCAGCCCACCGAACGTGTGGTCGCTGCCCTGGAGGCCGGCCAGCGCGACTTTGGGGGAAACCGGGTCCAGGAAGCCGAGGAGCGCTGGAGCGATCTGAAGCTTCAGTATCCGGGTGTCCTACTGCATCTGATCGGCAACCTGCAAACCAACAAGGCGGCCAAAGCGGTAGAATTGTTTGACGAAATCCAGTCGGTCGACCGGATAAAGCTTGCCCGGGTGCTCGCAAGGGAAATGGCTACACAGCAAAAGCAATTGCCAGTTTACGTGCAGGTCAACACTGGCGCTGAGGCACAAAAAGGCGGGGCGCTAGTTGGTGACCTGCCTGACCTTCTCAGCGAGTGCCAAACCCTAGGCCTGGATGTGCGCGGCTTGATGTGTATCCCACCGGCTGGCGATGATCCTTCTTTGCATTTCGCCCTTTTGAAGAAACTGGCAAAACAACACGGCGTCGAAGGTATATCGATGGGCATGAGTGGGGACTATGCGCTGGCAGCTGCCATGGGCGCGACCGACATTCGTGTGGGTACCGCAATATTCGGCGAGCGAGATTACAGCTAACCAATGATCAGTTGATCGCCCGACTTTATCAGCCTGATAAATGCCAACAAGGCGGGCTCTGTCAACGCCACGCATCCTTCGGTGGGGGCAAATCCCTCTTTCGCCACATGGACAAAAACCGCGCTACCCTTGCCTTGCACCGGCGGGCTGTCATTGTGACCAATCACCAAGACGAGATCATAAAGCGCATCATCACGCCACATTTTCTCATGGCTTGCAGAAAAGGGCAGGCGCACCAGCTTGTTATAATGTGGACTTTTCACATCGTCACACCAACCCAAATCAGCCGAAACAGGTAAAGTGTCCAGCGTGCAAATTGGCGAAACCATTTTATCGGGCCGATAAAAAACCCGCCTGAACGGGTAAGTTCCAGCCGGGGTTTTGCCGTCGCCTTCCTGCTTGCTCTCGGCGCTGACAAGCCCGGCGCGGCCAAGCGCACATGGAGCATCCACCAGCGGCCCGACTATACGCCCCTTCTGCTTGTCTTTTGTATTCTGTGTTACCCGCCAGGTTTGCATGGCTACAGAATATGCCCGGTACGATTTTTTTTGGTCGCCAAATATTGCTCGTTGTGAGGGTTGGTTGGAAAAGCGTGAGCGACCCTCTCAACCACATCAATACCGAAAGACCGCAGTCCCTCAACCTTCAACGGATTGTTGGTCATCAACCTAACCGCACTAAACCCAAGTTTTTTGAGCATTTCGGCAGCAGGTGCAAAAACACGCTCGTCAACTTCGAAACCAAGCCGCGTGTTGGCGTCCACCGTATCATAGCCTTGATCTTGCAGCGCGTATGCCTTCAGCTTGGACACCAATCCAATGCCGCGTCCTTCCTGCGCCATATAAAGCACAAGACCACCGCCCGCTTCGCCGATGGCTTTGATCGACCCTTGCAACTGTTCGCCGCAATCACACTTTAATGACCCAAGCAGGTCGCCTGTGAAACACTCGCTGTGCACACGAACCAAGACCGGCTTGCTGCGCGGCGGATCACCAATTTGTATTGCAATATGCTCTACACCGCCAGCTACCGGCCTAAAAGCTATCAACCGGGTATCTTCCGCACCCGCAAGCGGCACTTTGGCCGAAGCGACTTTCTCAAGTGCTACGGCTTGCGCCACATCTGCGTTATTGATCAGAGCCGCCGATACAGCCAAAAGGTCTGCATTTGCCATCGCTTCGTTATCCAAGGCAATCTCAGCGGCCAATACCGCCGGCAGCATATGCGACCATTTGGCAAGCTTGACCGCTGCCCGGTCTAGCGGTGTTTCCGCGTGATCAAGGCGGGTGAAGGGCCCCTTAAGCGGGGTCGCCAAATCAAGCGTCGGATCAGCAACCGCAACCATATCCGCGGGTTCAAACCAACTGGGGCGGGCTAGCCGCACCACCGACCATCCCTTACCTGCAACCTTCAGCGCCGCGGCGCGGCTGTTAGTCAGCATAAGGAAGCTGTCAGCTGCGATAGCATCGAAAGCCGCCACTGCAGCGCGATCAGCCTGTTGAAGCGCTGTAACCAGCAACGCAGCACCGTCATGGACAACAACAACCGGCTGGCCTCGACGAAGGTCAGAAGCTGCACGCTCCAGTGCGAGAAGGTCGTTGTTTTTATCCATTCCAGTCGATCCGCCAAACACTAGGGCTACAAACACACTTGGGTGTTGTTCTGTCACAGCCTCTCGTTTCAATCAAACAATTGTGACAGACCGTGATAAGATATATTGTCATTGATCATTATATAGGCCGCAGTGCCGCAAACCAAAACAAGTGGCAAATTTTTTTGAGTGATATGGGCGTTATTTATTTAATTTATTGTATACGGGGTTTTTAAAATGTCAGGACGAAAATTACTGCTGGTAGACGATGATGTGGATCTGCGCGAAGGCCTTGCGGACCAATTGGCACTATATGAAGAATTTTCCACCGAAGAGCGCGGCACCGCAGGTGATGCGCTGACATTTCTGGCGGACAATCAAGTTGACATGATCATCCTCGATGTTGGCCTGCCTGACATGGACGGGCGCGAGCTATGCAAGCGCATCCGCAAAAACGGCATTACCGTACCAATTTTGATGCTAACTGGTAACGTTACCGAGGCTGACACCGTGCTGGGACTGGATGCTGGCGCCAATGATTATGTCACCAAGCCTTTCAGTTTCACCGTACTTTTAGCGCGTATCCGCGCCCACTTCCGCCAGTACGAACAAAGCGAAGACGCCACCTTTGATGTGGGGCCCTATTTGTTCCAGCCTTCAGCGAAAATTCTGGAGGACCGCACGTCAGGACAGAAAGTGCGCCTGACTGAAAAAGAAACCAACATTCTGAAGTATCTATACCGCGCTGGCGGCAAGGCGGTTGGCCGCGAGGAGCTGTTGACGGAAGTTTGGGGCTATAATTCAGGCGTTACCACCCACACACTGGAAACCCATGTATACCGCTTGCGTCAGAAAATAGAGGTGGAAACCGGTGCTGCACGTATTCTGGTAACCGAGCCCGGCGGCTATAGCCTTCAGGGCCTCAGCGGCTAGAAAGCCCGCAACCTAAAAATCAAAATCAACGATAACCGGCGCGTGGTCTGACGGTTTTGTCCAACCACGTGCAGCACGGGCCACCTCCATGTGTTTGGGCGCGCCCTTGAGCGAAGGGCTAACCCAAACATGGTCTAAGCGTCGGCCCTTGTCGGCAGCGGACCAGTCTTTGGCACGGTATGACCACCAACTGAACAATTTTTCCGGCAACGGCGTAACGTCACGCATCACGTCAATCCAGCCGTGCGCGTCAATCATTTCCAGCATGCCGTCGGTCTCTATCGGCGTGTGAGAAACCACCTTCAAGAGTTTCTTATGATCCCAGACATCGTCCGGGTGCGGCGCGACATTCAGGTCTCCCACCAGCACGCTTGGCTCGTTCAGGTCTGCAGACCACTTCGTCATCTCATCCATAAACTGCAGCTTGTGGGCAAACTTGTCATTGGTTTCCGGGTTGGCCTCGTCGCCGCCAGCGGGTACATAAAAATTATGCACCGTCACACCGTTAGCCAGTTTAATCGCAATATGACGGGCATCACCCTTCTGGCACCAATCAATTTTATAGCTGTCCGCAAAAGGGGCTTTGGCAGCCGTGGCAACACCGTGGTAACTTTTTTGACCGTGAAGCGCCAAATGGGGCAAGCCGATTTCCTCAAAGAACCCCGTGGGGAACATATGGTCCTGCACTTTGGTTTCCTGCAGACACAGGACATCGGGGTCATAAGTTTCAACCAACTGTTTGACGATATCCACGCGGGCGCGAACCGAGTTGATATTCCAGGTAATGATACGCATAAATCCTCCTAAGCGACCGACAATATTTCAGCGCATCCGGTGCACCGTGTTAGTTAAAAAATCAGAAAACTGTTGCCTATAATGCTGATAGGCCAGTGACCTTTCTCAAAAAGCTGAAATCGGTAAACAAGCGGATGGTCTTCCTCGCCACCAGCCATGCCCACAAGCGCGGCCTGATAACAAGCCTGGGCCGCGGCGCCAGAAATGGCACGGACAAACGTTTCGTCGTCAATGCGCAAAAACTCAGCCGCTTCTTTGGCGGCATCCTCAATGGTTTCAGTGATCGCCTGCGCCACATGGGTCATCATCATATCCAGCGTATCAGCATCAAGCGCCAGCAACACTTCGTCAGTCAGCGCGGCTCTAAGCTGCTCTTCAGCTTCCCAGGCTGGGCTGTTGAACTCGGTGTTTTCAGCGGCGGCGGCGTCTTCCCAATCTGGCAAAAAAGCCGGCTCAGCTTCGGGAAACCCGAGTGTTGCGGCATAATCGCGCGCCAGACGCAGGCTGTGCACATCCGGCGTTTCACCCAGTGCGCGAAACCATCGCACATCACCCGCGATGGCAACAAAAGGCGCAACACTTTTCAGGCTGGGAAAATCGTCCATCAAGTCGTCAATGTCAGAATCCAGGTCCATGAGGCACACTATCCGGTAATTTCGAGAGCTAAGAAGATAGTGTGTAGACCAGTTAAGGCCCTTTTGCCAGCCCGCTTGTGGCTATATTCGGCTGCCAGTGACGACGCACGAAAGCAGGCAATTATCAACGCATATTTTTACCGGGGGCGGCGACGTTTTGCCAGGCCGCGCGGGTCGTCAAACTCCCACAGCTTGGCAGCAAATGCCACATTCACCTGTTCGTCGCTTAGTTCGACGGTGGTTAACTGACCCTGGGCATCAATAACCGCCCAGCTTAATAGCTTCAATTTTTCACCTCGGTCCGGCGCTTCTTCAAAATAGACCGTAATGCGCCCAAGCTCGGGCCTGTCAACATCTGTTGCATGTAACGCCAGCAGACCAGCCAAGCCGCCAGGGGCAACTTCAATGTTAGCACCAATACTAGCTAGGTCGGTGGAGCTGCCCAGCAGGGCGCGCAGCGGTGTATCATTAACCGGCCAGCGAGTTACCTGACCAATTTCATAGTCAATGAAACTTAGCGTTTTTCCATCTGCAACCACCAGAAATGGCACCTCGCCTTCATAGTCAAATCTGATTTTGCCCGGGCGCGCCAGTGATAACTTGCCGCCGGTTACGCCGCCGTCAGGCGCGCGCTGGTAAAATTTGGCCTCCAGGCTTTTAACGCTGTCAAAATAAGTCTGAATTTGCCCCAGCGCCTTCAGCGATGTGTCTTCGGAAATATCTTGTTCCTCAAGTGGCGGTAGCGGCAGAGTCTTGTCCTGCGCCTCAGCCGGCGTAAGTAGTGCTGCGCCCACCATTGAGCTTGCCGCAACCAGTAATGTCTTTATCGCTTTACGCATGTTTATTGTCTTCATGTCTGTCTTTTTTTGTTCGACTTTCCACTGTAAAATATCGCCGTTTTCAATGGGTCTCGCTATATCAGTTTTTTATAGGGCCACTTTATGGCAACCATTTAATTAGAATTCTTCTTCTCGTTCAGGCACGAGCACTTCGCGTTGGCCTTTATGGTTGGGGCCACTTATCACACCCTGCGATTCCATATCTTCGATCAAAGTCGCAGCTTTGTTGTAGCCAATTTTCAACCGGCGCTGGATATAGCTGGTTGAAGCGCGCCTGTCTCGTAGCACAATGTCCACGGCCTTATCATATAGGCTTTTCTCTTTATCATCCGCAGATGGACCTGGGATGAACGGACTGTCGAACCCTTCTTCAGGTTCTTCCGTAACCGTGGACAGATATGAAGGGGCAGCTTGTTTTTTCAGGTGGGTCACCACGTCGACAACTTCGTCGTCATCTACAAATGCACCGTGTACCCGGGTAATGCGGCCACCGCCCGCCATAAAGAGCATGTCACCCATGCCAAGAAGTTGTTCCGCGCCCTGTTCACCAAGAATGGTGCGGCTATCGATCTTGCTCGTTACCTGAAAACTTATCCGGGTTGGGAAGTTGGCTTTAATAGTGCCTGTAATCACATCCACGCTGGGGCGCTGTGTTGCCATCACCACATGGATACCCGCAGCCCGTGCCATTTGCGCCAGCCGCTGGACCGTGGCTTCCACGTCCTTACCTGCTACCAACATAAGGTCTGCCATTTCATCTATGACAATCACAATGAAGGGCAGTGGTACGAAATCAAACTCCTGCTCTTCTATCACCGGTTGGCCGGTTTCTTTGTCAAAGCCGGTTTGAACCTGCCGCACAAGACGCTCGCCGCTGGCGTTCGCCTCCTCCACCCGCTTGTTGAAAGCGGCAAGATTACGAACCCCAAGCTTTGACATATTGCGGTAGCGATCTTCCATTTCGCGCACCGCCCATTTAAGCGCAACAACTGCTTTCTTGGGTTCAGTGACAACAGGCGTAAGCAAATGTGGAATATCGTCATATACCGACAATTCCAGCATTTTTGGATCCACCATAATGAACCGCAGGGTATCAGGGCTGTGCCGGTACAAAAGCGACATGATCATGGTGTTCACACCGACCGATTTACCCGAGCCCGTTGTGCCCGCAATCAACAAGTGGGGCATGGAGGCCAAATCGGCAACAACAGGTTCACCGCCAATGTCTTTACCCAAAATTATCGGCAAGCGTGCCTTGGTGGCCTCGAAGTCTTTCGACGCCAACAGTTCGCGCAGGAACACGGTTTGTCGGTCAACATTGGGCAGCTCAATACCAATGGCGTTTCTGCCGGGCACCACAGCAACGCGCGCAGAAATAGCGCTCATGGAGCGCGCAATATCATCGGCCAGCCCGATAACCCGGGCGGATTTAACCCCGCGGGCAGGTTCCAGCTCATAAAGGGTAACCACCGGGCCAGGTCGAACATCGTTGACGTCACCCTGAACGCCAAAGTCGTCCAGTACACCTTCCAGCATGCGCGCGTTCTGTTCCAACGCTTCAGAACTTATGCGGCCAAGTTTATCGGGCGGCGGTGGCGGCGCCAGCAAATCAAGCGGTGGCAGCCGGTAATTGGATCCGTCGCCCAGATCGAGCGATTTTTGGGCTTCTTTGCTTTCCCGTTTTCCGCGTTTTGTTTTAGCAGGGGCAGCAACCCTCTTTGCCGCAGGCTTTTTGATTGGGCTGGGTATGGCGGTTTTTCTGGCTTTGCGTGGCTTGGCTGTGGGCTCAATTCGCTCCTCAAGGCTATCCTCCTGGTCAGCGCGTCTAAAAATAGCTGAAAAAATAGTAACAAGCCCGTTCCAGATGCCAGTAAGAAGACCCATAAGACCGCGCCACAGGAACAGCCAAGCCCGAACTATAGCCGCGCCAACTGAACGCCATTCATCTTTGGTAAGCGCGAAAGAAAAAGCATACACCGGCAGCCCCAGCAGCGCAAAAACAAGGCCGTAGACCCACCATGGCACAACCAGCCCCGACAGGGCAGCCACCACCACTGAATAAAGCTGCTGACCAAGAAAGCCGCCGTAGCCATATTGAACCGAAAACTCCGGGTCTGGTGCCTGCACACTCAGCGCAATGGCAAGCAAGACAATGCCAACAGGCAACGCGGCTAGGTTGAGCCAAAACATCGGCAGCCATTTGAGGCGAATAACCTTCACACCCCACAGCAGAAACGGAATAATTAACAAATAAGCGGCCAGCGCCAACGTTTGCATCAGCACATCAGCGACAATCGCGCCGTATTCACCCAGCAAATTCGTCACTTCGGCGTATGTTTGAGTGTTCAAATCCGGGTCGGCAGGATTATAGCTCCACAGCGCGGCCAGCACTGCCGCGGCTATTGCAAATAATACTACCCCCAGTAAACGCCAACTACTGTTTTTGAGAAAAACCACAAAAGCAGGCGGCAAAAGTGGGGCTTTCGCACTGGTTTTAGCTTTTTTTGTGGGTTTTTTTCTCGGTTTTGCTGTTGCCACAGTGTTTGCCCTTTGATCCCCATCGTCGCTGAGGTGACTTAAACCCCCGCGTGTTCCAAACCACTCTAATGCCTGTTAATAGTTCAGGACAAGAGCGGCATTTTCATGGCGGCACTTTTTATCTACTGCCTCACTGCGACAGCATGGCACTGGACAGCGCGGCTGTGGGCCAATAGAGATAAACAAGATGAGCAAAAAACCAACCATAAACGCGATGAAAAACTACGATGTCACCATCATTGGCGGCGGCATGGTCGGGCTGACCGCCGCTATTGGCCTGGCGCAAAGTGGTTTCAGTGTCGCTGTGATTGAGCGTGCCCCTAAAGAGGACCTGACCGCTGTGGTCTATGACGGCCGCGCCAGCGCACTTGCCTTTGCCACATGTTGCATGCTCGAGGCGTTAGGCATATGGCGCCATATGGAAAAATTCGCGCAGCCCATCAAAGAAATCCGTGTATCTGACGGGCCGTCCCTATTGCATCTGCATTTCGACCACAAAGCGTTGGGCGAGGGGCCGTTGGGCAATATGGTTGAAAACCGCCATACTCGGATCGCCCTGTTTGACCGGGTTGCAGAACTTGAAAATATTCACCTTTTTCAAGGCGAAGAAATCGAAACCATGGAAAGATCGACGGACAAAGCGGTTGTTACACTGGCGAGCGGCACACAAGTACACTCGAGGCTTCTGCTGGGAACCGATGGTCGTGGCAGTATGGTTCGGCGCAGTGCGGGTATCCCTGTTTCGGTTTTCGACTATAAGCAGCACGGCATTGTATGTTCGATCGAGCATGAGTTCAGTCACGAAGGCATCGCCCATGAGCGGTTTTTGCCCGCCGGGCCTTTTGCCATCCTGCCGCTAACCGGCAATCGATCGTCGCTTGTCTGGACCGAAAAAGCCCACTTGATAAAAACTATTATGGCATTGCCGGAGCGCTCGTTTGCGGCGGAAATACAGCGCCGCGCTGGTGATTTTTTGGGCCAGATTACGCCGGTTGGCGGCCGCTGGGCCTATCCACTAACCCTGCAATACGCCGATACCTATACCGATACCAGGATGGCAATCCTCGGTGATGCCGCCCATGGCATCCACCCTATTGCCGGGCAAGGCTTAAACTTGGGGCTGCGGGATGTCGCAGCGCTAGTTGAGGTTATTTCTGACAGCGCGAAAGTTGGTCTGGATATCGGTTCCCCGCAGGTTCTGGACGGCTACGCAGGCTGGCGCCATGCTGACAACGCCGCGCTTATCGGTGTTACCGATGTTCTGAACCGGCTATTTTCAAATGACGTGGCGCCCGTAAGGGCCGCGCGCGATATTGGCCTTGCAGTGGTCAATGAAATACCACCCCTGAAAAACTTTTTCATGTCGCATGCCCGGGGCACTGTCGGCGAACTGCCGAAGCTGCTGCGCGGTGAAGCCCCATAGGCGAAAGACCCGTCGCTCTTTTGGCAAGTTAACCCGGCTTAAACTGATCCGGATAGGTATTGCAATCCGCCTCAGATGGCATATCGATGCCATATAGAACCCGCCAACCGTCGGCGGTTTTACCCAGGGTAAATTGATTAACGCCGCAACCAACCAGCTCGCCTTTATAGGTAATCGTAAAAGGCGCCCAGACCGTTGCAAGTTCCGCTGATTTCGACAGGGTCTGCACACCGAATATTTTCTCGTCGGCATCACCTTCTTCCTGCTGATCGACCCAACTGATCCAGCGCTCAAACGATCCCTGCCTCAGGTTTCCGTCCGGTTGAAGGCGGTCGAGGCGCGCGTCAGCAACCACCAACGCCCTGAGCGCGTCTCCGTTTCCGGCCCGCATGGCATCAAACAATTCGTCCACTGTGCCCTCAGGCGTGGACGCCGCCTGCACACTCAGCGACACCATCATTGTTGCCAAAGCCGTCACTAGTATATTTCGCATATCCCACACCCTTATCAGTTTTCCCTACAGTGAGAAGTAACAAAACTGTCTCGCCCGGACAAGGCCACCCAGCACAGGCTAAACCAAAGGCATAAAGGCCTGTTAGCCTACTTCGCAGTATACTTGGGCGATCCGCATTTGACGGCGAAACCGCGAAGCCTCCTGATCGAAGTTTTCTTTGGTAAGGCGCGTATTCTGACGTTTCTGCACTGTTGCAGATGTAACCAGACCAGCTTCAGAAAAAACTGTCGGGTTGGTTGTGTAAACCCGGCCGCGACGCGGCGCACCCGCAACCACTGTGCCGACAATACGACCCTGACCGTCGAGAACCGGCCCGCCGGAAATACCCCCTAATGAGCCGCCAAATTTAGGCCTGCGCTCCCGCTCAACCCACGCAACCACGCGCTCACGCGTATTGTAGCGCCCTTTTGAACGCATAACAGTTGATCCGATCACAGTGGCCCGAACATCAGCAGGCACCCCTTGCGGATAACCCATCATGAACCCATCATCGCCGCGGTGGGGCACCTTGAGCGACAAGACGAACGGTTCAGCGGTCACATTATCAACTTTCAGGACCGCAAAGTCGCGGTTGGTAGCTTTGGAGATAAGTGTTGCAGGTATACGGCGCTGGTTCCGGATAAGTGAAACACTGCTACAGCCTTCAACCACGTGTCGTGCGCTAACATAAGTACCGTTATCATCCACAGAAAAAGCAGTTCCGACGCTATTTTGATCGGTTCGCTCCACCTCTACAATCACGGTAGAGCTAACATCGCTGGGCAACCGGGCTCGATCAGGTAACAACACAGCCGGGCCAGCCGGTACGCCCCCGGGTATGGGTCGGCGCGGGGCGCCTGTATCCACGTTAATGTAGCGCACCAGAAAAAATATGATGATCACGGCATATAGAATAAACTCGAAGCCACGCTTCATTGAAAAACCCCGCCGCTAACCAGATATCGCCGCCGCATTTATGAATGCTGTCGCCAGCTTGATACTAACCAGAAAGGTTGCTGCGCCGATTTCGCCGGCTTCTATACGCGCGGAAATGTCTTTCAAGAACAAATCCGCTATACGGAAGGCTACCAACTGCAAAATCAACGCAACCAGGCCCCATACAACAACTTCCCAAAGTGATAGCGCCGCGGCGAGCGAAAATGCGAGCGGCAGGCTCAAACCAATAATAGCACCACCAAGCGACAGCGCAGCAGCACTGTTGCCGCTGCGAATAAGTGCCATTTCATCATGTTTAGTGGTGTGCATGTATATGACTACACCAACAACAAGAATGGCAAGGCTAACCATAGAGTGAACCAGAAAAACCGGCAAACCGGCCCAAAGTGCCAGGATGGCTTCATCCATTATCGTACCTCCCAAAAACCATTTGTTGCCTAAAGGCCGAGAACATCCTGCATAGAATAGCGGCCAGGTTCCTGTTTTGCGAGCCAATGAGCTGCTCGTACGGCTCCGTCTGCAAACAACATGCGATTTTCCGCACGGTGCGACAAGGTTATGGTTTCGCTGCCACCAGCGAAAATAACCGAATGCTCACCAACAACGTTGCCGCCCCGCAGAGCAGCAAAGCCGATAGACCCTGGGTCGCGGGCACCAGTAATACCTTCACGCATAGGCGAACGCAGCTTCGGCAGAGGACTGCCTCGCCCATCAGCAACCGCTTCACCCAGCATTAGGGCTGTGCCCGACGGTGCATCAATTTTATTTCTGTGATGCATCTCCACAATTTCAGCGTCCCAGTCTGCATCAAGCCGCGCTGCGGTTTCGTGAACCAGGGACATCAATACATTGACACCAACCGAATAGTTCCCCGCCTGCATAACGGCAACTTGCCAGGAAGCGCTGTCCAATGCGGCCCCATCACTAG
>JAALKD010000052.1 GCA_011088215.1 Sphingomonadales bacterium | reverse complement strand
GCGCGCTTTTTTGGCGGTCCACACATCTTCCGCCACAACAGCCACACCCGCCGCCAAATAAGTGTAATTCCCGGACGGGCTGACAACAAAGGAATTTTCTACCCTCAGCGCGCCAATGGCCGCGCTGAAATGCTTGGCTGCGGCTTGCAACAACAATTGGCGCACCGTTGCACCGGCATTGCGCAACAAAGTCCAATTGTCCGATATACTGGTAGAACCGCCAGCGCCCTGAGGTGCCACCGCCCAGGCAAGACCGCCGTCCTCGTTGCGGCGCAGCATCAAAGGCAAAGGCTTCGAGAACACCTGGTCAAAGTCTGCGCCCAGTTCCTCGGCGAACAGCATGGCAAGCGAAGTGTCCACACCCTGCCCCATGTCCGGCGACGGACTGAAAAACACCATGGAATTATCCGGGTTAATCTGGATAAGCGGTGAAATTCTCTCATCGCCCATCGCCTCATGGTCATCCATAGACCGCGCGAGCGCAGACACGGGTGCAGCGATTACAAAGGCACCTGCAGCGAGGCCGTAGGTCAAAAATGACCGCCTGTTTACATTCAAATTTCCCATATCACCCTCCCAAGACCATGAATTTCAGTTTTATTAATGGTATACTATAACGATGGCACATGAGGCTGTCCTATCAGCTCACCGCGTTTTCCGCACCGCCGAACGCATTCCCGGCAAGGTGAATACCGATCGGCGTGACTTCCACAGGTGACACGTCAGTAAAAAGCCGCTAGCCTGCAGCCATGCAAAAGGATTTAGACCTTCAAAAACAATCTGCTAACCCCCGCGCCTACCATGGGGAGCCGCCTGCATTTCTGGCCAAAGTGCCAGCGGCGGCAAGCAACCCTTTTATCTTTGCAGCACCCCACAGTGGCAGGCATTATCCCGCCAGGTTTCACCAGCTATCAAAACTGGATGCGCACCAACTGCGCCTGTCGGAAGACGCTTTTGTTGACGACCTTTATGACGGCGTGACGAATGCAGGAGCGACGCAGTTGGTGGCAACTCATGCGCGCTCGTTCCTAGACCTCAACCGCGCCGCAAATGAGCTGGAACCAGCGATGTTTTCCGGCGACGGTGGCAACTTTGAAGCAGATCTGAATAACAGGGTTAAGGCCGGGCTCGGCGTGGTGCCGCGCATTATCGGTGAAGGCATGCCGATCTATGAGGGACCTATTCCGATCCGGGAGGCCTTTAAACGCCTGGACGAAATATACACCCCCTACCACGGCAAATTAGAAAGCCTTCTGATGGCGCGGCACAAACAGTTTGGCAGCTCAGTATTAATTGACTGCCATTCAATGCCGTCCGGGCCAGAACTGGGCCGCATGGCGCAGGCACAGCCCGATATTGTTCTAGGCGATTGCTGGGGCACAAGCTGTTCGCGCGAAGTCGCCAGCATGGCCGAACGACTATTTCTGGAAGCAGGCTTCAAAGTAAGGCGCAATGTGCCCTACGCTGGCGGATATGCCACCCGTCATTATGGTGCGCCTGCGCGGAACTGTCACGCCCTGCAAATTGAGATTAACCGCAGCTTGTATATGAACGAGAAGACAGTTGAAAAACTGACAAGCTTTAACGATGTGCGACTGCGAGTATTGGATGTGTGCCATTCTATGATCCGGGCCTATGACACACTATACGGCGCGCCGCTCAAAAAAGCAGCAGAGTAACTGCCATACTAGCAAGCCGAATCTGAACCCCAAACTCGCCGCATGAAAAAGAGTCATGCTTTCATCTGGTTAAAGCCAAAAAAAAGGCCACGCTTTCGCGTGGCCCAGGCTCAGGGAGGAAACGCCCACGGAGGGCATCGGCAAGCTATGCTCGCCTGTACCTAAGATAAAACTGCCAGTCCCATTTGCCAAGGGCATGGCCTATAACGAATAGTTGAAAACGCCTTGATATGACCTTAAATCACTGATTTAAAACAATTATATTTGAATTAGTGAAGCTAATTTTTTTTTATGAAAATTCCGGTAATTAATCCGATAAATAGTCAATTCTCAGCTTAAAGGTGTGCGAATCGACTTAAACGATTGTTTCAAATAAGTTTCACACAATCGCAACTTAATCGTCACACAGCAGATTCAAAAGGGGGTTCAAACAACAACGGTGACATCATCATGTTTCCAACTTTGGCTAAAAAGAAGGCCCGCTTCGTCGGCAAAAAAACAATGCCTTCGCAATCCCGACAATTTGATACGGCAATCACTGCAGCCGCGCTGCTACACCCTGAAACCAGTGCCGGACTCCCGAAGGACGGCAGCGACAAATACACGTACCGAGCAGTGTTCATCTCGGATACCCACTTGGGCACCCGCGCAGCACGAGTTGACTTGTTGCTCGATTTTCTCAAAACAGTGCGCTGCGAGCAATTGTATCTTATCGGCGATATCATCGATGGTTGGCAGTTGAAACGAAACTGGTTTTGGGACACCACCCACAATGATGTTATTCGCCGCATACTCAAAATGGCCAAACACGGCGTAAAAGTCGTTTATGTGCCAGGCAATCACGATGAAGGACTACGCGGCTTCGAGGGGCATGACCTTGCAGGGGTGTCGCTCGAGTCCGAGCTCATTTTTGAAGGGGCTGCCGGCAAGCGTTTTTGGGTGTTGCACGGCGACCAGTTCGATGGTGTGGTAAAATACGCCAAATGGCTAGCTCATGTAGGTGACCGCGCTTACGGCCTTCTCTTGCGTCTAAACACTTATTTTAACCGCGCCCGGCACCTGTTTGGCTATGACTATTGGTCGTTGTCCGCCTACCTTAAACACAAAGTTAAAAATGCTGTTGAATATATCGGTAAGTTCGAAGAAGCAGTCGCGATGGAAGCCAAAAGGCGCGGCGTTGACGGCGTAATCTGCGGCCATATTCACCACGCCGAGTGCCGCGACTTTAACGGTACCATATACATGAATGACGGTGACTGGGTGGAAAGCTGCACAGCACTGGTAGAGAACGACGACGGACGCTTTGAAATTTTGCATTGGGCCGACGAGGTTGCCGCACGCGGCGACGGCCCAGCCCCATTCAAAAAACAAGGCCGGAAAAAAAAGAAGAACAAACGCGGCAATAGTCCCCAACCAACCCCAATCCCCCCCCTCGATTCCAGTGGCAGCAGAATAATGATGGACGGCACCCGGCAAATATGGCCCGAGCAAAATAGAAGACTGAATATATGCATCGTCACCGATGCATGGCATCCACAGGTAAACGGCGTTGTCAGGACCCTGAATAACCTGCGCCATGAGCTAGAGGCTGTCGGCCACACAGTGACCATGCTGACACCGCGGCTGTTCAAAACTATTCCCTGCCCGACCTACCCGGAAATTCGGCTCAGCATCAATGCCAGACGAAGGACAGTCCAGCTATTGTCTGGCTACGAGTTCGATGCCATTCACATCGCCACTGAAGGCCCGCTGGGGTGGGCTGCGCGGCGCTGGTGCCTGAAAAACAAGGTGGCCTTCACAACCGCTTATCATACGGCATTCCCGGAGTATATTGCAGCACGCAGCCCCTTGCCTGCTCGCTGGTTTTACCCGATATTTCGCCGCTTTCACGCGCCCAGCGCGGGCGTTCTGGTGGCGACAAAAACTGTACGTACGCTATTGCAAACAAACGGCTTTACCAACATCGTGCCCTGGACCCGCGGCGTTGATACCACCCTGTTCAAACCTCTTGGAACGAATGCGCCGATGATGGAATTGAGCGGTTTCAAGCGCCCGCTGCAGCTGTATGTGGGCAGGGTTGCCGTGGAGAAGAACATTGAAGCCTTTCTGGCCTGCAACACGCCCGGCTCCAAAATCATTGTCGGTAACGGACCAGCACTGGAAACCCTAAAAGCCAAATATCCCGATGCCTGTTTCATGGGCGCAAAATACGGTGACGATCTGGCGCAGTTTTATGCCAATGCTGACGTGTTTGTCTTTCCATCAAGAACAGACACCTTCGGTTTGGTGATGATCGAAGCGCTTGCTGCCGGAACGCCAGTTGCCGCCTATCCGGTGCAAGGGCCACTGGATGTGCTGGGGCCGGGCGGCTGTGGTGCATTCACTGGCTGGAACAAACAGGTTGCGGTGCTGGACAATACCCTGCAAACCGCGATCCATAACGCTTTAGCTCTCAACCGCGACGACTGCACAGCCTTCGCAGAGCATTACGACTGGCCAACGATGACGCAGCAATTTGTCAGTGCGCTGCGGATACAGGCCTTGCCAGACACAAATGAAAAAACCTCAATCGTCGCCCCCGCGACAATTTAGCTTGCCGCCTGCAAGTCCGCCGCGTATAAGGCGCGCAAGTTGAGAAGAAGGGGCTTTATACGCGCGCGGCGCGCGAAGCCTCTTTTTGATTTTTGGCCATTTGGCTGGGCGATATTCGCTCACACCAAGGCCTTGGCACCCGAAAGCAGATACAATGACTAAAGACATTCGCAACATTGCGATCATCGCCCACGTTGACCACGGTAAAACCACGCTGGTGGATAACCTGTTCAAGCAGTCTGGAATGCTGCGCGATAACCAGCGCATGGAAGAGCGGGCGATGGACAGCGGCGACCTTGAAAAAGAACGCGGCATCACCATTCTCGCCAAATGCACCAGTGTTATGTGGGGCGATACGCGCATTAACATTGTCGACACCCCCGGCCACGCTGACTTTGGCGGCGAGGTTGATCGCATTCTGTCGATGGTGGACGGTGTTGTTTTGCTGGTGGATGCCGCCGAAGGCCCCATGCCGCAAACCAAGTTTGTAACGCAGAAGGCCCTCGCTCTTGGTCTACGCCCTATCGTGGTGGTCAACAAGGTGGACAAGCCCGACGGCGACCCGGACAACGCAACCGACCTATGTTTTGACCTGTTCGTTAATCTGGACGCCAATGACGAACAGCTTGACTTTCCGGTAATGTATGCCTCTGGCCGCGACGGCTGGTGCGACAACGACCTGGATGGCCCTCGCGAAAACCTTCACCCGCTGTTTGATAAAGTCATTGAGCATGTGCCCGCGCCCAAAGTGGTGACCGACGGCAATGTAGACAAACCCTTCTCCATGCTGGTCAGCCTGCTGGACCGTGACAATTTCGTCGGTCGTATCCTGACAGGCCGGATCGAGACTGGCCAGGTTAAGGTCGGCTCGCCCATTCATGCCCTGAGGCGCGACGGCAGCGTTATTGAAACTGGGCGCATTTCCAAGCTACTGGCTTTCCGCGGGCTGGAACGTGTACCAGTTGAAGAAGCCGAAGCAGGCGACATTGTTGCCATCGCTGGCCTAACCGAAGCCACCGTTGCCGACACCATTGCGGTGCCCGAGGTAACAGAAGCCCTGCACGCCATCCCGGTTGATCCACCGACACTGGCCATGACCTTTATGGTGAACGACAGCCCGCTTGCAGGCCGCGAGGGCAAACATGTAACCAGCCGGGTTATCCGTGACCGCCTGATGCGCGAAGCCGAAGGCAACGTGGCGATCGAGATTACCGAAGCTGCAAGCAAGGACGCATTCGAAGTGGCGGGCCGCGGCGAACTACAATTGGGTGTGCTTATTGAGACCATGCGCCGCGAGGGTTTTGAGCTGGCAATCAGCCGCCCGCGTGTGCTGTTCAAGCAGGACGAAAACTGCAAGCGCCTTGAGCCATATGAGACAGTTCAAATTGACGTAGACGAAGCCTATCAAGGCAACGTGGTTGAGAAGATGACCCAGCGCAAAGCTGAACTGCGCGGCATGGTGCCTTCTGGTGGCGGCAAGGTGCGGCTGACGTTTGATGCCCCTGCCCGCGGCCTTATTGGCTACCACGGCGAGTTTCTAACCGACACCCGCGGCACAGGCATTATGGCTCGCGCCTATGATCGCTACGACGCATACAAAGGCCCCATTCGCGCCCGCCAACGCGGTGTCTTGGTGGCAACAGCGGGCGGTAAGGCGGTTCAATACGCTTTGTTCTACTTGCAGGAACGCGGCACCATCATGATCAACCACGGTGTTGATGTGTATGAAGGCATGATCATCGGCGAAAACAGCCGCGACAATGATCTGGATGTGAATGTGCAGAAGGCCAAACAGCTGACCAACATGCGCGCATCAGGCAAGGACGACGCCATCAAGATGACCACACCAAAAATCCTGCCGCTTGAAGAAGCGTTGGCCTACATCAACGATGATGAGCTCGTTGAGGTGACGCCGAAGAACATTCGCTTGCGTAAGCGCCACTTGCTGCCGCACGAACGCAAGAAAGCCAGTCGCGCCGTTGAGGGGTAAGCCTTTAAGTCAAAAAACCAAATTCCAAAAAAAAGCCGTATCAAACCCTTGATACGGCTTTTTCATACCTAAATGCCAACAACAGCTAGAAAACAAAGTCTACGCGTTCAAGGTCAGTAAAGTTGATATCTGCGAGGAACACACTGTTGCCTTCACCGAGGTCGAGAAGTATCCCGTCAACACCACCGACAGAATTCTCACTCGCAGCGGCCTGAACTGACGCAAGGTCAGTAAATTCAATCGCCACATCTGACAGATCAAGTACATCGTTTCTAGCATTGAAATCTGTAACAACATCGGTACCCGAATCTACGCCGAAGACAAAAGTGTCTGAACCGTTGCCTCCATTCAGGGTATCGTCACCAGCTCCACCATCGACAATGTCGTTACCATTGTTGCCAACGATATCATCCGCAACAGCGCCGCCCGATATACTATCAGAGCCATTACCGCCGATAATAACGTCAGCACCGGCGTCACCAGATATACTGTCGTTACCGTTGCCGCCATTCAGGGTATCATTGCCAGATCCACCAGCAAGGATATCGTTGGCATTTCCACCGCCGATATCATCGCTGCCACTTCCACCCAAAAGGGTGTCTGATCCATTGCCGCCGGAGATAACATCAGCGCCGGCATCGCCATCAACACTGTCATTGCCATTGCCGCCGTTCAAAGTGTCGTCACCGCGGGTCCCCGCAAGGCCGTCGTTTCCGTTGCCCCCATTGATTACTTCACCAGGGATAGATGTGCCGTATATAATTTGTCCGCTTGCATCAAGTGCGACAATATTTGCCAGCGTCAATCCAACTAGCCCAACCAGAGTATCGTCCAGATCAATCCTAACGCCGGCTGGAACTTCGCTTGCAAACTCAAGCAACGAACTAATGTCCGATACGCCAAATGTATTCGCGCTCAGATCCAGAATGTCGCCATCTTCCAGCCGAAGGTCGAAAATGATTACCCGGTCTCCGATCAAATCCGATGTGACGAAACGATCAGCGCCGCCGCCACCAAAAAGAGAATCGAAACCATCACCACTGATCAATAGATCATCACCTTCACCGCCCTGCAGGTTGTCATCTCCCGCCTGACCGTTCAGTGTGTCATCACCGTCGTTGCCCCGCAGTTCATTGCTGGTGTCATCACCAATGATGGTATCGTTATATACAGAACCCACTACATTCTCGATCCCGATCAGGGTATCAGTGCCACCTTCACCATCATCGTATGCAACGCCTGCAGCCAAATCCACGTGAACACCAACCAGATCACCAGGCACTTGAATGGGGCCACCGTCAACGCCAAAGCCAACATCAAAATAATCTGCTTCATCTGATACACCTTGCGAGCCGTCGAGCGTGTCATCGCCGGCACCACCAGTAAGGAGTGTGGGCCCTCCAAAGCCACCAATCAGTAGATCATCGCCTGTACCGCCACGTGCCTGATCAAACGTTACCGAACCGTCCCCGCTATCGCCCAAGTCAAGCGTATCATTGCCAGCGTCTCCCACCAAAAAATCGTCGCCTGCGCCGCCTAAGACACTGTCGTCGCCTGCGCCAGCGCGTACCGTGTCTGCACCACCCAAGCCGTCGATAGTGTCATCACCGTCGGTACCAACTATTGAGTCGGCATTTTCCGTTCCTTCAAAAAACATAATATTATCCCCAAAAGTTTGAAATCGTACATGCGAATACATGAACGGGTACTTATATTGGGTGTGCTCAAACACAAGCAACACATAAATTGTACAAAATACAACTTATGTGTTGCTTTAAGGAAAACTTGTGTAAAAATTTTAAAAGCTATCGACTTGATAACAAGCTGTATAAAAAGCTCCAGGCGACTGTTGTGTTGTATTTAAGCGCTTTTTCTTTTGGGGGATTAACGCTTGATGTTGTCCAGATTTGCTGGTGGCTCGAACGAAATGCCCGGACCCTCTGGCAGCAACTGAAACTTCAAGTTATGCGAAATGAAATTACCGTCCGGCGTAGCAATAGTGCGCCACAGTGTGACATCGCCGTAAGCCTCTAACTTGCCCAGTGCGACGTTGGAGGCGAAATCATTGTTGAAACGGGAAAGGCAGTTGGCTTGCCCTCATCGTCCAGCTCAAACTTCAATACCTCTGTGCCGTCCAACGAAAGCGTAAGTGTGCCGCCCTCAAGCCCATACCCAACGGCCGGGTCACCGTTGGCGGCCAGATGCAACAGCCGGTAAGGCGAAGCGATCCAGCGTTTATGCTCGCCGGCTTGAAACTCGTCACTGTAGGGCGCGGTTTCGTCCTCCCGTATCCACCAGCCATCATCGCCGTTCAAGCCGCGAAGCTAGCGCAAATCCTGGTTTTCCACTCGCACCATCACCCGCGGCCGGTCAAAATCAACCCATACCTGATGGGTATATGGCAGGCGCGCCCACCCAGATGGATCAAGAGTTTGTCAGCTGCTTCTTGCGCATCGTCGGACAGGACGGAAGGAACCGGTACTACCACCAGCCAAACTAACGCGATGTAAAATGACTGTATAACTTTCATCCCGATTCCCCTCGTCCTCAACCACTAGCTAATCACGCGGATTAGGCTGAACAAGTCAAACGCATTGCGATCAATCAATACTAAACAGCGGCAAAAGCTGGGTTGATTCACCCGCTTGATTAATTGCTCGCCGGTTTCTACCCGCTCAGAATGGCGATCGGTCAGGTAATCCGAGTTTCCGCGCGTGAGCAGGGTAAATTTCACCAACTCCTCCAGCACATCAATCAACACGTTATTGCTGCCGGCAATGTAGCGAAGAAGCAGTAGTCAATCTTGTAATGTTTCGACGCCTGACCATATCAAAATAGATCATCTTAATTTTTTGTTGCCCGTCGCCCTTATGCTCAGGAACAAATCATGCACCGAAATAGATTGCCCTTCCTCTTTGTTACGGTTTTTTCCTTTATCCTAATATCCATGCAGGGCGGCGCATTAGACGATGCAAGCCAGAGCATTCAAGAACTCAAAAATGCCCGGCAAGATGAAAGCCCGGTCGCATTAAAACGCATTCTGGCGCAATCCCTTGGTAACTCCGTTGAAAAGAAATTATCTCAGGCATTTCTAGATAGCCGAATATCCTCTGACTTAAACGCGCTGCAAACCCTTGAAAGCTGGTTGCAAAACCACCCCGCTGCGCCGCCAGAAGATCGCCTTTTTGCCTATAAGCAGTTGGGAAGCAGGTATATGGCCTTCACCCTGTACGCCAAAGCCACTGATGCCTATGAGAAAGCCGCCGCATTAACCGAAGGCAACCCAGATAGTGACCTGGAAGATGCTTTGGATCTTGCAAAAATTGCAACCACCGTTCCTCCCATTCGCAAAAGAGGCGCAACAGGTGCCGAACTGAATCTTGAGCGAGACCTTGCGCGTTTAAATCGTATACATGTGGATATATCAGGCACGATTAGCCCCATGATTATCGATACAGGTGCCGAAATTTCAGTGGCTGCTCGGTCCGTTGCAGAGAAATCAAACATGCAATTTCTGGACGGCGATGTCACTGTTGGCACCACCACTGATAACGTAGTGGGACAACTTGCCGTATCAAATACAGTCGATATAGGCGGCATGGTTTTCCAGAATGTACTTTTTCTGGTGCTGCCTGACGACCTGCTTACCTTCGCAGATGGTCAATATTTTGTAGATGGCATCATTGGCCTACCTATTTTTATTACAGCGCAGCGCATGGGTTGGACTAAAAAGGCGACCAAACTCTTGCTGGGTGATAAAGTTCATTTGAGTGACGACAAACGCACACCAATATATTGGCACGACGGCGGTATGGCCTTAGAGCTAAAATACAACGAGGTTGCCTTCCCTGCATTTTTCGATTCAGGGGCATCAAGCAGTTCAGGCACAGTTCTTTTAAAAAGCTTACTGAGTGTCCGCGACAAAAGCTCACTCCTCACCAATACGGAAATCCGAACCGGCGTGGGCGGTGCAGTTGAGACCAAAACTCATAGATTACCTGAAATCACTTTGGCACTGGCAGGCGAAAATGTGGTTCTTACCAACATCCGCGTTGCCAGCGAAAAGCTAAACGAACCGGATGGAGACATTGCGATTATCGGCTCCGATATTCTCGCGCGAACACAATCTTTCTTCATTGATTTCAAAGCTATGACATATGAGCTGGAATTGGCTCCAAGTGAATAGAGCAAAGAAACGCAATAGACATAAACACCTAGAGCTTGGTTTGGTTGACCCGAGCGATGAGCTGCTCGCCGGTTTCAACCCGCTCGGAGTAGCGGTCAGTGAGGTAATCTGAGTTCCCACGCGTGAGCAGGGTGAATTTCACCAGTTCTTCCAGCACGTCAACGATGCGGTTATAATAGGGCGATGATTTCATACGGTCATCGTCATCGAATTCCATAAAGGCCTTAGCCACCGAAGACTGGTTTGGGATGGTGATCATGCGCATCCAGCGGCCCAATTGGCGTAGCTGGGCAACCACATTAAACGACTGCGACCCACCGCACACCTGCATGACCGCCAGGGTTTTACCCTGGGTTGGCCGCACAGCGCCCAGCGAAAGCGGCACCCAGTCTATCTGCGCTTTCATAATACCAGTCATGGAACCATGTCGCTCGGGCGAGCACCATACCTGCCCCTCGGACCATGTCATCAGCTCGCGCAGCTCGGCCACCTTGGGGTGGGTTTCATCTGCACCATCGTCCGGCAGCGGCAGGCCGCTGGGGTTAAAAATGCGTGCCTCGGCCCCCATTGCCTCCAGCAATCTTTTGCTTTCTTCTACCACCAGCCGGCTGAAAGACCGATCGCGCAGTGAGCCATACAGCAGCAGGATGCGCGGTGGATGGGTGGCATCTGGTGTGCTCATGTCGCTGGCCACAGGCACACGGAAATGCGCGGTTTCAACGTTGGGAATGTCGTCTTTGCTCATGGTGCGGGTTTCCGTAGTTTGGAGGGTAAACGCTTCACCCCTTGCGGACGCACTATTGACCGCAAAAGCCATGTTTTTTCAAGCAAAACCTTGAAACGGGCTGGACGCACGCCCACATGAAAAAGTATAAGAAAAACACTTAAACGATAGATCGACATAAGTCGGCGTTCGACAGACGAAGGAAAATAAAATGCAACAGCAACAAAACACCCCTGTTTTGGTGGGCTACGGCGTAACTAAAGCCGAAGCCGCAAAAATCCGTCAAGCAGCAGAAGCAAGTAACAGTCCGACCCGTTCGCGCGGCGGTTTGTTTGCCAGCGTTCGCCGGGCTTTTCGGTAAAACAGGCATTTCGCTAACAGCTGACAATAGTCTCGATTATAATCGTTGAACAGCGGATGGTACAGTTCCACCCGTTGCGATGTGTATGGGCAATGTATATGGTGCGCCCTTGACATATGAACGGTGTCAGGCAGATTAACGCGGCACCTTGTCTGCGAGCAATCAACCCGGCGAATTCCATATGGCACTACACCCAGATCACGATGCGCCGTCCCACCGTTTCTCGCCCACCCAAGCGACAGAGGCCGTTGCCGTCGCCCTCGCTCAACCCAGTATTGAGGGCGTTCTTGCAGGCCTGCATGCCTTTGAATTTGACTTTGCCGAACGCTTTGAATGGCCGTGGATGCGCTGGCGGCACCTAAGCGACGATGACCCGGCCTATCTGGCGGCCCTGCCCCAAACGGCTCCAACCCTTTCGCAGGATATTGAGCAAACCATTCTCAACTCGGCGCTGGATATGCGGCGCGGCGGCACGCCAGACAATAACGGCATGGCAAGTGCCCGCGCATCGCTGTTCACAGATGCTAGCGATCTTATGCAGGCCAGCGCGGCGCTTGGCCCCAGTCTTCAGTTGGAACTGACACTGACCGCATACCATGAGCGCAAGTGGCAAGCAGTTGAGCTGCTGGCCCTGCGGTTGTTGGCAACGGGCGGGACGCTAGCCCAAAACGCCCGTACCCTGCTAACCGATATGGTGTTTTTTGCCGTTTACCGCCGCCATATGCCCGGCTATGTGGACAACCCCAGGCACCTATACGACCAGCTTGAGGCGCTGAAAAACAAGCCAGAAATGGCAAAAACTCTGGGCGGCGACAGCACGTCTGCCATCCTGTACCGCGCGAATATGCTGGCAATGAAGGGCAATTTCGAGGCTGCCTTACCACTCTATGCAAATGCAGCGAGCGCAGGTGGCTTTGTCAGCCCGGTTTTCCCTCACGCGCAAGTTCTTCTGCCGCTTGAGGGCCTTACCGAGGACAAGCGCACTGAGGACATGCAATGGTACCACGCACGCAGTAAAACGGAGTTTGTCTATAGCCATCCACCGGAAGGCGAACACGCCCTGATGGTCGCGTGCGAGCAAAGCTATTTTGACCAATACGGCGATATCTATTGCCAGATTGTTGGGTACACCAACCCGGACGCGCTGATCCATTTTCATCTGATCAATTTCCCAGCGGACCGCACACCGGCGGTTGCCCGCCTGCGCGAGATGGAGCGCGCGTGCAATGTGCGCATCAACCACACGTTTGAAGACAGCGAGTTTATGGCAAAACGCCCGCAGTTGAAGGGCGGCGTGTGTGTGCACGCGCTATATCTATCTGCCTGACTATCTGCAGGCCTACGGCGGCGTTACCATTACCGATATCGACGGGTGGCTACTCAAGTCAATCGATGACCTGTCAAATTTCGACAATCACGACAGTTTGGTGGCTAGTTGGATTTGGCGCAAAAATACGGGTTACTGGCGCTTGCCGTGGGGCAATCTGTCAGGTGGTTTTTGCTCAATCAAATCATCCGAGACCAGCATTCGGTTCGCGAGCCTTGTTGCCCATTATCTGGCCCGGCTGTTTCAGCGCAATGCCTACCACGGCAAGCCGCTGTTTTACGCCGATCAGGCAGCGCATTTCCTGTGCTTGCGTTACGCGCAGGAAAACTGGGGTATGAACGTTGGTTTCATAATGGGCGGCTTTGCCCAAAGCGTCGAGCTGCCATTTCAAGGCCGGAACGAAGGCAAACGTGCCGCCATGCAGGCGGTGCTGGAAAAACTGAAAACCGGCGGTTAACGGTCTAAGGTGTGCAGCTTTATAGCGTATCGAGATAAGCCAGAATTGAAACAATACAGGAAATGCCCGGCCAGCCGGTTGAGCGGCTATCCGCGTATTGAACCGACAGCGCCACATATAATGCCTTTTTTGAACCGTCAGTTTCAAATTCATCGTTGCCGTTGATGTAATTTCTCGGCGTAATTTTCGCGTTGTTGTTGATTGTGTATTTACTCCAACCGCAATAAACCCAATTGCCCTGCGATGGTGTACTGCAGGATGCGGGACGGTAGGAAGCAGGAGCGCCGCCAGGGAAATGGACCGAATTCGCAGGCAGCAGAAATTCTTCCAGGTCGTCTTTGCGCCACGCGCTTCTTCGCCTACTGTACCTGACGTTGTGGGTTGTACTTGTCCAGGCATCGCCAGCTGTATTGACCATAATCCGAACGCGCGAAGGTAGCCTGAAAAAACACTGAATCTGCGAAATCGCTGCTGACTGAGCCGACGCCTTCAGCGTCAGCATCATCGGCAAACCTGCCGCGCCCAGCTTCAAAAGCGCGCGTCTATCGGCTAGCTTATCTTGCTCACCGCTTTTGTTTTCCAACAGCTGGACAGAGGAATTCTGACGATCTTCCATGGGCACCTTACCGATATATTTGCTTTTACCCGGCGCTCAAAACGAGCCGTGCCCCAATCAGAATTTCGCCACTGTATGCGACAATCATCGATTTTACCAAAAAAAATTGTGTCAATTTGTGTCAGAGTTTTTCCGGATCAAACCGATGCCGCCAACCGTCCCCTCAAGTGCGCCAACACGGGCGCAGATGTATCGCATTCCAGTGCCGCCTTAAAGCAGGCGGCGGCGTCGGTCGGCCGTTTCAACATGCGCAAAAGCTCGCCGCGAGCAATATGATACGGCGCATAATCATGCAACCGTTCGTGCTTTGCCAAGGCTTCCAGTTTCAGGAAGGCCGCCTCGGGCGCTCCGGAAAATGCTTCGGCCACACAGGCGTTTACCGCCACAACAGGCGAGCCGGTCATAGCTTCAAGGTTGGCGTAAACTCCAAGAAGTTGCTGCCAGTTAGTCGCAGCAAAATCAGGCGCTGAAGCGTGGGCAGCCGCGATCGCTGCTTCCAAATGATAACGCGACAGTTTTACAGCCGTTTGCGCAGCCTTCAAATACGAAAAGCCCATATTTATCAGGTCCCGGTTCCACAGCGCACGGTTCTGGTCACGCAGTAAGACCACCCCACCGTCCGCATCGGCGCGGGCGTCAAACCGTGATGCCTGGAACACCAGCAAGGCTGCCAAGGCGTTTGCGTCAGCACTGGCGGTCTCGCGAGCATCTGCAACTGCCATTGCCAACCGCAGGGCTTCTTCTGCCACGTCGCGTAGCACCAACACCGCGCCGCGGCGCGGTGCGTAGCCCAGACTGAACATCAGGTAGATTACCTTCAAAACTGTTGGCAAGCGTTCCCGCACTTCAAAGCGACTAGGACCATCCGTGATCGACGCGCCGGTTTGCGCTGCCTCATACGAGCGCAATTTGCGCTTGGCGCGCGCCAAGCGCTGACCAACGGCAGCTTCTTTTTTTAAAAACAACGCGCCGATATCGCGGGCGGTAAAACCGCTGACCACCTTAAGCGTTAACATCAGCTGATCTTCGGGCGCTATCTGCGGCTGGCAACAAAGAAAAATCAGCTTCAATTCAGGGTCGGTAATGCGCGCACCGAACAGCTGGCCGTGGGTCTGGTCTTTTTGTTGGTCCTGAGATTCAGGGCCGGGGCGATCGCTGACCTCCTCCAGCCACGGTTGTTCGCGCCCTTCTTTACGCAAACGGTCATAAGCCTTGTTGCGCGCCACACGGTTAAGCCATGCCGCCGGGTTATCAGGCATCCCTTTATAAGGCCAAGCGGCCATCGCGGCGACGACAGCATCCTGCACGACATCTTCCGCCATTTCCATGCGCGCGGGCCCAAGCTTGCCGACCAGAAGCGCCACCAGCCGTCCGCGCTCGCGCCGCGCCAATCTTTCCAGCTGGTGGTGGATGACCTCAAAAGCCAATTCCGGTTCAGTTACGTCAGGCATAATACTCCTGCAAGGCTGTTGGTGTCCTGGCTTAGTCAACCGCGTGGATTTCGCGAATTTCCAGGCTACTGTTATGCACCATATGCGGGCATGTTTTGGCGATTTCTACAGCTGCATCGTAGTCTGCTGCTTTAATCATCATCACGCCGCCCAGCACCTCGGTCAGCTCTGCCATAGGGGCATCATGCACTTCCACGCCGCTATCGGTTTTGCTCAGCAATTTCCCCGGGCCGTCTGCCAGTTTTTCTCCGCCGGTATAGATACCTTCAGCGGTCAACTTTTCGGTCCAGGCAATGTAATCGGCGATGATTGTCATATAATCATCTTCCGATAGGTCATCATACCGGTCAGGGGCGTGGTTCAACAGAAGCATATATGTATTCATTGTTTTTTCTTTCTCTGGGCGCTAGGCGTTGCCTGAGCGCTGGGCGTCACTTGAGTGTTTCAGTCAGAGAGGTTTCTCTGATCAATCAGACACGGCTTTGACCACCACATCTGTCACCATGACGCCGCTCGCTCTTTAATTTTGACACCTGAGCCGCAAAAAATCATCCGCCAAATACTAAATATGGTCACGGCTCATGTCGTTCGGCCCGGACAGATAACAAAAAAGCCCCCATGCGGCCTGCATGTGGGGCTTCTATCACTTGCCGATTGTCCATTTTTTCAGGTACGCAAACGCTCCAGAAAATTAAACACAGCGCTTTCCAACACGCCCGCCTGTTCGGTTAAACCACCTGACGCAGTGTTAACAACATTGGCAGCACCTGCGCTGCGCTCTGCCATTTCCTGCACTCGGCCTACATTCTGGCCCAGATTTGCAGTACCCTGACTGGCGTTTTGAACGCTGCGGCTGATTTCGCCGGTAGATGCCTCCTGCTGAACCACGGCGGCGGCAATCATGCCGGAAATTTCACTTACCTGTTTGATCGCATCACGGATGGAACTCACCGAGGATACAGTATCGTTAGTCGCCGTCTGCATGGCGCCCACTTGTTCTTCAATTTCCTGGGTTGCCTTGGCGGTTTGATTCGCCAGCGACTTGACTTCGCTTGCAACTACGGCAAAGCCTTTGCCCGCGTCACCCGCGCGCGCGGCCTCAATGGTAGCGTTAAGCGCAAGCAGGTTGGTTTGCTCGGCAATTTCATTGATCAGGGTGATAACTTCTGCAATCCGGTCTGAGGCAACAGACAGAGAGCCGACCCGGTCTTCCGCTTCGCGGGTTACATCCATGGCGTTCATGGCGGTGCTGTTGGCAGATTCGACCTGGGTTCGAATTTCCCCGATCGCCCCGGTCAGGCCTTCTGTTGCCTCGGCTACTGATACCATATCCTGACCAGTTGCGTCGGTTGCCGACGCAGCGGCGTTTACTTCAAGCCCGGTTTGATCGATGGCTTCAGTCATGGTGTCAGATGCCATTTGCAGTTCGGCAACCGACCCGGACAGTGACTGGATTACGCCCGAAATTTCGCTTTCAAAACTGCTGGCCAATTCGCTTTGCAATTGACGCCGCTCCGCCGAAGATTTTTCTGCCTGCTGTTTTTCTTCAGCGATTTTTTTCTGCTCGGCGGCACGCTTTGCATCGTCTGCAATGCGCTCAGCGTCCTCACGTGCAAGACGAGCCGTTTCCGCTTCCTCGCGCAAACGTCTTGTTTCAAGTGCGTTTTGCCGCAAAAACTCTGCCGCTCGTGCCATGGCCGCAATACCGTCACCGTGGTCGGTACCCGACAATGGTTGGTCATATTTGCTTTCGGACAGATCGGTTAGTTCACTTTGTAGCTGCCGCAGCGGACGCATTACGCTGTTAGTGATTAATACCGACAACGTTATAATCAGGGCAAACAAAATGCCCGTGTATATGTAAACGGTCGATTGATGCGATTCTGCTTGCGCAGCCGAAACGATTCCTTCGTTCAGCTCCTGTACCAATGAACTATACTGCCAGACGATAAAAATCGTGCCTAACAACGAGATGATTGTTAGTGCCCAAATTCGTACATTTACTTTAAAGTTTCTTAGAAAATTGATCACGTAAACTGCCCCAAAACACGTTTTATGTTGCCTGTTGGTTGGCATTGCCGGCGTTGCAGAAGAATCAGCCCACTTAAAAGCAATTTCAAGAAACCAACTGGTCAAAGTCCCAATATAGTGTCGATTCAGAAGCCAGCCCTTGAATCGGTCAGCTTCATACTTATGTGTTTTAGATAACAAATTATAAAAAAAGACTTAACAGCGAGGTAAGAGGAGGACCAGATGCGCCTACTATTGGCGATCATAATACCACCAATCGTATTTTTCACCATCAACCGCCCGTTTCAGGGACTATTTTGCGCACTTTTGTGGCTAACCATCATTGGGTGGCCCGTGGCAGCAATTTGGGCAATTTATAGCCTTAGCCAATACCGGAATGACGAATTGCGGCGCGAAATGGACTATGGCCGCCGTTACGGTCGTTACTGATTCGCAACGAAGTTGAGGGAGAAAATTCATGGGCATTATTGGATCAATATTAATTGGGGCCGCCGCCGGCTATCTGGCGGGCAATATTTTGCGTGGGCGAGGCTACGGCGCAATTGGTAACATCATTCTCGGTATCTTCGGTGGCCTGATCGGTGACTTTTTGTTCGGCATTGTTGGCCTTGGGCCAACCGGATTAGCGGGTGACCTGATTGCAGCCACCGTAGGGTCAGTGATTTTGGTCTTTGCTTTCGGCAAAAAAAGGCACCAACACGATGACAGCGAAGACGACGAGGATTACCGCGAGACCAGAAAACGCTACCGCGAAGCAGGCCGCAGCCGGCGCGAACACCACCGCCGCTCCTACTAGCCAACTGATCAGTTGAAACGAGACGGCGCGTACCAATTCTGCTCGGCACCAAACGCTTTGATGTCGTCGGGCACGGCGTGACCCAAAATCAAACTGGCCGCCAGGCGCGACCAAGCCGGGGAGGTTTGAATGCCAAACCCGCCTTGGCCAACGCTCCAGAAAAAAGCGTCCGAGGACCCGTCGAACCCGATAACCGGCGTGCGGTCAGATGCGAATGTGCGCAGACCGGACCATTTTGCCTCAACCTTAGTCACCGAAGATCTCGTTGCGCGCTCAAAATGATCAACTGCAAGCGCCACATCTTCCAACTCAGGCTGGCTGTCACAGGGCGGGCTTACCGTCTGATCCGCTGGCGAGAGCAGATAGCCGATGCCCTCTGGCTTGAAGTAAAAGTCTTCATCAAACTACATTACAATGGGCAAATTTTTATCAAATGGCAGCCCGCGTGGATTTGGCACCGTCACCAATGTTCGCCGCAAGGGTTCCAACCCGATAGGCAGTAAGCCACACCTTTCAGCGATCTGGTCACCCCAGGCACCGGCGCAGTTTACAATGAACCGCGTCCGAATGGTTTGGTCGGCCAGCTGCACAGTCCATATACCATCATTGTAAGCGGCATTTTCAAACCCTGCCCCCAGCAAAACCTTTGCGCCCATTCGCTTGGCTGCACGCAAGTATCCCTGATGCAGAGCCGCCACATTCAAATTGCCGCACTCGCTATCATAGATACCGCCAACAAAATGCCCCGCTGCCAATTGCGGCAGCTTTGCTGCTAGCCCAGCACTGTCCAGCAGCTGGATATGCGGCAAGGCACCAACTATGGATTCGTAGTCCAAGAGCGCGCGTGCTTTTTGGTTTTCATCAAAAACATGAACAACGCCGAGATCGTTTATCAACGGAGCTTCCGAGAAGCCAATTGGTGGCGTATGAAAAAAATCCTTCGAGCCTGACGTCAGCGGCTGCACCTTTGCGCCGCCATAAGTTTCTGCGTAAAAGGCCGCCGACCTGCCGGTGGTGTGATAGTCAGCCTGGCTTTCCATATCACACACCAAAACATCACCGTGCCCAGCCAACCGGTATGCCAAGCCTGCACCGGCAATGCCTGCACCTACAATAAGAAAATCGACAGTTTGCATCATCGCTCCATTGATCTTTACGGGCTTGTTGTGGTCTAACATGTGCGTCTTTGCAACCCGTCTGGTCTGCGAAAATCGAACATCAAAATAAATTCTGCGAGTTAATCAATGAATAGCAGCCTGTCAAACGCCGAAACCGAGGAACTCAAAGCATTTGCCTGCACGCTCGCTGACGCAGCTGCCGAAGTGTCTCTCAAATATTTTCGCCAGCCGGTTGCGGTTGATAACAAACTTACGGACGGCGGATTTGACCCGGTTACCAAAGCCGACCAGGGTGCAGAGCAGGCCATTCGCAGGCTGATCGAAGCGCGCTACCCCGAGCATCAAATATTCGGCGAGGAGTTTGGCCGCAAGCAAACTGACAGCCCATTTGAATGGGTTTTGGATCCCATCGATGGTACCCGTTCTTTCATTTCG
Organism: Sphingomonadales bacterium; assembly: GCA_011088215.1. GTDB lineage: Bacteria > Pseudomonadota > Alphaproteobacteria > Sphingomonadales > Kordiimonadaceae > Kordiimonas. Next base: position 9,766 of record JAALKD010000052.1, on the reverse strand, counting down.
GGCCTACCCACCTGGGGCACACTTATCGGCCTTCGACTCAACGGCGAACCGATTATCGGAGTGATCGATCAGCCCTATGTCGGCGAGCGCTATCTGGGCTGGACAACCGGGACCACCCTAAACGGCAATCCCATCCAGACAAGGCCTTGCGTCGACCTAACCAGTGCCACCTTGTCGACCACGGACCCGGACCTGTTCACTGCGGCCGAGCGACCATTGTTTGACCAGTTGCTGGCTGACAGCAAATTGGTCCGCTACGGACTGGATTGTTACGCTTACGCTATTCTATCCAGCGGATTTTTCGATGTGGTGATCGAATCCGGCCTACAACTGTACGATATGATGGCACTTATCCCGGTAATTCGTGGTGCCGGTGGCTCGGCAACTGGCTGGTCTGGTGAAAGCCCGGGATCATCTGGTCGATTACTCGCCGTCGGCGACCCATCGCTAGCAAAGCATCTGCTAGAGAAAACCAAAGCCTTTGACCAAGCTTAAGCCAAACCATTGCATTGTCGGCGAATTGTGACATAGTCTGCACCAGCAGGTGTAGAAAGCCGTTCCGCGCTTTCTTCGTTAACGGAGTGACCCTTGGGACGCCCGACAAAATTTAACAGAGATGACGCAATTGAAATTGCGATGAATGTCTTTTGGGCAAAGGGATATGAGCCGACCTCTGTCTCTGACCTTGCTAACGCTATGTCGATCACCCGTTCCAGTTTTTACAACAGCTTCTCAGACCGTGAAGCTATGTTTGCAGAAGCATTGGCCCGCTACGAAAGCGATGATAGTGACCTGCCGTTAACAAGCGATATACCCGGCGGGCGGGCGGGCGACAGCCTCCATTTATTCTTCAACTCAATTTGCGAGAAGCTTGCAGCCGACCCAATGGCGCGCGGCTGCATGATTATCAATTGTCTTGTTCAATCAAGTGAAGATAAACCTGCACCGCTCGGGGTTCGTGCCTGCACCGAAAAAAAACGCAACCAGTTTATCACCCGTATTGAAGAGGCGAAGGCAGAGGGTGCGATTGACCAGGCTACAGACACAATAACTCTTGCCACCAGCCTGCTGACCTTCCTGGTGGGCATAAATGTAATCGGCAAAACTATTCGGGATGTAGATACACTGAAGGCAACGGCGCGCCAATTCCTGGAAAATTCGGGCTTTCCCAGCCCACTTAATTGACAGCTAAATTGCTTCATTGTCCCAGCGACGGCTAAAGCACTGAAAAGTCGGGGCCGTTTTTTAAATCAATAAATTCGGCGATTGCTTCCCAAACCCCTGCGCGGTGCTTGTCCGATTCTTTCAAAATTTCATGCATTGCTCCGTCGACCCTCACCAGACGGCCATGGGGCAGATGCGTTGCAATGTCACTTTGCGCATCGTTATCAACAATCTGATCTTCGCTTGCTTGCAATATCAATATCGGTGCATTGATTTTTTCGGCGTAGCCGGGTGCGTTCAAAATATCGCAGGAACGCATGGCCTCCAGCAGCCATTTGTAGGTCACACCACCCACCGCCAGCCGCCGGTCTTTGGTGTTAATGAAATGATCTTCGTCTTTAAAGCGTTCATCATCATGGGTCAGTTTTTTGCGCCAAACCCAACGCCCATCTTTGAAAGCGGTATGCCCCGGTACATAAGCAGAACCCAGTCCAACAAATGTCATGATGAACGAAAGCATATGTGTAATAACCCGCGGCACGCCGCCCGCCGCAATGCGAACCATTGGTGCCACCAAAATCGCGGCATCTGCATCGCGCGGATGGTCATGAAGGAATCTGAGTATCACGTGGCTGCCCGCTGAATGCCCCATCAATATGTAGGGTTTGGGCATTTTGCCCGCTATGGCCTTTTCAAACAGCTGATGAACATCCTCAATATGAGGGTCGAAACTTCTTACATAATGTTTGTCGCGGTTCGGATGTACACGCGACGACATGCCTTGCCCACGCAGGTCCATAGCGGCACAGGCAAAACCAAGCCCGTTCCAGACATGGATATCTTCAATGAATTTCTCGATAAACTCAGTCCGGCCAGGCATGAAGATGATAGTGCCCTTGGTCTCAACCACTTTGCTGGCAGGAAACCGGGCAAATCGCATCGATTCGCCGTCCGACGAATTAAAATAGTTGAAAATCGCGTCTTCGGGTGGTTCCCGGCGCTGTTGCTTGGCCTGTGCCAACAATTCAGGCGAAGGATACTTGTCTACACTCACGTCTCGCCCCGCCTTCCAGCAGTCACAAAGGTTCTTACCGACCCCCGGTTGTATCGTAGCCACTATCGAGGTGTTGGTACAACCCCTAATCTTAGGTAACTCCAATAAATATTATCAGCGGCAAAAACCAATGCACTTCAGCACACGGGCCAACAAAGTCAACTTTATACTTTCATGTAATGCATTGTTATTTATGAAAAGAATACACTCTCAGCAAAGAAACGACACACTCATCCCGGCGCAATCGAAGCGATCGGATTTGCCTAAATTATGACTACAATTGTCCACTTTCGTTTACAAAATTTTGTGATTGTGGCCATAGAGTCGCCCTTCTGTATCAGGCAACAGGCAGACACATGAAACCAACATCACACATGCGACTTTCGCTCAAAAAGCTAGGGCAATGCCTAATCAAAGACGAGCGCGGCAGCCTTATTCCAGCCGTTGCAGGCGGCATGCTTGTACTCACTGGTGCAGCCGGACTAACGGTCGACGGTGCACGTATGTTTTATGTAAAAGACGTGTTGCAAAAATCACTGGACAGTGCCGGGCTGGCCGCTGGCCACGCGCTTGATGTTGATAATATGGAAGCAGACGCCCGTGAGTTTTTTGACGCCAATATCGCATCGGTGGACAATGTTGCCGCAGATGCAAACATGGTCATCACGGTCAGCGACGACAATGAAGTGATCACCCTAAGCGCCGACGCAACGGTCAGCGCCACCTTCATGAGCATATTTGGTTTCGGCGACATCACCGTTTCCGCAAGCACCGAAATTACCCGCGAAACCCGCGGCATGGAATTGGTGCTTGTTATGGACAACACCGGGTCCATGCGCCATGACGACAAAATTGACACCATGAAAGAAGCGGCGACCAATCTGATCGAAACCGTCTACGGCGACGAGGAAACAAATACCAATTTGTGGGTTGGGGTCGTGCCCTATATCACCCAAGTGAATGTTGGCAGTGCACATGACGGCTGGTTATCCGCAGACGGACAAACTCTTGTCGACACCGGTTTTCCCGACACCGAATGGATGGGCTGTATTGCCGCCCGCAGTGATGGCCTTGATGAAACTGACACACCTCCTACAGACGAGCCGTTCGAGCCCTATTATTGGCAGGACACGGACTATGCTGAAGGCTGGTACTATAAATCGGGCTGGCAATTTACACATTACGACAACAACTGGGTTGATGAGGACAACGGTGATGAAATTACCATCGTCGAATCAAACGACAGGGACAATTCAATTGGCCCCAACCGCGGTTGCGGCGAACAGATAACACCGCTGGTGGCAGAAAAGACTAAGGTACTGGACGCCATTGATGACATGGCACCCTGGTCGTTCGGCGGCACCGCAACACCCATGGGACTGGCCTGGGGATGGCGAGTTCTCAGCCCGCGTTGGCGCGGCCTGTGGGATGGTAGCGAGCCCGAGCTTCCTGTCGACTATGCCACGCCGTTTATGGACAAAGTGATTGTAGTGCTAACCGACGGTAAAAATGAATTTATCCCACCTTCTACATGGCCGGATCCATTTCCCGGCATATCAGATTATACCGCCTATGGCCGCGCCGCAGATATGGGCCACGCATCGGTCTCCGAAGCGCGCGACGATCTGGATGACCGCTTTGACCGCATTTGCGCAAACATCAAAAATGATAGCGTGATTATCTATTCAATTACCTTTGGCACAACACCAGACGCAACGGTTCAAACAGCCTTTGAAAACTGCGCCACCAACCCAAGTTTTTATTTCCATGCACCAACGGCTGCTTCGCTGGACGCTGCGTTTGAAACCATTGGCCGTCAATTATCAAATCTGCGACTCTCAAAATGAGGGGGGTGGCAAAATGATAAGCTGGCCCAAATTGTTACGCATGAAACGCCTTGCACGAGACGAACAAGGCAGCGCCATGGTCGAAGCGGCGCTTGGCTTGCCAATTCTGCTGACCGCCTTGATCGGCGTATTTGAAGTCGCCAACTTCTTTTTTGTCTCGGCGTCAGTTGAAAATGCTGTGCTGCATGCCTCTCGCTTCGGTGTAACCGGCGGCGCAGACGACGGGGTAACCCGCGAAGATCAGGTGCGTGCAATCATTCAAGAACAAACATTCGGCATGGTTGATATGGACACTGTGGTGATTGAAACGCTGGTGTATGAACAATTTGCCGATATCGGCGAACCCGAACCCTTTACCGACCAAAACGACAGCGGGGATTACGACGAGGGAGAACCTTATGCCGATGTTAACGGCAACGGTGTGTGGGACGATGATATGGCAATAGCTGGTCTTGGCGGCGCGGGCGACATTGTCCTCTATCGCATCAATTATGACGCCAACAGTTTAACTGGGTTTATGGATTGGGCGCGCCGCGCGCTCAACATCAGCTCTACCGTAGCGGTGCGCAATGAGCCTTTTTAGTAACTTGAACAGGGTCAAAATAGCGCAGGGTTCCACCACAAATATCGAACCTCCTAAACCGGGGCGGTTAGCAATGTTGCTGCGCAGGCTTAAACGGAATGAACGCGGTGCTATTTTGACCGAACTGGCATTGGCGATACCAATGTTTGTCTCGTTCCTGACCGGAGTCGTTGAAGTGGGCAACTATCTGCTGGTAAATTTGAAATTGCAGCATTCGGTTGTTTCCATTGCCGACCTCGTCACCCGGGACGAAGAAATCTCGGAAGATGTCATGCAGGACATCTTCTCCGCAGCACCCTTTATAATGGCTCCGTATGAAATGGGTGCAGATGCCTTGGTTATTGTTACTGCAATCAGCCAGACAGAAGATGACCCAGCCAGCATCTATTGGCAACGCCTTGGCGGTGGTTCGTTGAATGCTGTCAGCGAATTTGGCATTGAAGGTGAGGCCCCAACACTGCCAGCCGGACTGACCATGCGCGACGACGAAACCATTTTGGCGACAGAAATTTTCTTCGCCTATGAACCAATAATTTTCCAGTTTATTTCTGCCCAGACCATTCGCAAGGTTTCATTCTTCAGGCCCCGAATTGGTTCCCTGCAGTCGGTTGAGCCAGCAGCATAAGGCCGCCAAGCACCGACAAACTCACTCATCTACCCACTTTCCTACGTACCACTGTTAAAATGCAGCCCTCATTTGGTGCGCCGCACTATCGCCGCATATTGGCCTAACTTGTTCGTTCATAATGCATTCAGGAAAGCTATGGCTTAATGGCTTTCACCGACAAACACCTGGCACAAGACCAGGAGACGACGAACAACGACAAGGACTTGCGACCAATGACATTTGTAAACACAGTAAACGGTAACGAAGTTTTTGACGGCTCAGGCAGCGATAGTTTCTTTCGCGCCGGGGACGGGGACGACTTTCTGGTTGGCGGCGGCGGTGACGATTTTATCATCGGTGGCGGCTTTGACGATGGCGATATCACTCACATCGATTGGTACGGCGACCTGAATTTTTTTGCGCCCGTCATCCCTGACGGCACCGCCTTCGATGGCAGTGACACCCTGTTGGGCGGCGCGGGCAACGACACCATCATCGGTGCGGGTTGGAACGATGGCCTGGTTGATGACAACGGCTTGTTCGATTTCGGCGAAACCGAAGGACCCCAGGCTGTAATTGCAATATTCCCCTCAGTGGCCCCGGAAAACCTAATCTGGGCCGGATCGGGCGATGATTTGGTTCTGGGTGGCTTTTTTAACGACATCATCGGTGGCGGTTCCGGTTCTGACGACCTATCCGGGCTAGCCGGCGATGATTTTATTTTCGGTGGGTCCGGCAGCGATACTGTCGATGGCGGCGACGGATTTGACAGCCTGTTTGGCGGTTCCGGTAATGATGTCATTTTTGCCGGTGACGGCGACGACGATGTTTGGGGCGGCACAGGTAGTGACGCTATTTTTGCCAGCAACGGCAATGATTTGATTGGCTCAGGTGCCGGTAATGATATTGTAATTGCGGGCCCTGGCAGTGATACGGTTTTCGGTGGAACCGGTGACGATGAGGCGTCTGGCGGTGGCGGTGCGGACGCGCTATACGGCGGCTCAGGCCATGACACGATCTGGGGCGACGCCGGCGACGATTATATATTCGGCGGTACCGGCGACGACGCATTAATCGGGGGCACCGGCGAAGACTTCTTCTACTTCGCTGACGGCCACGGCGACGACACCATCGATGATTTCAATATATTCGATGATACGCTGGTGCTGGAGCAGATCAGCGACATTGATAATTTCAGCGACCTGCTGTTCTTCTCGTTTGAAACCACCATCAACGGCCAATTCGGCGTTTTGATCGAAACTACAAATGCAGACAGCATTTTCCTTGTCGGATTAACAGAGAATGATTTAGCAGCAGCAGACGTGATTTTTTAGCGCTCGATTTGGCGGAGACCTAATTTTGTGGCGGTTTAACCGCCAGGCGGTTGGCAAAAATTGCTTCCCGCAAAAATGAACGACCCTATCTCCCTGCCCTTTGGCTCCTAAAGCAGTAACACCAGGGAGATATTGCTGCGGCCCTTTGAGGGCTTCCCTTCTCCTCAAAGTGCCGCAGCCTCAGCATACCAGTCACCCTGACCATTCCCTAAAGCCGTGATATTCTCCTCACCGTCGCTGATGGTGGGCTGGCCTTCTCCATATCAAGTGTGTCAACTACATCCGCCCCTGCAACGGTCCGGCGAAAACTCCGATTCAGAATCGGTCATCCAGCGCTCTAAAAGCAGGCCGATTCTTTAACAGTTAGCCGTTTTTGATTTCAAAACTGCTGAGTAAGGCCGCTTATTTTGTCATCTTTAATTTTATTTCGCCGACGAGGCCGCTTGGTTTAGACAGAAAAAATTTCTCTAAAATTGTCGATGCTACGAAAAAGCCTTTCATAGCAATGCCATTGAAAATTTAATTAAAACTCGATGATAATTTTCAACAAAATATATTATAAGTCATTGTTTTATATATGTTATTTTCATTTCAAATTAACTTTTTGTTCACACCTACATTGCTAATCATTGTGCATCCAATCTTGGCAGCTGGAGAAAGAAAATGCTCAAGTTTATGAAATCACTAACTCGCAACGAAGAAGGCGCTACCGCCATTGAATATGGTCTGATCGCCGCATTGGTTGCAATCGCACTAATCACAGCCCTTGGTGCACTGGGCACCTCGCTGGACGGCATGTTTACAGGTGTGTCTGACACGCTTGATGCTAATGCTCCCGCGGCGGCACCTGCGCCTGCTCCCTAAGAGCAAGCACGCTTAAAGGCTAACGACAGATAGCCGCCGGAGGCTGATAATTTCCGGCGGCTATTCTTTTGGAAAAGAGCGACAGGCAGCCTTGTATTCCCACGTAAGAATACAGGAAGTCGTTCGACAATTCTCAGGTGGAACCAATGACCAATATGGTCGAAACAGGCATCTATAGCGCAGTTATCGCCACCCTTGTATGGGCGGCAGCGACTGACTTGAAGGACAGGCGAATACCCAATATTCAGCCGCTTATGGTCCTTGGTCTGTTTGGTCTATTGGCCGTATGGCGATTACAGGCAGGCGAAACATTCACCGCCGCTGCGGGCGGGCCGATTGTGGCTGGTTTGCTGGTGTTCGGCTTTTGCGTCGTGTTGTTTGCGCTCAAATTCATGGGAGGCGGCGATGTCAAATTGATGGCAGCAGTCGCTTTGATTGCCGGACCAACCCTCAGCGCTTCGTTTCTGCTTTTTGTGACAGTTGCAGGCGGTGTGGTTGCTCTTGTGACGCTCGTTCACACCCGCCTAAAGCCGCTGGTTTCAGCTGGCCCGCCGAAAGTACCATACGGCGTCGCCATCATGGCCGGTGGCATGTGGGTTTGTCTCCAAAAGGTATCGGTTTCAACAGCCTGAACCAATGCCGACCCTTGTACGTGAATAAGCAACAGAATAGATGGCCAAGGCCGTCTCTTACCCTCGCGATTTTATCAGGAGACAAGACATGAACCCCAGAAGTCTTATCCTAATCGCCGTAGCGCTTATCGGCGTGGTCGGCGTGGTGTTTTTTACCCGGTCTTATTTAACCGGTGTGCAGCAACAAGCTCAACAGGCACAAACAGTTAGTGTGCCTGCACCAACAGCAAAAATTTTGGTGGCCGCTAAGGAATTGCCGGTAGGCACAATCCTGTCAGCCGATGATGTCGCCTGGCAGCCATGGCCCCAAAACGGCTTGAATGAAGCCTATTTTAGCGGCGCAAGAGATAATCTGAAAGACGTGGAAGGCAAAGTTGTGCGTTCACCGATGAATCGCGGCGAGCCGGTAACTGCATCTGCTGTGATTGCGCAAGGGGAGCGCGGCTTCCTCGCTGCGGTCTTAACGCCAGGCATGCGTGCGGTGACAATTAAACTGTCGCCGGTAGCCGGTATCGGCGGCTTTATTTTCCCTGGAGACCGGGTTGATGTGATTGTAACCCACACCATCGAAATGTCCCGCGCAGAGCGTTACACCGCTGCAGAAACCGTGTTCCAGAACGTACGCGTATTGGCCGTAGACCAACGCAGTACCGTGCAGGAAGAAAAAATCCAGATCGGCAAAACCGCCACCATCGAAGTGACACCCAAAATGGCGGAAAAAGTTGCGATGCTGGAAAAAATTGGTGTGCTGTCCCTTAGTTTACGCAGCCTGACCGGCGATGGTTCGCTGGTTGCAGGCGGCTAACCCCGACAGTCCACCCATCAGCACCACAACCAGCCATACGCTTGGTCACGAAGTCAGTCGGTTTTTGCCACAGATGGATGCCAAAGCAGCGACAAACACCGTGCGGGTAAGTCGCGGTAATGAATTGTCGACCGTCGAGATCGGCCCAGGCAATCGCGGACCCAAGTCCATAGGAAAGTCAACTGGCAAACCTTCTAGCATACCTTCTGGGGGAGCAGACCAATGAGCACCAGACAATCAATCAATATCGGCGCTGTCATTGGCTTTGTTGTGTTTTTCGCCATGATGGCACTGGCCACTACAACGGCTTACGCAGCTCCGCTCGCTCAAAAGCACGGCGCCAGTGTACTTGCACCCAGCGAAGGAAACTTGTCGATTGAGGTCAACAAGGGCACGCTTATTCGCCTTGATCGCCCCGCGTCAGAAGTGTTCATTGCCAATCCTGAAATTGCTGACGTCCAGGTTAAATCCAACCGAGTGATCTATATTTTTGGTCGCACACAGGGCGAAACCAGTTTCTACGCGCTTGATAAGGACGACCAGACAATATTTTCGTCCAATGTAACGGTGACCCGAAATCTGTCTGCTTTGCGAACCGCCTACGCGCGGCTATTGCCGGGCGCACCGGTCAAGGTTGTTATGTTGGGCCAATTGGTTGTTCTGGAAGGCAATGTGGGCTCACCCGCTGAAGCGGCTACCGCTGAAAAACTGGCACGGTCCATATTGGTCACCGATCAGGTTATGAACAGCGTGAACGTATTGCAGCCCACACAGGTAAATTTGCGGGTACGCATTGCCGAAGTTAGCCGCACCGTGCTCAAGCAACTGGGTGTCAATTGGGAAGGGTTCTATACCGGCTCTAACGTGAGATCGGAA